>JAQWBH010000031.1 GCA_028707405.1 Parabacteroides sp. | reverse complement strand
GAGTAGCCAAGAATCGTTTTGAACAAGAGTTGGAACAGGCCAAGGAAAAAGCAGGCGCAGCCAAGATTGTGGTTCGTCCGGTGATTGAGGTTCCAAGTATCGATATAGAGGATATCCGTAAGAATACTCCGACAGCTGAACCTGTCCAGGCTCCTTGCAGTGGTCAGGTGGTATGGCAGGTTGACTTGCTGGAAAAATCGACGGCTCCTGTTGTCGGAACTCCATATAAGACTGGTGATACGATATGCTATGTACAGACTTATTATGGATTTGAACCCGTGAAAGTGATGTTTGACGGTAAATTGCTTCAGATTGATGTTGAACAAGGTAAACAGGTGCAGAAAAACCAGGTTCTGGCCATTTTGGGATAAAAATTCAGTCGAGGCATTTTTTTAATTTGTGCAAACAAAAAGTCAGTTCAAATAATAAAAAGACAGGCGGCAAATGTTTCTTTTTGCCGCCTGTCTTTTCATTATGAAGCCTTAACTTCATTTAGCCAGCAACCGAACTATTAAAGCAAGATCAGGATCATCACTCTTTTCCGGAAGGGCTTTATTTATCTGAGTTCCTGCATACACAGCTTTAATCCATCTAACCATCTGATTTTCAGGGCTATTATTGTTCCATGAAGAAACTAATTGCTCTGCCTCTTTAGTTTTACCCAAATCACGCAAAGCTATGGCTGCAAGTGCATCAGCTGCACAGATTTCTTTCTGGGAAGATGGAATACTAGTCACCTTTTCAAGAAGTTCATTTGCCTTTTGTTTATCACCCTTTTTGAGCATAATTTGTGCTTCGAGATAATCCTCCATACGGGCATCAATTTTGTCCTCATATGGTTTTCCTACACCTATATTCTCAGGCCATAGTTTGGACTGATCAATAGACTTCAGCGCAGCACTGTATTTCTTGGCTTTCATCATATCGATAGCTTGACTGAGATATGCAGAACGGTAAATTTCTCTTCCAGCCTTAGATCCTTCGTATGGCAGAACCTGCAGTTTCTTGAGGAAAGTAATGCAAGTCGCAAATTGTTCATCACTACACAAAGCCTGTGCATATTTCAATCCTATATAATAATTGTCTGGATACAATTTAACATATTGTTTGCCTGTCTGGCAAGCTGTAATAGATTGACCGACAGATAGATGATAGTCTATCAACGCTAGTCCTGCACGCCATGATTTATCGAGTTTTTCCGCTTGCTTCAGGTCTGCCAGTTTTTTCTCTCCGGTTTTCATTGATGCACGGGTAAGGAACAGAGGCGCAAAATCAGCACCATTGCATGTATTGAGTAATTCGATAGCCTTCCTGGTTTGCTGATTGCCGTAATAAATCAATGCTTGGTAATAATTAGCCTTCCATGACGGTAATTGCGTGTTGGCCCAAATCAATGCCGGCAATGTGCTTGGACGATGAGGGTAAACCAGCGCAGCGGATTGGCCGTTGGCAAGTTCGAGGGCTGCCATGGCCTCATTCCCGTTGCCTTGAAGATGCAAATCATAAGCTCTACGGTAATTGGCTATAGGGTAATCCTTGGCGCACAACAGGAGTTCGATGGCTTCATCGTATGCATGAATAACTTCATACCAACTTGCCAATTCCACGTAAACTTCTTGCGCAGATTCGGTTGTAATACCACCTGTAAATTCCGATTTAGTCAACTCTCCTGCGAGATAATCTTCATAACGGGCAGGATGATAGAGAGGTGCCTCTTTCAGAATGGTTGCCAGAATGGCTTTACCCTTTTCCGGTTGATTACTCTTGCGGTAAAGGGCAGCCAACAGACGTTGTGTACTTAAGTTGTGGGTATTGGTTTCCAATGACTTTAAAGCAAATTCCTCAGTCTTTTTCCAATCACCGTCAATCAGATACATCTCTGCCAGTTTCTCGTAGGCTGCAGATCTTACTGACATATCGCGAGTGGCCATCGAGAAACCTTCTTTGGCAACAATATTGTTGCCTAATGCCTGGTTGCAAAGTCCATAGACGTAATTAATAGTTCCATCATAGGTGTTGATGGAGAGTGCTTTCCGACAAAACTCCAAACCCTCTTCATATCGTCCTTCACGCCAACAGATACTGGCCAAAAGTTGTAAGTCTGGTACGCAATAAGGTTCTTTGGTTAGCGATTTGCATAAGCTCTCTTCTGCCTCCACATATTTTTTCTGGTTCATCCACTGCTCTCCCATCAGGTAAAGGCCGTAAGCCGATTCCCAATCGAAGTCAGCAGGAGTTTCCAGCGGACGTTCGGTAACATTATCTTCCGGCAACTCTGAATACACAAGATCTTCGTCACCGATAATCACTCGCAGTTTTCCTGCTTTTGCAAAATCTCCCGTTGCCGGAATTGATTTCTCCCATGTCTCGAGTACTTCGGCTTGCAATGGCAATGTGGCAACCAGTTGATCGTTTGCATAGATTCTCATCTCCGTATCCAGTTTCTGCAAAGGAGAGAAATAAAGTTTCAGTTGCCCGTCTTCGCGAACCACATTCAATGCACCAACAATGCTCGATTTAACAATGCCTCGCGTATTTTTGATAGGATACCAGTATTCGGTCCACATGTCGGTGGCTTGCGGTTGGAAAGCTGTATGCTTGAACGGGGTATAAGCACTGGCATGATTCGGTTGACTGAACATACGTCCTGATTGCATTTCAACATACTGACCATCTGTATCTGTCAACAAGTCTTCCCAAATACTGCCGCTTCTTGCCTGGCTCCATAGGAAATACTTCATACCAAGTTTGTCACCATAATTGGCCATATGGACAGAACCGAAACCCTTATCCTCCCAATAGATGCTATAGAAATCGTTGTAGTAACCCAATACATGCACTGACATATCTGGACCAAAATTCATATTTTTGTACCATGAGATGTCACGTCCGGCCTTTGTGATAGGGAAACTATCCCACTTTCCATCGTGATTGATGGAAGCATTGCCCGGGTACAGGAAGTGGGCATTTCCACGAACAGAATATGCCGCATTCATCCATTGATAGTATGGTTGATTGATGGATGAGGCGTTATGCCAGATAACATTAGTGGTGAAATATGCTTTGTCTTGGGGTAGATTAATTTCTACTGTCCACCATGTATCGGTTATCCATTCGTAGGAGGATACATAGCAACTAACGCTTCCGTCTTCCTTGGTCAGCTTCTTGTAATCTACAGGAGTTGCCGTGGTTGGAACGTGTCCGATAATACCGAAGTTGAATTCTATACCACCTGAAGTCCATGGACCACGCATGGAAATATCACGGAACTTCATCACATGATTCTGATAGATGAATTCCTTTTGAGTTGTCTTGTCAATGGCACCCCATATTTTACCCCCCATCTGAGGCAGAATCGACACCTTGATGTAAGGATTTTCCAGTTCAACCACCTTCCAGTCCTGATCGACACTTTTTGCCGAGAACCCGTCAAAGCGGAAATAAGGATAGGTGGGCCTTCCTGATTGGGCTGACAATGCTGCTACGGGATTTGGATCAGAGAAAGTATATGTGGGGACATTCAGAACCTTCTCATTTACTGTGGCTTGCTGAGCAAAAGCAGTAAATGCCAGAACTCCAAATCCGACAATGGACAATAATTTTTTCATACGATAATTTTTTTTTGTCTAAGGTTATATGTAACTCGCATGTCAGATTGTAGTTCCTTCGGAACAAAAGTTTTGCGTGACTCGGCATAGTCGAAGTAAACTTCGCCTCTGCTCTCGCTACTTAAAACTTTCATAAACTTGGACGTTTTTACAAACATGCTCGTCTCATATTATTATGTTTTTGTGTTTTTTATCTCTCAGAGAGGAATTGCATCAAGGCGTGTTCAACAACTTCTCGACCGTCAAACTGATAATTGAAGCCCCAGCCGTGCTTACCGGTTGGCATAAGTATCATTCCTGCTGTAACGTGATTTCGGGTAAGAGCCTGATAGAAAAGGATACTGTTCTCAACGGCTACAGTGTTGTCATCCTGACAAGCAAAAATCAGACATGGAGGAGTGTCCTTTGTAACACATTTGTCGGTAGACCAAAGATCTTCCATCTCATGTGTAGGATTCTCTCCCAACAACAGATCGTGGGTCATTTGGTGAGTAATGGCCGGATTCATTGAAATGACCGGATAAAACAGCACGCCAAAATCCGGACGTGATTTCTCGGAAGTGTATTTCGTCAGAAGAGAAGAACAGAGATGTCCTCCGGCCGAGAAGCCCATAGCCCCGATTTTATGCGGGTTCAGATGCCATGTTTCAGCGTTGTCACGCAGAATCTCCATCGCACGGATGGCATCGTGAATTGGCACCTCGGTATGTGTATTCGGGAATCGATATTTGAGTACAGCAACTGCATATCCACGGGTGACAAGATATTCTGCTACGGTTTTCCCTTCTCCGTAAGCGGAGGTTAACCGGTAAGCACCTCCCGGGAAACAGAGCAGGACAGGTATATTCTCCTTGCCTTCTGGTACGTATAGATCAAAACGGGCATCGGTGGTGAAAAAGATACGGCCTAAATCATCGGTATATTCCTGTTCAGTATATCCATTTGAATCGGGAACTCCATCTGGATACAAATGAACGGTCGTGAACGGCTCAAGCGCAAAAGCGGAACCTATCGTCATAAGAAATGACATCAGAAATATTATACGTTTCATGATTCTTTATTTTCCGTTTTTAACAGCATGTAAAACTAATTCCAGTGTCATTCCCATGCGGTCAGTGGTGTTAATAACAAGGATGGTTTTGCCTTTATTTTGCGAAACGGTCACAATACCTGCAGGCTGAGCCGAAACCAGTGAATACTTTCTGTCCAGAATGATTGTCTGAGAAGACCGTTTCCAGGTTGGTTCACTTATACTGAGATACATCGTGTCACTCTGTTTTTGTTTCATCACGCAGGCTTTTCCGTCCGATTCTATACCCGCAGCTTTGCCTGCGGCCCAGAAGTTGATGCCGGTAATGCCGAGAGCTTTTTCAGTAACGGCTTGTACCTTGTTGTTATTGGCCAGTATCTTGACATCCGGTTTCTTGGCATATGCTTTTGTCTCTCCTTCTGTAAATGTGGGTAAAAGTACATATTGATAGGTTGCTCCTTGAGGAGCCGTACCGTGACTTAAATAGAGTTCGGTGTAACCCGCCGTTGTAGCGTTGGTATGCAGCGTGCAATGCTGAGGAAAGAAATAGCCTCCCAAATCAGTCAAATATGCGTAATGAGAATTTTTGAACGTTAATTCATAATTATCCTTCAACTCCCTACCGTTGACCAAAAGCGGAAGGGTCGTACGACGGTTTTCGATAGTGGTAATCACTTCCCGCTCGTCCTGTAAGTTGATGTCGGCACCCAGACAAACAACTTCGTTATCGAACATAAACCACGATTTCTTGGCTACGATATTGCTTACAGATCCAAGTGCTTGCATACAAGCGGTACCATATAATCCCCGCAACATCACGCCACCGGCACGGGCGATATCCGGAGCCTTTGGAGAATGATTGAAAAGGATCATGCTCGAGTTTCCTTCTTCGCGCGGAATAAGATCAACCGTCGTTCCCGGAATGCGATATGAATTAATACTATCAAAATAGCAGTAGTAGTGGCTTCGGTCAGAGTCTGTGTATATATAAGTCATACCCTCACTCGAATACCAACCTCTTTGATTCTCGGCTTTGCTTGTGGTTTTCATTGCCTCAAATTTGCCAATGCGATTGGATGACATAGCCAGTCCAAATCGGAAATCCTTCGTTTGGTGAATAACGCGGTCTCCTGCAGCAAGTACTATATTGAACGGAGTCTCCACCTTTTCTTTTCCGGCTATCATCAGGGCATCGATACGTGGTTTGTCAACCATCATATCCATATCTCCGTAGATATTGGAGAAATGTGTATTATCAGTAAACATTTCTTTACAAATATTGGTGATACGCTGTTTGTCGGTTTCGTTTTTCAGAATCGGAAGAGATTCGTAGATATTCAAAGCGGTAAGTCCAGCGTTATTGTATGGGTTGCGCGATACGCCTCGCCCCATGAACATCAACATCATCTCGCCCTTGTAGATGGCTGGAAGATAAGCCTTGTCTATCCATGTAGGAAGAATATTAACTATTTCTTCAGGAACGGTGAAATTGGTACCTTTGAATAGTTTGACCATATCGGCAGCCATCTCTATTTCCTCGGTACCATACGTACCAATATACGGCAAGGCAACATGCTGAATGAAGGTTCCGTCTTCGTAGAATCCCTCTTTTTTCCAAACAATATGGTCGTGTTGATAGCAGCTTTGTTCACGAACAATTTGCTCGTAAGCCTCTTGTGCCTGGTTACGTTGCTCGATTGTAGTCTCATCAACGAAAGCACGAACAGAATGCTGCATAGCCGCCATAACATCTTGTTCATTGCCAGTCAGGATGCCCATAAAGAGTAAGTTCCGACAAATGCTGGCTTGGTTGGCAAACGTAAGATTACCCGTCTTGGCATACTCACGGACATGTCTCTGTACTCCCAATTCGTAGTGCTTGATTTGCTCTGGGGTAAGTTCTTCATATAGAGCAGATACAATGTGAGCGTAACTGGTGGGAATACCGATACGCCATTCCCACCAGTTACCTGTGATAGGTGTATTCTCATTGAAAGCCTTTTTGTAAAGGAAATCAAGACCCGTCTTGATGTCAGCAAGTAAAGTGGAATCATGATAAAATGGAGAGGATGGATACGCCCATGCCAAAGTCATTGTATGTAAACGCTTGTAGGATTTGTGAACGTGGTATGGGGTGTATTCTTTTTCGTCAACCAGATAATTCAAATCAGTCCACAAGTAGTCAGTTGGATTTTTTATCATGGATTCGTGATAAGCAGCAGCTTGTCTGGCTATACTATCCAGACAAGCCCTTATCAAAGGATCATTGGCATCATAATCAAGCTGACCTAATACAATCTTGTCTCGCAGGTTTTTGCGCATGGTCTCGAATGTCTTGTCCGAAACGTTTGCTTGAAGTGAAAAGGTAAATGAAAGTATGACGCTGAATATTATAAGGTATCGTTTCATCTTTGGTGAGTTGTTTTGTTAATTAATACATGAATTTATTGGCCAAGGTCTTCCCGTTAATGGTTTGGTAGACTGCAATGTAAACGCCACGAGGAAGTTTCTTAATATCATTTTGATTGAGCTGACGACCAATATTTCCCACTGCTACGCACCGTCCGAGTGAGTCGTAAATGGTATATGACACAATATCTGTATTGGCTATCACAGATTCTATACCCATAGGTTCTTCCACGCTCAAAACGACCTGTTGTCCCATACCCATACGGTTTTTGGTGTCAATGGTTAGCGTGGTGAAGTGATTCTCTGAAGACAAGGAAACCTTGTCACTTGGGTCTGCTGAGAGAAGAGTGTAAACACCACTGATGGTAAGCGTTTGGGAAGTGCGTTTCCATGTTGGGTCACTGACAGAAAGATACAATGTATCGCCCACTTGTTGGTACATTACGCAGGCTTCTCCGTCAGAATGGATACCGGCAATCTCTCCGGCCTTCCAGAAGTTGAGACCTGTGATGCCAAGACTATCTTCCCGAACTGCCTGTATCTGGTCGGTATTAACAAGAACTTCAATATCAGGATGCTCGGCATATATGCGGGTTTCATCCTTTGACTTCATCGGCAGAAGAACATATTCGTAAGTCTGATCTTTTGGAGCAGTACCATGATTGAAGTAAAATTCGGTATAGCCGTTGGTCGTGATATAAGTGTGAAGTGTACAAGGCTGTGGAAAATAGTAACCGCCTGTTCCTGTAAGATAAACATAACGAGGGTTTTCAAAATTGAATTCTTTCGATTTGGTCTTGACGCGTTGTACTTCTTCAATAAAGACTGGTTGTGTGGACATACGGTTTTCTACGATGGTCTCCACGTTACGATCTTCGCTCATGGTGATACCTGCGCCAATGCAAACTACTTCATCATCGAACATGAACCATGATTTCTTGGCTACCAAATCGCTTTTGGCACCTACGTGCGACATTCCGGCAGCACCGTACGTACCACGAAGACTCACGCCTCCTACCCATGATTGAGCATTTACCGGATTATCGAAGAGGGCTATGTTCGAAGGGTCTGTTGTACGAGTAATCACATCCACGGTTGTACCTGGCATTCGATAGAAATCGACATACGAAAAATAATTTTTCCAGTGAGAACGATCGTTTTCGTTATAAATATAAGTCATTCCGTCGCCCGTATACCAACCTTTCAGGTTGTTGCCGCTGAATCCTTCATACTTACCTATTCGGTTCGACGACATGGATATACCTAATCGGAAGTTGGGACGCTCGTGGATGATACGGTCTCCTGCAGCAAGAACAAGATTGAAAACATAAGGTTCTGGAGCCTCGTCGGCAGCAGCAATCATCGAGTCAATACGCGGCATGCTGATAATGGCATCCATACCATCATAAATACTATTGTAGTAGGAGTTTTTAGTGTACATCTCTTTGCAAACATTGACAACACTTTGACGTTCATCTTCATCCTTGATCAAACAAGATGTTTCAAACATATTCAGTCCTATCTCTCGCGCGGCCGCATGAGGATCGTGCGAAGAAGATGTGTTGCGTCCCATGAACATACGCATCATCTCACCTTTGTAGATGGAAGGAATATAGGCTTTTTTAATCCAGGTTGGCAGGATTTCTTTCATATAGTCAGGTGCTTCAAAACCTGAACCTTTGAACATCTGGACCATCTCAGCTGCGAACTGAATTATTTCGGAACCGTAGGAACCAATGTAAGGGATAGCCACGTGCTGAATGAAAGTTCCGTCTTCGTAGAAGCCTTCCTTCAACATCACACCGCTGTAGTTGTGGTAGTCACCTTGTTCTACAATTATTTTCTCAAACTTGGTTTGTGCGGATAATCGTTGACTGAGTGTGGTTTCATCCAAAAAGGCGCGTTTTGCCTTATTTAGAGCATTTTGTATGTCAGTAGCATTGCCGGTAAGTATGCCCATATAAAGCAGGTTCCTGCAGATGCTGGCTTGATTTGCATAAGTCAGATTACCATTATTGGTAAACCAACGGACATGGGTCTGGAAAGCTTTGTCATAATGATCGATTTGTTCTTCCGACAGCTCTTCGTAGAGAATGGAAACAATAGCTGCGTATTCCTGCGGAGCACCAATACGCCATTCCCAGAAGTTACCAATCAGTGATGTGTTTTCATTTAGAGCATAGACGTAGAGAAAATCAAGGCTGCGTTTGATATCCGCAAGAAGAGCTGAATCTTTATAGAGAGAGGAGGATGGATAAGCCCATGCCAGCGCCATGGTATGCAGGCGCTGTAAACTGTAGTAGATATGTTTGGGAGTATTGGTAATATTGTCTTTTAAGTCAGCATAATCGCTCCATAGATAAGTCGTAGGTTCTTTCTCCAAATAGGTTTGATAAGTTGTTGCATTTATAACCAATTTGCTGATTTGTGTTTTAACAAGAGAGTTTCCCTGATCATAATTCAGCGGACCGAGCATAAGCTTGTCTCGCAGGTTTTTACGCATGATTGCAAACGTATCCGTACTCTGAACATATTTTTTTGCATAGTTGTGAGATCTGGCGTAAGCGGTTGCTGATGCCATCAGTGACAGGCTGGCTAATATGAGAAGGGTTTTCTTCATTTAGATTGATTCCGTTGGTTATAGAATAAAATATGTGCCTGAAAATGGTCCTTTACGATAGAACCATTTTTCAGGCACTTTTGGGGTTATCGAACAACAACCTTTTGGTTATTTACCAGATAGAAACCGGCAGGCATAGCTACAAATTCACGTTCACCACCGTATACCGTAACTTGGTGAAGTACCGCACCAGTCAGGCTGTAAATAGTAACATTGCTGGTTTCGCTGGCATGAATCAGGATACCGTTGGCAACGGATCTGCATGTGAAGGTGGAAGCCTTTATTTTCTCAAGAGCTGCTTTTGGTACTGGCATTGGGATAACCTGAAGACGGGTGATGAACCAATATTCAGTACTGTTACGGCTGGTATGTACGTCAGTTACCATTTCGCTGTTGATTTCTTCAACATATTCATCGTAGGTGTTGCCGAAGTTCATGTTAGGCAGACCTGCAAAATAAATACTGTCATTTCCTTGGGTGTCGACACTAACATATCTGTACGACCAGAACATGGTTCGTGCAGTTTTGTTACTTACACCAGTAACAATAATTTTGTCAATACCGTATGGATAATGAGGAAAATATATTGCTGGGCGCTTTGAGTTCTCAATCAGAGCGTTTGAGGTTTTTACTCCGTTAAAAAGTGTATAGCCACCATTGAAAAGAGCATTGGTTGCGGTAGCAGTACCATTCATATCGATGGGACGATTCTCATAAATAGTGTATTTGTAGAAACCAAGTTTTGCCCTTTCGATAATCATGTCTGAGTGACCTGCTGTCACACTTTCTGACAATCCTGGGTCAGGAATGGAATCATAATTCCAGGTTGTGAAGTCTACGTCAAGTGTATCCAGCATATCATCGCCCCAGTATTCATAGTATTGTGCACCGGAACCAATCTCAACGAGTACATAATCGTCATCTTGTGCAAAAGCGCACGTGGCTGCAGCGAGTCCGAGCGCTAAAAAAGTAAATTTTTTCATAAATGTTAATGATTTTAATTATTAATTTAATTTTAGGATAGTTCCTGTTTTTATTTCTTCAGATATTTCTTACCGTTTTGGATAACAAGACCTTTTTATTCAGCATCAACCTGCTGACCTAATCCGGTGACGGTGTCAAGCTCATACTCAAAATCCACGGCATTCAAGTTGAGTGCTGCAAATAGCACTCAAGCAAAAAGTACAATTTTTTCATAAAAATGATTTATTTGGTTTGATATTTAATATCTGTTTCAACATTGCAGAATTAGCGGTTTATTTCTTCTTCTTATGACTCATTTTGGCAGAATTTTCGCTTATTCTGGCAACAAAGTTCGTAGGGGAATCTCCGTATTCCTCACGGAAACATTTGATAAAATACGACTGTGATTCTATCCCTACCCTGTCGATGGTCTCCTTGATGCTCAGATTTTCCTCCAGCATATATTTGGCAGCCATACTGATCCGGTAACTTCGTATGTATTCGATGATAGACTTACCCGTATTTTCTTTAATGAAGTTATAGAGTTTACGTCTCGACATGCCCAACTCAAGAGCCAGTTCGTCAATATCAATCCGTCCTTCTGCCATCCGGGAGTTGACCATCTGGGTAAACTTTTCCAATTGACTTTCGATGGCTTTCTTCTTATTTTCCCCACCGGTATCAATACAATACTTGCTGGAGTAGTTGTCCATGGTTTGCTGCATCAACTGTATGGTTTGAGCGTTCTCCACTCCTGCAGTATTGAGCAGTCGGAGAAGCGGTTCCTTGAATTCACGGTTCACATCCGCAAAGAAATGGAACTTGGCCTGGTTGGCCTTTTCTTCCTCTGCCATACGCATTTTGGCAAGGTAGATTTTGTTTTTTAGCTCTCGGTTTCGTCTGGCTGAAATGAAAAAATAAGTGGTAATCAGTCCTATAATAAGTACATATATCAAATAAGCCCAGATGCTTGCCCAAAAGATAGGATGTACAACGATGCGAAGCTGAATCGTTTCTCCCCAAACACCATCGTTGTTACAACTTTGGGCCTTGAACAAATGGTGTCCGGTAGGAAGATTGAGCATGGAAATGGAACGCTCGTTAGCCCCCACTTCATACCAGTCGTTGGAACTTTGTCTTCTCCTGTGGATAGGCCACACCCCTTCCTGTATAAGGCAATAACGGTAACGGTTTTTCGCTGAAAGCTGATAGTTGTTCGAAGACAACACGATAGTGATATTATTTTCGTTCCAATTCAAATCCAGTAGATGCTTACCCCTGACAGAACTGATCTTTTCCGCATACTCGCTCGACATCTTGTAAACGGAATGATCGTTAATTCGTATGTCAGATATCAGCGTTCGGGGCCTGAATTCATTACGTTTGATTTGATTGGCATCAAACCAGGTACAACCTTCCGTTCCGCCCATATATATAATGCCTTTGTTGTCAATGAATGTAGCATGCGGACAAAAAGCAAGGCCCTGAATATCATCGGAGGTATCGTAATGATTAAACGTGTGCAGGTCTTTGTCGAAACGGTAAATACCGTTATTGGTACCCAACCATAGATTACCCTCCTTATCATCTTGCATACTGTAAATTGCCACTTGCCCGTACCGGAGTATGTCATTATAGCATGTGTACTTGTTGGACTTAATATCATATTCGATCAGTCCGACATTGTGAGTTCCTATCCACAGTTTACCGGTGGATGGCTGAAAATGGATGGCTCGGATATAAGGCTGTGAAATATTGTCTCGTACAATGGGTTTGGTAATAAAATTGCAAGTCCGATTCGGTATGGAAAAACGGGCCAGGAACCTGCTTGTCGCTAACCAAAGGCAGTTGTCCCCGTGTGTTATGTCAATCAGTCGGTTTTGCTCATACAGCCCATTCGGAAAACTGATATGATAGTGAGCAGAAGTGTCTGCAGTTAACGAGAAATAGGTAAACGTTTCACTCATCGTTTGATAGAGAATCCAGAATCCGTCTCTGCCTTCAGGACACAACTTCGTGATTTGATCGTTGTAAATGCGTCGGTGGGGATTCTGGCTGTTGTAGTTGGTGAAGACTCCTGTGCGCGTATTCATGCAGTCCAAACCTCCCAAATAGGTACCAATCCACAGATTATTGCCGTTAAGAATCATCGACTTCACATTATTGGCACACAGGCTATTTTTGCCGTCTTTTTGTGCATAATGTGCTGTGATTCCTTTATCAGCCTCATATTTGAACAATCCATTACCTTCCGTACCGAACCACATTTTGTCACCCTGTATCATGAAGGCACTTACAGGACTCTGCAAATAACCGAAATCACTGAAACGGATAGTATGGAATGTACTCGATGCATCGTGGGGTAAGAAGCTGATTTCTCCGCTGAAAGTACCTATCCAGATATTGTGCATCCTGTCTTCGGAAATCGTCCATATGGAATTATTGACCAACGATCCCGAAGTATTGGAATGCTGATAGATGGCCATTTTGTTCGTCTTAGGGTTGATGATAAAAATACCTTGCATGGTACCGACCCATATATTTCCTGTTTGATTACGCATCATACAACGCGCAATTACCGTCTGATTCAACGGATCGGTAAAGGTGTAAATGAGATGAAATTTTTGGTCTTTTCCGTATCTCCAGAGTCCCTTACGCTCAGTCAGTACCCAAAGACTGTTATCGAAATACTGCAAAGTGGCTATTTTGGCACCTGGATAAGGATTGGGAGCAAAAGTAATTTCTCCGGTTTTATCGTTAACACATGCAAGACGATTACTGGTTATAATGTATATGTTACCGCATTCCGGTGAAGTAAACATTTTGCCTCGAGCAATGATGCCATTCATCATGAAAGGTCTGTACGAAAAATCTTTAAGGAAGAAAATTCCTATATTGTTGTTGTTGTCAGCGAACCAAAGATTGCCATTTCTATCCTCATAAATATAACGTACATTGGAGGAATAGACTTTGTCAAAACTGTCAGTTTCCGGTCTATAGAGATAGACACCGTTGGAACTGGCGATATAAATATCTCCATTGGAATGACGGAATGCGCCATAATAGTGGATAAGCCCGGAACCGTTCTGCTGAATTTTATTGATGTATGAGATAAAATTATAACCGTCGTAACGCAGAATATTCTCCGCCTTCACGATCCATACGAACCCGTTAACATCCTCTACTATACTGTATACACCGCTATAGTCAAATCCCGATATGGTTTGGAACTTGTAATCATAGATCCCGGTTGCAGTCGTTGCATGACTACAAAGAAAAAGTATGAGACAAATGACAACAGTACGTTTCATTATTTCTTGATATACTTGAGTATTTCTTGTGCAGTGAAAGCCATAGCGGCAGGGCCGTATACTTCAGTCATGTCCTTGGTGATGGATTCCGGTTTCTCGCCTACAGCCTGCACGTTGCCTAACATACCGGTTGGGCGTACGGCACGAACCATTGCCTGCCATGCACGGGTGGCGGGTTCAAGATAGATTGCTTTGTCCAGCAGACCTTGGTTAATACCCCACCAGATGGCATATGCAAAGAAACTGGTACTGCTCATTTCCGGCGTCGGATAGTTTTCTGCGTCAAGCATCGAAACGCACCAATGTCCTGCAGGATTCTGTTGTGATACAATGGCTTTCATCATATCTTTGTAGAGTTGCACATAGCGTGGATACGAGGGATAGTCTTTAGGCAAATATGGGAGCATGTGTGCCAATCCTGCAACCACCCAGGCATTACCTCTTCCCCAGAATACAGGCATACCGTTTTTTTCTGAAAGATTGAAATATTTCGAATCTCGATAGTATAGATGGTATTCAGGATTGTAAAGAAAATCAGTGGTTGCCCAATATTCCGTATCCATCAAATCTAGCAACTCAGGCTCATCGAAAATCTTTGCGTAGCGGGCAAACACCTGAGGTGCCATATAAAGAGCATCGCACCATGACCAACGGTATTTGAACTTGTATGTCAGATCATCATCGTTTGTTACCAACGTATTCTGTGAAGGATGTTTTGCTATGAATTCAAGACGTGAAAGCATCGTGTGCAATACATGTTCATCTCCTGTTTTATCATAGATATTGGCATAAAGCATACCTATAATAAGGTTGTCCGCATGATAAACGTGCGGATCACAATTTACCTGATAATTGTTCCGTAAAGCAATATTGTTGTACCAGGCTATAAGATCAGAGTCCTGTACGTATTCAGCCCATTCTGAAACAGCAGTAAGGAAAATGGCATTGTTCCATATTAAATCGACGCCTGTTACGCCTTTACGTTTTTCATTCATGGCTGCGTAATTATCCACTTGCCAACGAACAACATCGTTTGTAACCTTGGTAATGGCTTCCTCCGTAAACGCGTCAGAATACGTTTTGTTCTCTTGTTTCTGGCAAGAAATGCAGATTGCAGTTATTATTAATAAATAAATGACTTTTTTCATGAAATTGGTTTTTAAACAACAATAATCAGTCGGCTGGAAAGAATGTGTACAACACCATTGGTGCAAACCAGATTTGACGTAATACATCCGCGTTGGTAGACTCCACCGTCAGGGTTAACCCATCCTGCTACCAGAGAGTTCAGGTTCTGACTGGAAGTAGGAGCTGTTTGTGTCTTGTACATACGCATGATCTGCACGCCATTCATGGACTCCAGATAAATGGGATTGGTGACGTCCTTACTTGTGTATTTCCCGTGAACGATATACCCCAAAATGTATGTTCTCAACTCAGAAACAGGTATATCTTGAATGCAGGAATATTTGGCGGTTGACATATAGTCGTCCCATTGATCGTTTTTCAGAATGAAATAAGTGTAGTCTTCTGCCTCGAAAAGATCCTTCAATCCGGCACGGTTAATGGCCTCGTACATCAGGGTAAGGTCGTTATCAGCACGTGATTCGATGAATTCGTAAGCATTGCAATTGAGCGTATCGAAATCTTTTCCAGGCTCATTCTTAAAACTGTAAGCATAACTTAGTCCGAAAAGTTCGCAGGAAGTCATGCCCAGACAGATACCCACCAATATAAGTAATGTAAATATATTTTTTTTCATAATAGCAAATGATTAATACTCACCAATTTGATGCAGGTTTTCGTTCTCATTGAGTATATCCGTATGGATAGGCCAGTAGTGCATCCATTCTTCCATGAACAATCTGTACCCTGTACCACCATATTTGGCGATATAGTTTTCAAAGTAATCGTTCATAACTGATTCCACCCTGTCTGTACGCATAAGGTCAAACCAGCGTTTTCCTTCGGCAAAGAGCTCGAATTGCCTTTCCTGGAAGATGTCAGAATCCAGTTTTTCTGAATCACCACCGTAGTATGCCAGATCTTTTCCAGGCAAACCCGCGCGCACACGTATCTTATTCATCTCCGCGATGGCTTCGTTCATCCTACCCAGTTTATTGAGAGCCTCAGCGCGCAGCAAAATAATATCTGCAAGACGGTAGATAGGTATGTAGCACTCCTGATATTCGCTCTGTGCCAGATGTTTTCCCGGTGACCATTTCCAGGTTTGGCATCCCGCCGGCAGTCGGTTGGCATGCTTACTCGTATAACTCTTATACTTGATGGAATCGATGGTTGCAGCGCGGCGTGCATCAAGCGCACCGGCTTCTTTCTCCCAAGCAGACCATTTATCGTAAATAAGCTTGTTTGGGATCAGCGGGTTCGAGCTGTTTCCGAGGGTTGAAGTGATGGTATTTTCTCCGTTAACGGAATACGACCATTTTAATGTCCAGATATTGTCTGTAGTAGTGGCTACAGCGCAAACATCAGCGAAATCCACTCCATTGAGCGTATATTTCTTCAAATCGTAGAGCATCTGCGAATATTCGACAGCTTTTTCATAATCTTTTGCC
This sequence comes from Parabacteroides sp., assembly GCA_028707405.1. Classification (GTDB taxonomy): domain Bacteria; phylum Bacteroidota; class Bacteroidia; order Bacteroidales; family Tannerellaceae; genus Parabacteroides. The sequence goes on along the minus strand of JAQWBH010000031.1, from coordinate 9,871 downwards.
CACATCGCTACATCCGTGCACAATGCATACAACGCTCCAGGTGAGTAAATGAAGATATTATCTACCGTTACATCAACCAGTTTTACAGCCTTCTCTAAGTCACTTACTACACATGCAAATACAGTATCCTTACCGGTAACACATGGTTTGGTTACTTCTGACTTCTTCAGTACAGGCTCAGTAATCAGAGGTACATCACCCCAGATACGATAGAGATTGAAATAGGCAAAAGCACGAAGGAAGTATGCTTCCGACAAAAGGTGGTTTTGAGTGGTTTCCTCCAGTTTGCCTGTCATGGTAGGAATAAAGTGAATACCATAGTTGGCAACACTTATCATCTTGTACCAGTCGTTCCAGTTCGCGGAATTGTGCGTAGCGTTAATTTTATTGAAGGTAACGTTCTGTACAGGCTTGGAACCTGTAACATTACCGAGAAAATTATCACCTCTGGCTTCTGTCCAATATAAGAAACCTGTTTTATAAGCAGATTGCAAATGAGCGTACGCAGCATTAAGTTCTGAACGTGCATCGCTTTCTGACTGCCAATATACTTCATTGGTGATAGTTGCAAGCGGCTTAATAGTGAGGAAATCATCCAAGCAGGAACTGCAAAGAGTAGCAACCAACATATATATGATAATATTCAGTTTTTTCATAATCAATGCTTTAATTAGAAGATAATATTTAATCCAAAGAGAATGGATTTGGCCCTTGGATAGGAGTTATTGTCGTATCCGATGGCAAAACCGGAGGATTTGATTTCAGGATCGAAACCGTCGTAGTTGGTCCATGTAAAGAAATCCTGCATCATGACGCTGAAGGTCATGTCCTGCATTTTCATTTTCTTGACGACCTTTGAAGGCAGACTGTATGCTACCTTTAGGTTTTTTAGACGGATATATGAACCGTCTTGAACCCAAAGACTGGAAGCAAGTCGTGTATTTTCAACAACGGCACGATTGGTGGATGGGATAGGATACTTGGCTACATCGCCTGGAGCTAACCACGATTGTGCCAAATATACAGGGCTGGCCTGAGTAAGTGTACCGTAAATATGAGCGTTACGGTCGGCTTCGTAAACATTGATAACATCGCCTCCGATGGAGAACGAGAAGAAAGAGGAAACCGTAAGCCCTTTCCAACGGAAATCAGTGGAGAAACCTCCGATAAAGTCCGGTTGACCGCAACCTATTATCTGACGGTCATCAGCATTGATGACACCATCATGGTTGATATCGTCCCACATTACGTCACCACCTTTGAATACTTCACCTTTCTCAGTCGCATAATGCAATTGTTTGATTTCGCCGGTATATTCTTCTCCGTTCAGTTCGTAGCGGACAAAACGATCTTTCTCGTCAAAGATCGGATTAAGTTGCTGCCAATCAGGAGTGAAAGTGTTCGACTGGTTGTAAGAGAATATCTGAATGGCTTTGTAACCCCACATGGTACCCAGTGTATATCCATTATCGATTATGTAAACATTATTGGCAATCTGCACGTTCTCCTCTGGGATATCGAACAGTTTGTTCCGGTTGAAGGCAAAGTTGAGAGTGGTTGTCCAGTCAAAGTCCTTCGTCTTGATATTGTGTGTGGAAATGGTGAACTCCAAACCCTTATTGGAAATGCGTCCCACATTGGTGTAGGAGCTTTCGAAACCGCTCGTTCCAGGCAACTTCATGTTGAAGAGCACGTCGTTTGTTTCCTTTTTGTAAATATCGAAAACCAGGCTGATGCGATTGTTCAGTAACGAGATGTCAAGACCGAGGTTTTTTTGCTGTGTTTCCTCCCATCCGAGTATGTTGTTTTCCAACTGGATCGGATAGATACCTATGTAATCGGCGTACGCAATGGTTGAATATTGCGACAACGATGCAAAATCACCTGCAGTTTGATTACCCGTCGTACCGTAACTGTAACGAATCTTGGCATCCGAAAGTACAGGTTTGGCCCATTCAAAGAAACTTTCGTCTGAGAAACGCCAACCAGCCGAAATAGATGGAAATACGCCATAACGCTTACTGGTACCGAATCGGGATGAACCGTCCACGCGGACGTTCGAATTGATAAGATACTTGCCTTTATAAGAATAACCTACACGTTCGAAGAAGGAAGCAAGACGGTTGGAAGTAGCGTAATGTTGTGTGCTGTTCATGTTTACCTGATTGAAAGCGGCGGAAGTCTTAATGGCTTCCGAGATATTTTCTGTTACTGACAGTTGCAGATATTCGCTCGAGTTTTCCTGGAGACTGAAACCCGCCATGGCTGTGAGGTTATGATTCTTGGCAAACGTATGATTGTATGTGAGAACATCTTCATGAGTCCACATTAGACTTGTGCTCTGTTTGTTTTGCGAAGATGTGATCTCAGCTTTTGTTAATATAGCAGGTTCGAAGTATCGCCAGTTGTTCTGATAGAATGATCCCGAAATTGATGTTTTGAACGAAAGATCATGAATAATCTTCCATTCCAGGAACTCGTTGAAGCCAACGTCGTAGAACTTGTTGTTATTGACGCAAAGCTCAGAATAGGCAAGAGGGTTTGCACGACTCGCGATTACAGGCGCATATGTACCGTCATCAAATATCAGGGCCATATTAGCCGGACGGGATAGTAGATACGTACGTGCTCCTGATGGAGTTTTTCTGTTATTGCCTAACGAGAAAGACAGACGGTTACCAATAGTCAAATTTTTGGTAGGCTGATAATCAACGTTAATACGGCCTGTTGCACGTTTGTTATAAGTGTTGATCTGAATACCGTTTTCATCAGCATAACTGTTGCTGACAAAATATTTCAGCTTTTCGCTTGAACCGCTTATACTGAGGTCTGCCTGATGGGTAAACGCGGTTTGGAAAAGGATATCTTGATAATAGTTATCGGCGGAGAAAGAAGGGTTCAGAGAGTCGGTAACATATACTGAGTAACTGGTACCACCTTGCAGATAAACACGAAGAATATCGAAATCTATACATTGGCGACGGTTCATCTGGGGAAGGGTACGGGCTAACTGCGAAATACGCACCAAATAACCTGCTGAAATGGTTGGCTTGCTGCCACTACCCTCTTTCGTTGTAATGATAATGACACCGTTAGCGGACCTGGAACCGTAAATGGCGGCCGAAGCGGCATCCTTCAACACCTCTACGGAGGCAATATCCTGAGGGTTGATGTTATCGATATTTTGCACCTCCATACCATCAACAATGAACAATGGAGTACTACCCTCCTCGCTCAAAGTGGAGGAACCACGGATTCGATAGTCGGATGTTGAACCAGGTTCACTTGCCGTTACAATTTCCAAACCGGAAATTTTACCTTGTAAGGCGGTGGCAATGTTCAAAGGTTTGTTTCCTAGCAGTTCTTTTTCATTAAGAGAAGTGATGGATCCGGTCACATCACGTTTCTTCATCTTACCGTAACCGATTACTACAATCTCATTTAATTCTTTCGATGATTCCTCAAGAAATACCTTCAGAACAGCCTTATTTTGTGTTTGTACGGTCTTGGTCTCATAACCGACATTCGAAATAATCAGATCGGCATTCTTTGGAATATCCAGAGAGAAACGACCGTCTATGTCGGTAATAGTGGCACAACTCTGGTCTTTTGTTCGAACATTAGTTCCAGGCAATGGACCACTAGTGTCTTCAACTACACCGGATATATGTATGGTTTGTGCACTTACTGCCATGCTCAGACCGAGCAGGGCAAGCAGCAATAAATTCTTAAACCTTATTATATTACTCATTTCCGTCCTCCACTTCTGTAACGTTAATCTTATATCTGTTAACCAAGCCTCCTTCTGCCGTGATGCGGAAAATGACTGGAGCAATCCTGTAATCCACAGCATCTCCGTCCGTAAAGGTCTTGTAATTCACATCATTGCCTGATTCGCATATTTCTAAGGTCGCCCGCATTGAGGCAGGAGACAAAGATAGGTGTGTATGTTGGCTGCTAATGTCCGTTCCTTTCGGCACTTTAACATTGATTACTGCACCATCGTTATAGACATTATTGGTTACATACATTGGTTCGCCATTGTCATTCGTGATGTCGAGTAGGTAGAAACGGAACAGATCGGCATTCTTATAGATATATTCCGTGGTCACATGAACTGTATACACGGCAATCTTTCCACTTTGAGCTGTAACTGTGTAGTCCACCGGTGAAGTGAAATCCATAGCCTCAAGGGTCTTCGGGCTACAGGTAGTCCAAGGTGACAACGTGATGGTCGGTCTGAGATGTGTCAAATCTGCATCAGTTGGCACACTTATGGTAATGATGCGATTGGTCTCATCAACCTCTCCTTCGTGAAGGATATGAATGTTGCAATCTGAATTGTGATAGTACTCAAATTCAAAAGCGGAAATAGCTCTTAGATTGGCTGATGGATAGTCATCCATCGTTTTACTACAACCAGCTATCGAGACCGAGATCAGCAATACTCTTATCAGTTTGAATAAATGTTTCATAGGCTATTATATTTGAGATGATTATTGCACTTTTTTGTATGCGATGCAAATATATGTGATATGTGTGCTCATTTTAGCACGTGTTTTGGCAAGATAATTGCTCATTTTGGCATCAATTATAAAAATTCACATATTAAACCACCTCCTGCAGAACAGGAGAATTTAGTATTATTCTGCAGGCATAGCCTGCTAATCGCTCTTTGAAATGTTTTCACAAAGTAACCGCGTGACCAAAAGTGGTTTCCCCAATAGGGGTTTTTCTTCAATTGAGGGTAGCTCTTGAAAAGCTTGATTGCTAACTTGCCCTTCACCACACCAATCAGCTCAGAAACAGACATTTTCGGAGGTATTGACACCACCATGTGGATGTGGTCGGGTTGGACGCTCAGTTCTTCAACATCACAACCTTTCCACTCGAACAACAGGTGAATGTCGCTCTCAACGAGGTCATTGGCTATGCGCTCAGTATCCTGAATCGATATTTGGGTCAAAAGCCCCTGAAATAAGGAGTAAAAATAATTTTAACGGTTTTTATCGGACAACAATGATTAAAAACATAAAAAAACCGCTTCAGTATTGAGGCGGTTTTTTTGATAGAGACTTATATGAGTAAGTGAGATCTTGTCAAGATAGTTTTTCGAAATTAATTTTTCGGAAGTGCTTCTTTTACAACCATAGGACGGCCGCCATATTCGGAACCGTTCAATTCGGCAATGGCTTTCTTTGCACCTTCTTCTTCTTCGATTTCGCAGAATGCAAAACCTTTGGAACGACCCGTTTCGCGATCTTTGATGATTTTTACGGATGCGACGGTACCATAATCTTCCATAACTTCTTTCAAGTCATTTTCCCGAACACTGTAGTTCAGGTTGCCAATGTAAATGTTCATAAAATAATAAATATATATAAATAAAAATAATAATTTGCTTGTGTATAAGCACATCAAGCGACCGCAAAGAAACGGATAAAATTCGGATATGCAATCTTTTATGTGAATTTTTTTTAAATAATCCAATTTTTTCTATGAAAAAGAATAAATTGATCCTGTTTTTTGACCATTCGGACTAATTAGATAAGTTTGCATTTCTTTAACTAAAAAATAAGGGCGATGATAATCAACGAAATAGAAACTAAGACAGAACAGGTCATTGAAGTGGGTAAAAGAATGATGCAGGCAGCACGGACGGCACCAAAGGGAAAGGGTGTGGATCATTTGGAATTGATCATCATTACAGGAGATGATATCAATGTGCTGGCTGATTATATGGAAAAAAGTGTGGAAAAGCATGGCCGTAAATTCTTTTTCAGGGATGCGGCGAACATACGTTTGGCTCAGGCTGTGGTGGTTTTGGGCACCCGTTTGACCAACATGAATTTGAATTGCGGTTACTGTGGTTTCCCGACTTGTGCGGAAAAGGATCTTCATGAGGGTTTGCCTTGCGCTTTTCCGTTGAATGACCTGGGTATTGCCATTGGATCTGCTTGTGCGACGGCTGCCGATAACAGGGTGGATACGAGGGTGATGTTTTCGGCCGGCTTGGCAGCAAAGGAATTGGGCTGGCTCGGTGGTGAATGTAAAGTCGCTTATGCAATTCCGATCAGTGCGACGGGGAAGAGTCCGTTTTTTGACAGAACGTCGACAAGGCCTGAATAAATATAATAAATCCGGATTGATTCGGTTAGAATGTCTGCATATCGTAAAGGCGTTTGAAAGCACCGTTCTTTGCAATGAGTTCTTCGTGGGTACCGCGCTCCACAATGCGGCCTTCGTGCATGACGCAGATGAGGTCTGCATTCCTGATGGTTGACAAGCGGTGGGCGATGACAATGGTTGTTCGATTCTTCATCAGGTTTTCCAAGGCCTCCTGAACCAATTTCTCGGATTCCGTATCGAGTGCTGAAGTGGCTTCATCTAAAATCAGGATCGGCGGATTTTTCAGGATGGCACGTGCGATGCTGATCCGTTGGCGTTGGCCGCCGGAAAGTTTACCACCACGGTCACCGATGTTGGTTTCATATCCGTTTTCAGTTGCGGAGATAAAATCATGTGCATTGGCGATTTTTGCTGCTTCAACGACTTGATCCATGCTGGCGTTCTCGACGCCAAAAGCAATATTGTTGAAGAACGTGTCGTTAAATAAGATGGCCTCTTGATTGACATTTCCCATCAAGCTACGTAGTTCTGATATCGGCAAATCCCTAATGTCAATATCATCTATGGTGATAATCCCTTCATTCATTTCATAAAAACGCGGAAGTAAATCGACTAGGGTTGACTTACCGGATCCGGATTGTCCTACCAGTGCAATGGTCTTGCCTTTGGGTATGGTCAGGTCGATGTTCAATAAAACCGGTTCTGTTTGGTAACGGAAGCAAACCTGCTTGTATTGGATTTCTTTGGAGAATTCTTTGATGTGTTTGGGGTTTTCCGGCACTTCGACCACGCTTTCAGCCCTCAGGATCTTATCGATACGGACCATGGAGGCCAGACCCTTCTGGACGCTGTACCAAGCCTGGGAAAATGCTTTGGCAGGATTGATGATGCTGTAAAAAATGATCAGGTAATAGATAAAGGTAGGAGCAGTGATGGATGCTTCATTACTTAGAATCAACGAACCTCCGAACCAAACGACAACAGCGATGATGGCGGTGCCCAGGAATTCACTCATCGGGTGAGCAAGTTGCTGTCTGTGAGCAACCTTTCTGGTGGTCCGGCGCAATTTTTCGTTCTGATTATGAAAACGCTTTTTGATTTTATCCTGGGCATTGAAAGCCATGATGATCCGGAGACCGGAAAGTGTTTCTTCAATTTGCGAGAGCAATTCTCCCCATTGTTCCTGACCTTCGCGGGAAGGCTTCTTAAGTTTTTTGCTGACCCTGCCCATCAAGAATATAGCGAAAGGCAGCATGATTGCTACAAATGCGGTCAACTCCCAACTCACTATCAACATCGTTCCGAAGTAGATGATAATCATGATGGCGTTCTTGAATAGTAAGTCCAGGGAACTCATGACCGAATTTTCCACTTCTGTGACATCGCCCGACATTCTGGCCAGTATGTCGCCTTTTTTTTCTTCTGAAAAGAAACTGAGTGGTAAGTTGGTTATTTTTTTGAAAATGGTGTTTCGAAGATCACGCAAAACGCCGGTACGGATGGTAATCATGTTGAACGAAGCCATATACATGAACAAGGCTTTAAAAAACGTCATGATGACCAGGAATCCGCCCAACAGAAGCAGGGTGACACCGGCACCCCTTGTTTCTATGGTCTGTGTGATAAACACATAGAAATTGTTTTTGATGATACCGACCAAATCCCCGAAAGAAGCACCTTCGAAAGATTGCATGACGGTGTAGGTGTTTTTCTCCATCTTAAACAAGATCTGGAGAATGGGGATGATCATCGCAAAGGAAAACAAGCTGAAAAATGTGGATAACAGGTTGTTGATGATGTTCAGTATCACATTTCTCTTGTATGGTGGGACCAGCCGGAACAGCAGTCTGATGAAATCTTTCATTTTTTTTGGATATTTTCGGGACGAAGTTAAGAAAAGTCTGTCAATTATGAAATGGAAGATGAAAGCCTTTTAAAGCTTCTCTTATCCAAAGTCTTGTTTGAATATTTTGATATCTGCTCGATATAGGTGAAAGGCAAAACACTATTTCTTCCACCGTTTACGAACATTATCAAGAGATTCTGAACTTCTGACAAGCAGACAGAGTACGATGCTTTGGGGCGTGTAAGGAAAGAGATTTATCCATCCGGCTATTATACGGTTAATAGCTATGACAATTACGGTAATCTGACTGAGGTGAAAGATGAAAATGGACGCTCTATCTGGAAAGCGTTGGAAGGGAATGCCCGTGGACAATTAAAAAAGATCACAAAAGGAGGTAAAGAAACATCTTTTTACTATGATGATTATGGTCTCTTATCCGGTATAGACGCATCTGGAGTTCAGAGTATCGATTATCTTTTCAACCCAAAAGGGAATCTGGAATATCGCATAGACTATCTGACATACCAGAGGGAGTCTTTCCTGTATGATAATCAAAATCGTCTGACAAATTGGGACATTTATAGAAATGATGAACTTGTTAAGGAAAACTTTATCACGTATGATCCGACTACGGGCAATATCAGCAAGAAAAGCGATTTGGGTGATTTTACAATGAATTATGGTGAAAGCAACAATAAGCCTCATGCCTTGACTTCCATTTCCGGTGTTCCGACAATCATGTCATTGGATTCATTGCTGGTTTCGTATACCGATTTCAAAAAAATAGGATTACTGACGGAAGGAAATAAGAGCTATACGCTCACCTACGGCGTCGATGACCAGCGTCGAAAGTCTGTGTACTCAATTAACGGAGCTGTAAAACAAACCCGCTATTATCTGGGCAATTATGAAGAAGAAACAGATGCTGCGGGCAATGTTCGTAAAATTCATTATATTAGCGGCGGAGACGGTTTGGCAGCCATACTGATTCAAAACCAAGGTCATGATAGTTTGTTGTACGCCTACACCGATTTCCAGGGTTCTTTGACTGCTTTGACCGATGAAAGTGGAAATGTAGTGGAACGTTATGCCTTTGACCCTTGGGGTCAACGTCGCAACCCTGATCAGTGGGAAGAAAAAGATACCCGTACAAGCTGGCTGACAAACCGAGGCTACACGATGCATGAGCATCTGGATGCCTTTGGTATCATCAACATGAACGGAAGAGTTTATGATCCATTGACGGCAGTGTTTTTTAGTCCGGATCCCTATATTCAGGCACCGGATGATTGGTTGAATTATAGGTTGTCTGGGAAATTTTTTATTTGATCCTTTAACGGGATTTAATCTTAAGCTTGGGTTCTTCTTTCAAGGTAAAGCAGAAATATTTGCAGAAATTACAAGAAAAACAGGTGGGGTTGTATTGGAAGGATTGGGATGGGTTACACTGGCAGGAGGTGGAGGATATATGACATACGAGTTTTTAAAAGCACTTGCAGGAAAACGCCCGGATTCAGATGGGAAGGTTACCTTAACTGAGGCAAAAGCGTGGTCTCAGTTTGGAGAAGGAGATCTGAGTGTTAATGTGAATTCGATTGATTTTAGTGGAGTCTCGATTTCTGATTTTAATTCAGGAGGTATTGCACATATTAACTTGAAATCGAACGATCATTATTTCAGAAATTCTGGAGATGGTTTGGTGTACGGCAACCTGACACTTAATTTGAACAGGGACGGGACTGGTTTTACCGTTTCTCCTGATACATATAACTTTGATCCGAGATGGGAGAATATGAATGAATTTGGCCGAAATCTGAAAACTTTGGCCGGTGGGATTCTTAATTCGGTGACTTTTTATGGTCCGATTCCAGTAATCAGGATGGGAAAATCCTATAA
>JAQWBH010000277.1 GCA_028707405.1 Parabacteroides sp. | reverse complement strand
CCAAGCTACAGAACCCGAAGGGAACCATCCCCAACGATTGTCTTTCAAAAATCGAGAAGAACCATCTGTACGCAAATTAAGCTCTAACAAATATTTATTTTTCCAATCCAAATTAATACGACCGAAATATGAGCGCATTGTCCAAACGGTTTTTGCACCTGTAGCCGACAAACTACCATTAGCTGCATCCAAAACTGAAAGACTCAAATCGAGTAAATCCTTTCTTGTTACACTTTCATTCTCATATGTGTATTGTTCCTGGCTAGCACCAGCCATAACATTTAACCCCAAATTATTTTCTAGGAAACGATGGTTATAATGAGAAACGACATCCATATAATTACGCTGTCTTCTCCAAGTTGATTGAGTGATATAGCTTTGTCCACCACCTTTCAATATGATTGTATTTGTTGCAAAATTCCAGAAATCATTAAAAATAGGAATGGTTTTGGTATTATTGCTTGTATATTCATAGACCATCGATCCTGTTACAGACAAATCTTTGATTGGATTCACTGTCACAAAAAGACGACCCTTACCATTACGTGTAATATTATCACCTCTTGTAGAATTCAAGCTTGCCAACATGTTATTACTGGATGATGATACATCGTCTTGAGAATCTTGAATACCACCATACAATCCATTATGTCTCAAAATCATGGCCGGCGTTGTAGCAAACCCCCAACCAAAATCACCCGAAGCGGGATCAGCCTTGCCATAGTATCCATTCATGTTGAGACCCATTTTGAGCCATGGAGTAACATTTGCGGTAATGTTTGACATTACATGATAACGCTGATAGCCTGTATTTTCCATAACGCCAGGGTTGTCATAATAGCCAATAGAGCTATAGAACTGGATATTGTCAGCACCTCCCTGCATAGACAAGGTATGATTACTCCCGACCCCTGTTCTGAATGAATCATCAAGCCAGTTTACATTCGGATATTGCAATGGATTTGCACCATTATCGTCACGCCATGCCTTAATAGATGAAGTTGAATAAGGAGCAGCTACTCCACTGTTTGTATAAGCTTCATTCATTAATTCCATATAGTCAGCATAATTGCTTACTGGTTCAAGGACATTGTTACGTGCCGACTGAAAAGAAACATATCCGTTATATGTTAATTTCATCTTTCCTGACTGTCCTGCTTTTGTGGTAACCAATATAACACCATTGGCAGCTCGTGAACCATAAATAGCTGATGAAGATGCATCCTTTAAGATAGAAATATTCTCAACATCATTAATATTGATATCACTTAAAACACCTTCAACACCATCAATGATGATAAGTGGCGATGAGTTGTTTAATGTACCAACACCACGAATCAACAATGATGCATCATCACTACCCGGACGGTTACTGCTTGATGTTACGTTCAAACCGGACGAAGCGCCGGCTAATGCACTTGAAAGATTCGTGATAGGGCGGCTTTTTGCCATATCAGATACATTTACAGAGGATACCGATCCCGACAGATTCACTTTCTTCTGTGTACCGAAACCTACGACTACAACTTCATCCAGTAATTTAGAGTCTTCAGACATCTTTATTGAAAAAACAGAACTCTTCTTTACTGAAAATTCCTGGGTATTATAGCCAATGAACGAAACACTCAACATTGATGCATCATCAACATTAAGGTTAAAAGAACCATCAACACCGGTAATTGTTCCATTAGTTGTTCCCTTCTCTACAACATTAACACCGGAAAGAGGCTCTCCCTTTTCATCAACTACAGTTCCTGAGACACGCTTGGATTTATGCCCCTGAGATGATTGACTGTCGCGCTGATTTTCAGACGTGATAATCAAATAATTACCTTTAGTTTTAAAGGTATAGCCTGAGCCTTTTAAAACATCAGACAGTACCTGAAGCACTTCCTTATTTTTCTGATTTAGCACAACCTGTTTTGTAACATCCAGTTGGGTATCATTGTATGCTATCTTGTATTTTGAAGCAGATTCAATTTTTTCGAACGCCTGCTTCAGCGATACTGTACCTTCCTGAAAAGTCACTTTCTGTGCGCTTAACTGCAAACATCCTGCCGCTATCAGACTCAGGCAGAGTGTCATCACTCGCATCGATTTGTTCCTATTCATGAAATAATAGATATAAATGTTTGACAATAAATTTAAAATCGTACAATAAGGACAGTTAGGGTATAAAATACACCCAACCAAATAATGTTAATGAATATAAATTTATTGAATATAGATATCCCGCCTATCTACATAATACTCCAGATCAGGCACCATAGCCTTTATAAGCATCATCACATTCTCAAGAGATTCGTTTTTATTAAAGTGTATAGTCAGGCGGTTTTCATCATATACAGAAGTTTGTACATGTATTTTTATATTATATATACGTTCGAGGGTCATTATAATATCATGGAAGGAACTGCTACTAAAATTCAAACCTCCTTCTTTCCAATCTGAATAATTGACAGCAACGACATTCAATTTCACGACTTCACCTGTAAGTGGCTTATATACCAGCTGTTCATTAGGAGACAAAGAAAAACTCTTTCCCTTCGACGATGCACGATTTAATAAAACACTTACAGATCCGTGTTCCAATGTTGTCGTCACTTTTTCGGCTTCAGGATATGCAGAAAGATCAAATTTCGTTCCCAATACTTTTATTTGCAATGCATTCGTACGGACAACGAATGGCATTTCAGAATTCTTTTGAATATCAAAATAACCTTCTCCAGATATATAAACTTGCCTTTCCTGTCCTACAAATATGGAGGGATGAATCAATAATGTTCCTGAATTAAGCCATACTTTACTTCCATCGGGTAAAGTAACAATATCTCGTTTACCCGCTGAAACATAGTGCTCAACAAAAGTAACCTTGGACAAAATGTTTTCTTTGACAGATGATTTATGATACAAATAAAAAGAGGCACATAACAATAAAAATGGAAGAGTCCATATAGCTGCCAATTTTAACCAGTAAGAATAGTTAAAAGGTTTCTTTAATCCGGCACGCAGTTTAACCATTGAATAGGCCTGATTTAATGCTTCTGGAGACATTTCAGGGAATCCGAGCTCATCCCACGTCGACAATAAAGCCTCCTCTTTTTCTTTTTCATTATGAGTAGCCGTCAACCTGTGTTGAACTTCATCCACCATTTCATTCGAAAATTGATGGTTAAAAAAATATCGGACTATATATTTTATATAACTCATTCTTTTTCTTTCTTATATTTTCTTATTGACCATTTATTTCTTTTTAGCACCCAAATCATTAACAAAAATAGAGGAATACGAATAGAGACATTGCATTTCTTAACTCTTTCAACGCCAAATTTAGGTGATTTTCTACTGTTTTCTTTGCCAGATGAAGTTTTTCGGCAATTTCATCATTCGTCAATCCCGACTCGCGGCTCATACGATAAACCGCCTGGCGCTGTGAAGGCATGCTATCAATAACCATATTTATAAACAATTGCAAGTCTTTTGCCACCAGTTCTTCATATGGAGTTTCATTATCTTCCTCCTCAAATGGTCTTTCATCCAAATTGACTTTGCGTATTCGCTTTGACTCGATATAGTTAAATACGGTATTTTTTGCCAATACATACAAATAAGCACCAAAAGTATTGACCTCCGCAAAATGCGCCCGATTAATCCAAACCTTAACAAATACATCCTGAGCAAGATCTTCAGCCTCAACCTCAGACTTCAACAAACCATTTATAAAACAACGGACTTTGGTATAATAACGCATAAACAATGCTCGGTAAGCTTTTTCATCACCTTCCGATAACTGTTTAACCAATTGCTTCTCGTTATTAAGTTCCATACTAATTCCACTGTGAGTTTATTAAACTATTCTCAACGCTTTAGCCATCTATTCAGATGATTATTGGGAGCAACGACTACAAATTTATAAAACTTCGACTGTGGAAACATACTCAAATCTACCTTATATTCACATTTCCCTTTATGCGACTGAATAGTCGTCAATCTAATCCATTCATCCGAAACGCCTTTACTAAAATTATTGGTAGTTGCTGCATAAACTTCAACCGGAACATTTCTATAACCACTCCATGTCAATGTAACAAAACCATCATAAGGCATCATTTTTAAATCGGAAATATCGATATCACCGATAAAAGGCATCCCGTCTTGCTCCCATAGTATTTTCCGAGGTACTTCAAAATGCATGAAACGACTTATAGATGGTGCAATATCGACAATAGCCAATTGCTTGCTGTTAAAATGCGCATTCACCGGAACATTGGTAGAAATCCATGTCGTACGTTCTCTAGCGGATTGTCCACCATGACCATGCCCACTTTCGTCGCGCCCGTGATCAGTCGTAACAACAATCATCCATTCTTCATCAAAATGACTTTCTCTATATTTTACGGCTTCCCATATACGTGCCACTTCCACATCTGCTTTTCTTACATACTCATCAAAATAGGCGCCATTACCTTTGATATGACCCGCATCATCTGTATACCAAAGATATACCCAACTCAAATCAGGAGCATCCTTTCGTATTCCTTCGGCCGCATCTTTAGAAATCTGTTCATCATAATCAAATATCTGCAACTCATTTTCTCGCTTTGGAAAATGAATTGAATCCAAATCATAACCATCTTTTACATAATCTATCTTCAGGTAATTTGTTTCAGGCTTCCCGGCACCTATCAGCACAGTCCGGTTATCTGTCCAACTCGAATAAATAGCTGTTTTATAAAGCTTTTTCTGTTCTTTGGCAATACGAAAAATCGTCCAATAATAGTAATTCGGATTCAAATTACTATTGCCATCCACATTATGTTTATTCATCCAGGTAGAAGTCAACAAATTTGTGTAACCAATAGCCGAAACAGTAGGAGTCTGCGAATAAGTTCCAACTTCACCACCTGTGAAAGCACGTCCAAAAGCCCCTTCTGACGCAATATCAAAAATTGCAGAAGTATGCAATCGTTCTATCTGATCAGCAGGAACGCCATCTACAATAATATATACAGCTTTACGCGTTTTTGCCGAAAGCGAGAGACAACACAAGCAGAATAAAAATAAATAATACTTCAATCTCATTTTAGCTTTTTTCAAAATAATGACAAATATAATGATATAAAAAAGAATGGACACTATGAAAAAAAAAATTTACATAAAAGAGTTTTTCAGAACCTAAAAAACATACTTATTTTTTAGATCGCGCATTACCTTAATAGAAAAATTAGCGCTTACAACTTGCCGTTTGGTCCAAAGCAAAACCTGTCTTAAGGCAAATTAGAAAATCAGGATATAAGGGCGTTCTTCCATTTATTATTAATATCTTTGGCACAACTAAAAACAAAAGGATTTATGAGACATACAAACTTATGGTTAGCTATCTGCGCTTTAGGCCTCTCAATGAATGCTTTCGGTCAAAAGAGCACAGGAGGCCTCACACCGGAAATGCTAAAGCAAATCAAACAGGCTTATCAAGACACTCCGGCTGACAAGGCTATCCGCAATGCCATTACAAATAATGACATTAACAAACTGGTTATAAACCTCGACAGCCAGAACAATCTGGATACCTATTTTTCGAACAAGGTAAACAGCAAGGGAATCACCAACCAGAAATCATCCGGGCGTTGCTGGCTCTTTACGGGACTCAATGTATTCCGTTCGCAAGCTATCGCCAAATATAATATGGGTGATTTCCAGTTCTCACAAAATTATTGTTTCTTTTGGGATCAATTGGAAAAAGCAAACTTATTCCTGCAAGGAGTCATCGACACACGCGAAAAACCGATGGACGACAAGATGGTGGAATGGCTTTTTAAGAACCCAATCAGCGACGGCGGACAATTCACGGGTATTGCCGATATCTTAACTAAATACGGTGTCGTTCCATCTGACGTGATGGTTGAAACAAACAGTAGCAACAGCACAGGACGGATGGCTAATCTCGTCGGATTGAGGTTAAAAGAATTCGGACTTCAGTTACGTGAAATGCCAAAATCGACAAAGGCCTCTGATTTTGATAAGAAAAAGACCGAAATGCTTGGAACTGTTTATCGCATGCTTGTCCTTAATCTGGGCGAACCTCCCACGCATTTTACCTGGACACGTAAAGATGCTCAAGGGAAACCGGTTGAAACAAAAGAATATACGCCACAATCCTTCTTTAATGAATATGTAGGCAAAGATTTAAAGCATAATTATGTTATGCTGATGAATGACCCTTCGCGCGAATATTATAAACTCTACGAAATTGATTTTGATCGTCATACTTATGATGGCGAAAACTGGACTTACGTCAATCTGCCGGTGGAAGATATTAAGGGTATGGCTATCGCTTCCATAAAAGACAGTACAATGATGTACTTTTCATGTGATGTAGGTAAATTCTTTGACCGTGACCGCGGCGTTCTGGACATAAACT
>JAQWBH010000276.1 GCA_028707405.1 Parabacteroides sp. | reverse complement strand
CTCCCTGTTCGGGTGAAGGCATGTTCCGCAAGGATGAGGTGGCCATGCAGGAGTGGTCGCCACAGGATGTGGCGATGTGTGCTGCCCGGCAAAGGGATATTCTGGACGACGTGTGGCCGGCGCTCAGGCCGGGTGGATTACTGCTCTACAGTACCTGCACCTACAACAGGGATGAAAATGAAGAAAACGCTCGCTGGGCGGCGAGCAAATTGGGTGCCATCTTCACAAAGGTGGAGGTCGATGCAGACTGGAACATTACGCCATCCTGTTCCGGCGAAACCGGCGGCTATCATTTTTATCCGCACAAGGTCAAGGGTGAAGGGTTTTTTGTCACGGTTTTGAGAAAACCGGAAGTGGGAGTATCCGAAGCCGGTTTTCATGCTAAAAAAAACAGAAAACAAACCACAATTTTCATCAAGGATCCTGTTGAATATTCTGGATTGATTAGAAATCCTGAATCGTTTCATTTTATGGAATCCGGTGATCGAATTATTGCACTGCCGAAAATGTATGCCGAAACTATTATTTCATTTATGAATAATCTAAACTGTCTTTCTGCGGGCATAGAATTGGGGACAAGGAAAGGAATAGATTTCGTCCCCTCTCATGCACTGGCCATGAGTATCGCCCTAAACAGGGATGCATTCATCAACCATGAAGTGACTTATGAACAGGCCATTGCCTACCTGCGAAAGGTGTCCATCAACCTTTCCGGCACACCCCGCGGAATGGTGCTTCTTACCTGGCAAAACGAACCTATCGGGTTTGTAAAGAATATTGGTAACCGGGCAAATAATCTTTATCCTAATGAATGGCGTATCCGGAGCGGATATATGCCGGAGGAACGGCCGGAGATTCTTTCTCCGCGATCTTTTTCTTCCGGTTGCTGATTCACAATCATGAGGTCGGGGGATCATACCCTCCCATCTCGCTACTTGAAAATAAAGCAGTTTTTCCTCTTTCTCTTCACCATTTTATGCTATGGGGCGATTGAAGAAATATTAAGTGTCAGTTTTTTACCGTTTAAGATACAACTAATATTAATGTCGCACGCATAATGAAAAGTAGGTGGATCACCAAGACTGTAGTTTGATTTGCCAACATTTCTAGCGTCATCAAAACCAACCCTTTTAATCCACCCATTTATTGAAGCACTGACAGTTTGCCATTCAGTAGTATTATACATTACCTTAGCCCTAGACGAGTAATCAAAATTCACATTATAAGGCTCCCCGGAAAGAGGGATTGCTTCAGAAGAGAAGTCTATCCATTCATCACCCCATTTTGTATGACAAAACAAGTGTATTTCTTCATCAGATACTTTTCCAATACCTATTACACTTTCATTGGATTGAAAATTTTCCAAAGAATTTTCATCAAATGTACCTTTAATTTTCGTTATCTGACGAGAGTCAATGAAAACAGACCCCGCTAAAGATGTATCAAGCGGATAAGTAGTCGAAATTTCATCATTATTGTTACAGCCCGATAAAAACAGAATGAAACTACAAGCGAATAGCGAAACGGATAAATAAAGTATTTTCATTTTGTTGTAAATTAAATTGTTAGTGCAAATATAATCAAAGTTATTTCGATTTAATGATTTTGCAAATAGATGCATCTTAAAGTATGATCCCTCAATTATTATTCGCAAACCAAAAATTATAAATTCCTAAAATGCTGTTGATTTGGTATTCTGTATAATATACCCCCGTATACCCTTCAAGTATACTCCTACATGTAGTCCAATTGGTGGCTTCTCTGGCAATTCTTGCTATTACAGAATGAGGGACATTACTGACTGCATCAAATATGTATTGGGTTCCTGCTATACTTTGATCATAATCGTCTATTAAATCAACAAATAATGGCGAATAATGACTGGTTGATCCCATTGTCCATAATTGTCTTCCTTGACCGGTTGGATCAAGGGCCGGAAATGGCTTTGCATAACCTAAAAAGAAATAATATCTTTCGCCTAAATACCAACCAGCATAAGAACCGTAAGATTCTGCAATTAGATCGTGAACTGTTCTATAATTATCATACCCACCTCTTGTTCCAAAATGAGTCAAATGTCCTAATTCATGTAAGACAGTTCCTATTTGATAATTAGTATTTTGCGCATTATTATTATATATCGTTATATATGCAGGTGAACTCTTTGAAAAAGTAAACATTCCATTGGCACTATTTGCATTACTTGATGCTCGTATTCTAATTCCATCACTGTAATAATATCTTGTAAGCTCATGCAAACCATGATAATAAAAATTTGCGGCACAATGGGATGTAAAACAAGGATACGATGCCCGCAGATCGATGTTTCCATTGTACATGGGCCAAGTTGCCCCAACTTGATATAATAAAGTTTTAGAAATGGGAGCGGTACTACTTTCAGATGTAATTTTCCATCTTGCATGTTGTAAAATATAACCAAATGATGCAGCATCAGGAATATCAGAGATTGTAGAAAAATTTCCATCAGACTGGGTGTAAATATCCCAAATACTTGAACCTAATTGAAATCTTAATTTCAGGTTAGGTATTGGAATAAAAATCCCCATATTATCCATCGCAAAGTAATCATAACCTGTTACTATTCCAGTATATGTTTGGGAAGTACTTCTTGTTGTCGCTTTTGTTTGCATTAGTGATCCTAAGGTAAGTTGTATCGCTTCATTTTCCAACACTTGCATTGCATGCTCACTTAATAATGATGCACTTCTCATTTGTGTGACGCTTTGCGGTAGGAAAACTTCGTAATCGACTTCATAATCCAAATCATGAGGTAACGGTTTATCGATCGGCCAAACAACATACAATACAGGCATGACATAAGTTTCTGGCTCTACAGGACCTTCAATCGTTTCTAAGTCATCGTACGTTACAGTATAACGGCTTTCGTCCGGATATAAAGTAGCTTCCGATATGGTTAATTCTGTTGAGTTTTTTACTATGTCTTCAGACAATTGTACGTAATCAAAGGGGAGGTATGCTACTTTTACATCCTCCATCAACTCAACTTTCCATTGCTCTTTTTCGTTTTTTGGGTAAATCTTTAATGCATAGTGAGTAGCTTCCAGTTGTTGTAGACCTGTAAATTCTTCCGTAACTGATCTTGTTAGAGTTTGGACAGAATTTCCTGATGATAAATTTTCATAAGCCCTTTGGAAGTTCTCCAGAGTATAAGGATCTTTTTGTGGTTGTATCCATGATTCAGTAGCTTCATGAAAAACAGCATCTTTATAAGATACAGTTTCGATTGACTGTTCAAGTTTGGGAGGCGTTTCCTTTTCGAAATTTTGGAATTGATCCGTACATCCCCACATTCCAAGCACTAACATATAGGTTAACGCAATATATGATTGAGTTGTAAGTTTTCTTTGCATAGATTTAATTTTTAAGAGTTTAACTTTGGTTTTTACGCGTATGTCTTTTAGTATAGATATTGAGTATCTAAAAGGATAGAACTATCGTAATATACATTATATCATGAGCCAATGTTCAGAATTATCGCTGACTGCTTTTACCTTGAAAGGTTGTTCTTTACCACCTCCTGCATCAACAGCTGTTACCGTTCAGAATCAACGATAAGTTCTACTTCCGAAATGATAAATTCGCTTTTATCGCATGCATTCAGCGATACATAAAAATGAGAATAATAAATATTTGTACATAGGCATAATAATTTTGAGTGTTAATAGCTTCCATATAATAAATCACACCTATTCGGTTTTATATAAATTGCCTTTAATCTATAATATAGATGTGATAATGCCCAGTATGTTGCATTAATAACTGTAAAATTATGTATTTTTTATATATATAACATAATGTGAGTTTATTGATTAGATTTATTAACTTTTGCTTCCCTTGTTAGATACGAAAAATGTCTTATTGATGGATGCCATGCTTGACAAAACAGTTTCGATATTTGAATAATTTAACATGTTTGATTTATTGACAAAATTGCGCTATATTTACATTGAATTTTGATCCTATAATTTTTTTATTTGAAGATATGCTTACACACAACTTACACACAAAAATAACAAATAAGTGAAATACTTTACAACCGTTCACCCAAAGTAGCATCTCACATCTAAATCCATATACGATGCCTTCATCACAACCTCGTCAATTACTCCACTACCTGTTCGTTACCCTTGCGGTCGTTGTCGCCTTGTTGTCACTGCTGCTGTCGAGCAAGCTGGTCGGAGAAATGGCGGAGGAAGAGCGTCGAAAGATAGAGATATGGGCCATGGCGACCGGGTCGATGGTTGCCGATGAGGAGGCGGACATGAAGTTGGTGTTGAAAATTTTGCAAAGTAACACGACCATTCCCGTGATTCTCCATGATGAAAAGAGCGGGGAGATGTTGACGCACAACATCAAGCTGCCTGATACACATCAGGATGTTTATCTGCGCAAGAAAATGGCACAGTTTGGCAGCCATCATGACCCCATTGTGCTGAAAGCATCGGATCAATTGCTTTATTATGATGACTCGTATACCTTGAAGCAACTGCAGGTGTATCCCTATTTTCAACTGTTGGTAATCACCTTTTTTATCGGTCTTGCTTTCTTCGCATTAAACCGGACACAGCGGGCTGAGCAGCATAGGGTATGGGTGGGTTTGTCGAAGGAAACCGCTCATCAACTTGGAACACCTATCTCCTCACTGACGGCTTGGATAGAATATATGAAGCTAAAAGAGGTAGACCGGCAGTTACTGACAGAAATAGGGAAAGATATTTCCAGGTTGCGGATGATTGCGGAGCGATTCTCGAAGATCGGTTCCATGCCAGATATGCAGCCGACAGATTTGCGAGATGTGATAACCGGTACACTGAGGTATCTTGAAAAACGTCTGTCGACAAAAGTCTCCTTCTCTCTGCTGCTGCCGGACTATCCTGTGGTCGTTTCACTGAATAAACCACTTATGGGCTGGGTGATTGAAAATCTTGCAAAAAATGCGGTAGACGCCATGAACGGAGAAGGTGTGGTCACCATCTCCCTGGCTGAGAAGGGCCGACATATTTTACTGGATGTGTCCGATACCGGAAAGGGAATTTCCAAGTCGAAATTCAAAAGAATCTTTTCTCCCGGCTATACCACCAAGGAGAGAGGGTGGGGGCTGGGTTTGTCACTGGTTAAGCGAATTGTGGAAGTTATTCACGGGTGGAAAATCAGTGTGCTGGCATCGGAACCGGGAAAAGAGACCACTTTTAGGATTGTGTTGAAAAAGCGCTAAGAAACTTGGTTTCCATATTTCGGGCATCGGCATATTTTACAAGCAATCGGGCTGCGTAGGTCGCTGCTTCCTGTAGACCTTCCATGCCAGAATAACCGTTAATAATTAGCAGCAGATGAGATGTATCTGCCGTTATTTTTGTCCGTTCTTCATCGCTTGTAGGGGTACCGATACCACCCACGGCATCCCTATAAACGGGTAATCCTTCAATATTCAGCAAACCTCTTCCTATCGCTTCAAATCTCTCGCCTGCCTTACCCACTCCCAACCACAGATTACGCACAATTTTACTGGCGTCGAATCCGCCGATGGAGTAACCCGTTTTCAGGGAAACCAGATTGATCAGGTCAACGAGTGTGTTGATCCGGTACAGTTCTTGCCCTTTCAAGATTCTTCTGCACAAGGCTTCAGCAGAAGGACGATACCTGTTGGGATCTTTTCCCAGCTTTTTATAAACCTCACGGGTGGCATAAATTGCGGGACGTTTGTTTATTTCTTCCATTTTGTACGTATCGGAAAACAGGGTGCAAAACATATGGATCTCCTGCCATAAACCCTCATTATAGGAGCTGTTTTTTACATTACACGTAATTGCTGCCATATGAAATTCCGGGCACACTGCATATATATCGTTGCCTATCGTGATATTTCTCTGCTCAATATGCTGTTCAATTCGGTCCTGTTCAATCATTCTCCAAAGATATAAAATCTCAAGCAGAAGACAGGAAAATCGTTATAAACGAATGAATATTTGAAAAATAAGCTTCGATTAATTTGTGAGACTCTATTTCAATTGCTATATTTGCCTGAATTTTTGTTTTCGTGCGATTGTTCCATTTTTTTATCAGGTCTTTGGAACCTGCAAAAAACGTGTTCTATCGTTGAAAAATAGAGAGGCCGTTTCATATGTCCGACGAAAATAATAAGCTGCTGGTCGATTTGGAGGTTCGTATCAAACAGGTCATGTTTTTATGCGATTCGCTGAAGGATGAAAATGAACGCTTAAAAACGGAGATACGTTCACGACAAAAGCAAATTGATGAGACGGTGAAAGATTTGCAGCAATTGAAAACAAGATACGATGGTTTAAAAATAGCCAGGACCATTACAGCGGCAACAGTTGACGTGGAAACAGCGAAATTAAAACTATCAAAACTGGTGCGGGAAGTAG
>JAQWBH010000275.1 GCA_028707405.1 Parabacteroides sp. | reverse complement strand
AAAATTAAACACACGAAAAAAATAAAAAAATGAAATTTTTCAATTTTACTGCGGTGACCCTCACATTGGCAAGTTACTCTGTGCTCTATGCCAAAGATAAACCTAATATTTTAATCATTGTCGCCGCTGATTATGGCTATTCAGATTCCAGTTTTAATCCATTCCATTCACCTGAGGTATCTACACCCAATATTGATCGTCTGGCAAAAAGCGGTGTAACATGTACTGATGGATATGTAACCGCGCATATAAGTTCAGCAACTCGAGCCGGACTAATGACTGGACGTTATCAGCAGCGTTATGGTTTATATACGGCAGGTGAAGCTGGTTCCGGGCTGGATATGAGTGCAAAAATAATACCTCAATATCTTAAGGAACAAGGATATACCACTGGTCAATTTGGTAAATGGCATTTAGGGCCAGATATTCAGTGGAGCCCGTATAAACGAGGTTTTGATTATCAATTTGGATTTCTAGGGAGAGGAGCACATGATTATTTTTATTTGAACGACCCTAAAGATCCAATATATCGAAATGACGTTGAAATTGAGGAAAAGGGTTATCTTACGGACAGATTGGGAGAAGAGGTAGTAGATTTTATTTCAAGGAATAAAGAGAATCCCTTTTTTGCTTATCTTGCATTTAATGCTGTTCATTCACCCATGCAGGCTCCGGAAAAAGATATTGCTTTATTCAATACTCCGGATACAACCAGAAATATTATGCTTGCCATGATTCACCGTATGGATGAAGCTATTGGAAAGGTTTTAGACAAACTCGAAGAAGATAATTTACGTGACAACACGCTTATATTTTTCATTAGTGATAATGGCGGCGAATTGAAATTAAAGGCAGAAAATAAGCCATTTAATGGAGGAAAACACATGGATTACGAAGGTGGTATCCACGTACCATTTTTGGTCAGTTGGCCTTCTCAACTGGAGCAGTCAATTTGCTCAACTCCTGTTATTTCATTAGATATATTGCCTACTATACTTGCAGCATTAGGGCAAGAAAATAAATACGACATGAATAGTTCTTTCGACGGAAAGAATATTTTACCCTTATTAAAGGGGAATGACAAGATTGAAGACAGGGTTTTTTATTGGTCGGGTGGAAGTCTTGACCCATGGTGGGCAATCCGTAAAGATGACTGGAAAGTCGTAGGAAACAAAGATAAACGACAGCTCTTTAATCTGAAAAAAGATATAGGAGAAAAGACTGATTTGTCGGAGCAATATCCTGAAAAAATGAAAGAACTGGTAGCCTTGCATAATGCATGGTTGGAGAAAATGGCTGACCCAGTGAACAAAGCAAATTATAAACGGTGGTCCAAGGGCAGATTAAATAAGTCTGATTTAAAAAGAGAAAAGAAAAATAATGAATAAATGACTGTGTATTTAGCGGCAAGCATTGATGAAATAATACATGGTATCGTTACTGAATCATGATTCTCTTTTCATTTTTAGCGAGGTAGCTAGGACATGAATTGATTGAATTCTTTCGGAAATTCCTTCCCGATCATTAATTCATACTCATTTATAAATCTATCAAATACAGATCTGGCCGAACCTGATCGGCCAGATTTAATTAAAGCCTGACACTTTATCCTGATTGCAAATTCATTTAACATATCTAACATGAGTATTGCATCGGCTAGTAAAATTGTGAGTTGGGGATTGGTTGAAACCTCTTTATTGTCATATATTTTTGTGAAAGTGTCAAGAATTAAGTCGGTGTAATCAGCTTTATAAATATCGAAATATTCATCCTGCATGTCGGGGAGTAATGAGCCACGTGATATTTTTTTCAATATTTCGAGAAAACTTTCTTCTTTGAACGGAGTCATTGTTTTTAATAAATCAATAGCTTCTACATAATCACAATAGATATCTTCCTCGTATTCAATTCTCCAATTCGAATTATAGACTAAATCAAGTTTTCCAATTTTTTCTATAAGTAGACGTATTTTCCGAATATTGACACTCCGATTGTTGCGCGCACTTTTTTCTGGCTTGTCAGACCAAAATAACTCTTTTAATCGTGAATTCGATATCCCATTTTCCGAATGTTTACTTTCAAGAATAATGAGTGCCAATATTCGCTTCATTATCGGGGTAAATTCTTTTGTAATATCATTGCCTTCTTTATCTATTGCATTAAATCCTCCGAGCAGATAAATCCCTGTTGAGAGTTTGCATTCTTCTCCGTCTATAATAGAAGTTGCTATTTCAGATGAGAGACAATCAGAATTCTGTCGACGTTTAAGAATCCTCCAAAAGAATAAAAGTGATGCAAGCAGTATAATAATCACTGCGACGATGACATATGAGAACCATTTTTTAGGCTCTTTTTGTATGGCATCTTCCCGGTTTATTACAGGGTAGGATATAGAGTATAGATTGAATTCGTATTTGTTATTTTCGTTTTTATATACAGTGGCAGCATATAACTCGGAATGATCTTTAGAAAAATATAGGTTAGCTTGTGAATCAGTATCTTTAAAGTAATATGGTAATGTATCCGCCAAAAGTTTTAATTCATATTTTGCAAGATTGATTTTCCCTAACTGAAGTGAATTTGAATATTTGACAGGGTTATACATAAGTCCCAAAGCGTTCAGACTGTCATTAATAATAATATTACCTGCAGCAATTATTGATTTATTAGACGTTTCTTCGGACCATACTTTTGATATTGAGAAATCTCTTAGATCAATTTTGAAAAGATCATTAAAAATGTAGCTCCCATGGGTTTGCTCTCCGGACTTGTTTCCAACGCCTCCATATATATATAGAATAGAATCCTGAAAACCAAGGGAACTTAGATAACGAGGTTCTATTTTTGTTGATAAATCAATTTTTTTAAGATTTTTATTTGCAAATGAATATAAATCCATACTTGCATTATACTTATGATACCCATAACCAAAAATGCGCAGAAAGGTTGAATCAGCAGGAAGTATGATTTTACTGTGCTGCATCCATTGTGTCGGTCTTTCTTCATTTATAATTTCGCGATCCCATGAGGATTTTTCAAAATTGAAGTAGGAGATATATGAAGATGTTTTCTGAAAATTATAACAAAATAGCTTGGCTGAATATGGATCCCAACAGAAATTTTGTACAAATTTTGTGGGGTCTATGCTATCGGGATAATTATAAGTCAAAGAGGTGTTCTTTGGGATATTAAAAGCAATTGCAGACTTTTCTGTAATTAGATATATTGTTTGATTGCCATCGAAAACAGGATATATCGTTGAAAAGTTCGTCAAACTCATTCTTAACTTCCAACTGGCGTGACTGTCAATTAACCATTCAGGATTACTGACTTTGGCTTCCTTATGATTTAATTCATCAAATATGATGTCATCTTTTGTGTGTTTTCCAAGAGACCAATGATATTTTGGTTTTGAAGGTGTCAGAGATATCACCACATCCTTTAATATAAATGGAGGAGTATCATAACTTGTATATTTTATATGTTGGCTTACTCCAAAAAAAATATCTGCCTTGTTACTTTTGTCCAGCGGGTAATCTAATTCTGTGTAAACCGTGTCGATGTGAAGTTTTAGCTTGTTTTCTTTTTTACATAATTCAATTTTCACATGTTTGAATTCATTTGTGATGTCTTTTGTAACCTCTCCCGCTTTGTTGTAAATTAAATCACCGGAGGATAAAAAATAAGACAAATTCTGATTATCCGGCTTATGGATCAAGAGATCGATATTTGTAGACTCATTGAGAATAATTCTGAATATATAACCGAAACATTGACGATTTCTTTTAAGCTTGAAATCGAATTCCAGTGAAAAGTACTCCGTAAACTTTATTTTTGATTCCGAGGTCAGATGGAGAGACGTGCGATTTTCCTGTTTGGTTTCATGAGATGCAAACACTAATCCTCTACTCGGTTCAACGGAATATAGCTGAGAGTACACAAAACAAAACAGATATAAAAACAGCAACCTTCTCATTTTTATATTTAAGCAATTCTTATAATTTTATTTGTTGGCATATCATTTGCTATCTTAATTTTTCACTAAATAAAATGTACAACATGCTAGGGTACATATTAGAAACAGGCAATTGGTTGGTATATCAGAAATTCAACCCAAAAGTACGCTTTTTAAATTTAATTTCCAAGTACGGTTGACTCTATAGAGTGGTATAAATAAATTCCTCACCTCTCTGGGACTTATTATATACATAAATAACTGGTTCCTTGGAATCGCCAAGCCCGGTAATTCCAAGGAACTAAATAAGGAAAGTTAAAGTGTATTGAGAGCCCTTTTTTGAGTTATAATTTCCAACCCTCTCTGTATTCGTAATGCAGAAACTGATCGGCCTCCGGCATATTTGGGAAAGAGAATTTTTCAGCATCAAAATGCAAGTTCTCAAAACTCATTTTTTCCCTTAATTCGGGCCTCAGTGCTATATTACCCAACAGTACGGTTTCTGTCAATGGCCCTGCCCAATCGAAGTTGGATCCTGCCGGTTCACCCCCCTTGCATGCAAGAATCCACTCCTGCCGGTGTCCCGGAGAAGATTTTATGTAGGGTTCAGGTATCTTGTAAGAGTCGTTGAGTGATTGTGGAAGTATACGATTGCCCAAAATTTTTCCTTTACTGCCTATATAAAGTACCCCGCCTGCACCCATCTGGATGCCAGGATCTATTTCGCTTAAACGGGCCGGGCGCAGTCCTCCGTCGTACCATGTAAGACGCAAGGGAGGCATGTTTTCGCGGGCAGGAAAATCATACGTGACCATTGAACCCAATGGAAAAGATTCACCATTCACCAATGTGGATGTAGCCTGAATACTGGTAGGATATTTCAGTTTGAGGATTCTGAAGACCGAGTCAAAAGAATGGCAACCGATATCTCCAAGTGCCCCCGTACCATAATCTAACCAACCCCTCCATTTAAAAGGGTGATAAGAAGGATGATAAGGACGCAATGGCGCAGGGCCGGTAAACAAATCCCAGTCGAGGCTATCCGGCACGGGCGGCATATCTTCGGGACGTTTTACTCCTTGTGGCCAATAGGTGTCTGCCAGGCCTCTGTTTGGACGG
Source organism: Parabacteroides sp. (assembly GCA_028707405.1). GTDB lineage: Bacteria > Bacteroidota > Bacteroidia > Bacteroidales > Tannerellaceae > Parabacteroides. The sequence goes on along the minus strand of JAQWBH010000275.1, from coordinate 1,358 downwards.
TCGGTCCACACGTGAACCTCATGAATCGTACCAATCACCCCGTCGTGCATCATTTCCTGCAATCTTCGTGGCCCATCGCCTGCCTGCCCCTGATTACCCATCTGGGTGGACACTTTATATTTGCGTGCAGCTTCAGTCAACATTCTCGCCTCATACACTGTGTGAGTCAAAGGCTTTTCGGTGTACACATGTTTGCCTCTTCTGATAGCTTCCATGCTGATAATGGCATGGGTGTGATCGGGAGTTGCCACGATGACAGCATCGATATCCTTTTGGTTATCCAACATTACGCGATAATCCTTGTATCTCTTTGCTTTGGGATACGTGTCAAAGACTTTTTTTACATTATCGCTCCAGTCAACGTCGCAAAGTGCAACAATATTTTCCGTTGTGCCGATATCATTCAAATCATTCCGTCCCATTCCTCCGATTCCAATACCGGCCACATTTAATGTGTCACTGGGAGCCTGATGACCCAGTCCGGAAACAGCATGAGCAGGGACAATTGTTAGCCCTCCCATGGCTAAAGCTGAGGTCCCAATAAAGTCTCTCCTGCTGATTTTATTTGAATTTTGTGTTTTCATACGATTAATTCATTTTTTTCATTATGGTGTATGGAACTCGCAATAATCATGATCTCGTATGATAATAATTATCATGCTCGTTTCATAAAATAATTTTTCAGATTATAATTTAATTTTCAATCGGTGTCAACACGATGTTCCTGTAGGAGATAGCTGTGTGATCACCTTGAAGATAAATTGGCCCCGGAGCAGAAATGTCTGACTGTATGGCTCCACCCGTAGGCCCGTCAACCGGTTGATTGTCGATAATGGTTTTTCCATTAAGTATGACGGTGACATGACGCTTATAAAGTATAATTTCAAGTTCTTGCCATTCTCCTGCTGGTTTTTCAGCTTTCACCGAAGGTGCTGTTCTTGTATAAATGGCTCCAAGACTGCCTCCTGAATTTAACGGGCGATCATATGAATCAGCAACCTGCACTTCATACATTCCGCGAAGATAAATACCACTGTTGCTTTTGGGCGGAGTGCTTACTTCGAGCTTCAATTTAAAATCCTTGAATTCTTGTTCTGTTCGAAGGTTCCCATATCTGATGTGAGCCTGTCCCTCAATTTGAGCCGGATCATTTGTTAGAACACCATTTGTCACCGACCAGCCACTTTTAAGATTATCCTCAACCAGACGCCATCCAGTGAGGTTATTATCACGGAGGAGCGTAATGGGTTTACCAAGTTTTATGCCAGTCAGGTCGGGAGCAGGTCCCATTTTTGGAAGCTTCCTGCCGGAGATAAATACAGAATCAAGTCCTGTCCCATCTACTTTGGGACTTAAAT
>JAQWBH010000274.1:4242-6452 GCA_028707405.1 Parabacteroides sp. | reverse complement strand
ATATAAACCAATTTGCCCTTGTTTACTATTCAAAAGAAAAAGTAAGCCCCTTAGTTAGGAAAACGCTTGAACTCCCCATAAATAAAGGACTTTAGGACTTTCAATTTATTTTTACCGGACAGCAATAAAAACAAGTCATGAATAAATTAAAAAACAACCTCCTCAAGGGTAAATATGATTCTTAACATACATATCTATTAGTTGAGTTGAGTTGAATTTAATTCCGCCAACAGGTATGAAGAATAAAATTGTCTCAAATCGAATGTATGGTCATCATTTTAAGATCCCATTTTCCGAATCAGAGTTATTGATTTTACGTGTGATGGATTTGTACTGTTTTCCAAAATCAAAATTCCAAGTGAAAGACAAACTGACCACACGCGTGAGTGGATAATGCGACACAGAAGAGCTACGCGTTAAACTATTGTAGTTCTCAGAACAGTAACTATTTGCATATTCTCCGAAAGGATTATTGATGCCAAGACCTATGCGCATCTGCTTCTTTAGTCGGTAATCTATTTTCCACTCATTATACTTGTTCAGCGTATTCATCGTTTCGCCGAAGAACAGATTGAACTGATTGATAAAGGTAGCCGTGAGTGTCCATTTCGCTATCGATCCTCTCAACTGAGAAATGTAATACAAATTCGTATAGCGATGAAAATAATCATTACCGTTTGAAAGATACTGGGTGACACCCCCGTTGAAATACAAATTCACATGATCTTTCCAAAAGCTTATATTTGCATAAAGTGAAGCATCCATCTTTTCAAAGCGTTTCTGATTATCATAACTGCGTACAAACAGTTGCTTGGCCGAATCAAAAACCGTCTGTTCCATAACCGGATGATTTCTGAGTTCGTAAAGTAAACTCACTCCAACGTCGCAATTTGGAATATTCAAGTCGTAATCCAGATTAAAAGAATGAACAAGATACGTATGCAATAACGGATTGCCCTTCAGAATTCTCAACGAATCGATCTGTTGCTCCACTGCACTCAGTTCAGACAATGATGGCAGCATATTGCGCATCTTATATGAAAACCTAAGCGAAGCCACTTTGCTTAACGGATAAAGGAACTTGGCGGTAGGTCGATAATTCCAACGATTCAACCTGGTACCTTCAATCTGATTGATATAGGTGTATGCAATTCCACTTCCAAAAGTACAAGTAAGCTTATTGCATTTCAAAAGTAATTCCACATAAGTATATAAATCGCTGTTATGCATGTGCGTATCGGCGTCAGTAGATCCGGTATAATTATTATCAGTTTTTGCCATAGTGTGTTTTATACCTAATGAAAGGCGATTATCTTTAAAACGTTGTTCGTAAGACAACTCTGAAATGAGTGAATAACGTTTACTGTTGACGTCTGTAAAGAGATTTGTCAGAAAAATTCCATCCTTACTATCCTGATACAGATTTTTCTGATGATTACCATTATAAGTTCCAACAACATCAAAGATTAGTGAACGATTCTCATCGAGTTTCTTATACATATACAGATCTATGGATGGGCTGTTAAGCCAGCTTGGAGTTTCCTGATGACGAAAGATGCGATACGAAGAGTCATCGAGATCGTACACATATCCGCTGCTATTTACCGTATGTACATTGTATTTAACGATGTTGAACTTGGCATTGAACAGGAAATCATCGTCCTCGGTATAGCTGTATACAAGACTCCCCATATGCAGTATCTCGCTCTGTTTGTCGGGTAGTCCCTTCACGCGTCGCTCAAGCCGGTGGCCGTCGGGAAACAAGAACGACTCCTGCTTATCTATATACCTGTCGTTGTACGAATGAAAGTTCGTATAGTAATTATATTTCATCTGCGACCGTCCCTGATGAAAATCTCCATATAATTCATCCAGTCCAATCGAATTTGTTTGCTGTTGCAAGTCCGTGCCCACGCTTCCGCCCGAGGTACGATGTATCGTGATATAATCGATCACGGCACCGACATTGTCGCCGTAGCGCACACTCGGATTGTCGTGATATTCCACTCGCTGTACATCCTGCGGCGAAAGTGCCAGTACTTCCTGAGAAGAAGCTTCAACACCATTGATACGAAGTTGCACGGATTCGTTGCCTGCCATACTGATAGAATGATTATTACTGTTGACAAAAATGCGAGGTAATCCTAGTCTTTGAGTCAATTCCAATCCATTCAGCGATTTTTCCAATTGTTCATGCGTAGGAAAGATGA
>JAQWBH010000274.1:0-4142 GCA_028707405.1 Parabacteroides sp. | reverse complement strand
GATTCGTTGCCTGCCATACTGATAGAATGATTATTACTGTTGACAAAAATGCGAGGTAATCCTAGTCTTTGAGTCAATTCCAATCCATTCAGCGATTTTTCCAATTGTTCATGCGTAGGAAAGATGATCTGACGATCTATCTTTCTAGTCACATGTGCTGCTTCGACAGTAACCTCATCCAACCCTATCGATTCGGAAGTGAGCGTTAGATTTCCCAAATCCAACCCGTTTGAAAGATTTTTAAGCGGTAAAAACAGCTCTATATATCCAACATAAGATATGCGCAAATATCCATCACCGGCAGGAGCTTGCAAAACGAAACGTCCATCACCGCCGGTTGTAACTCCCGACACCATAGTAGAATCTGTTCGAAACAATGCCACATTAGCAAACTCTATAGCTCGTCCTTCGACATCTATCACTTTTCCTTTCAGAGAATAATTTTTTTGTGCAAATGCTGTCAGGCAACAAAGACCTGTAAGCATCATCCATAATATATGCTTCATATCCATTTTGAATTTTTACGGATACAAAGTTAGAACTCATAAAAGATTCCATTGATTTATACAGGCAACTATCTCGACTGCAAATGACTTTATAAATAGCTGATAATAAGACGTGTTTGCTAGAAAAAGTTTAAATACCGCCTGATACACCTTTATATAACAGCTGCATGGTTTCGTACAAAGTTCACAATATCTTCCTTCTCTTCCATCTGTAGTTTCCCTCGAATATAGCTTTTCCGTTGATAAACGGTACGCAAACTTTGTTGCGTGACAGTACTGATTTCTTTAGTTGAAAAGCCAGCACATAGCATACAGCATATCTGAATTTCCTTTTCAGAAAGCAAGGCCCCGTAACTACTAATCAAAATTGTGTAGAAATTGTCGTAAAGCGAATCAATAATCTCATACAAATCCGACCAATTCACTAATGTATCGACGGACACTTCCTTGTGAGCGATACGTGTCATCTGTTGTAAAAGTGCTATGTTGTGTTCCGTTGGATTTGTAACCATCAAACGAATGATACCTAATTGTTGCAAGATAACCTGCTTGAAGAAACGACTGTCACCTTTTACCGGCTGTAACGACTGACCGTCGTTAGTTTCCGTCAACGTTTTAGCTTCACGCAAAAGCTGTTGGAGTGTTTCCAATTGCTCCGATGTTTCAATCCAGCGATTACGCCGGTTACGCACATACACAATAACAATGATAACTGCAATGACCACCATAAAGAAGAACGAAACCAGCATCAGATGCGAACGCTCCTGCTGCTTCTGCATCTGCAACTCACGCGAGAAGGTGTACTCCCGATAGTCGTTTTGTTCTTGTTTGAGCCTCTCGCTCTGTAGATCGCCCGCGAAAATCGAATCATTGAAATGACCTATATCCGACTTCATACGTATATCCTTTTCTCCCTTGGCAAAAGCAATACAGGTCTGCAAGTCGTTGATGGAATTACGAAGGCTCACATATTCGTAACCCTTGCCACTCCACTCTTTCGCATAGCATATCTTGGCACGGCGTGCATAATAGTCGGCCGAATCTATCTGATGATTCTGCAAGAATACAAAACCCATATCGGTAAACACATTGCTATTCTCCTGAAGATGATAGAATGACAACACCTCCCGGAATCGGGCAATCGACTGCTCCATGGTGAGATTGTTACCAACGATGCTGTTTCTCAGATATTGCCCATAGTTTTTGTCATGATTAGCCTTGGCTATCTCCAAACAACGGTTTATATACCAGTATGCAGAATCGATGTTATCATTCCGATTTTCCAATCCGTAAGATACATAAATAATATAATAACCTGAAGCCTGTATGGCAGGATCGCTGCTTTGAATCATTAGGTGAGCATATTGCCGAATAGTAATCACGTCTCTCTTCCAAAATGCAAAATCAATAATTTTTTCATACAGTTCACCTCTTCGGGAAGCATCAGTCATACCAATAGCTTTCTTCAGAATGCTGATGCTTTGCTGATAATTTCCCAATTCATTCTGACGCGTTGCCTCCAACTTCAGACAGTTAATCCAATTAACTGTATCATTCCGAGCAGAATAATAACAAATAGACTGAGGCAACATCGTGTCGAGTGCAAAAGTTCTGTCGGTTGCCTCACTCGAAGCAGCCCATATTCGAGCATAAGATGCCCGTTCGGCGTCAGAGAGTTTTTCCGGGAACAAACATTGTTTTAAAAGAAACAACGCGCTGTCCGGTTCCTTTTCCAGTAAGCTGTCGGCTTGATTTAATCTCACACGATGAGAAATTTTGCTACATCCCAGGCATAAAAGCAAGAATAAAAAGATGTATAGCAGTTTTTTCATCTGGTCAATTATTGATTTTACGATAACAGAAGTTCAAAATCCATGACATCTCCTGTACATCGACAAAATAAGGGAACCGCGGAATCATCCGTTCCATGCGTAAACGCATTGCCTCCTCACTCAATGGTTCCGCTTCAAAGGTAACTACACTGTTCATCACATATTCATTATAAATATCTGTAATAGCTTTTGCATCTTCAAGTTTTGCTTTCCTGATCATTCTATGAATCTGTTAGGTGGAGCAAAGGTAGAGAAAATTTTATTCTTATATTCAGGATAATATTATTAAGTCTATATTCAATTTCGACAATTCATTTACCAAGTAACGATAACGAAACGTTGCAAAGATAATGCTTATCAGCTTCAATTTAGGTTTGCCAACACAAATTGAACTGATATGATGCGTTTTGCATACATCAACAATACCAGCAATAATATCAGGTGCATCGTATTGAACCACTTCGGCTCCCAGATCAACCGCCAGCATAAAATTATTGATAAGATGACGTTGAGCCGCCAGACTGATCTTATCTCTTTGTTCCTGAGGTGTGCGGACATGTAATACGGAAAACTTGGCATTCGTTCCCGAAGCGAATCTTGCCACCTTGTGAATCAGATAACGAGATTTTTTCTCGTCCGTATTAATACATGCCATGAAATGCTTCTGTACCGTTGAGATATTCCGTCCGACTTCGTTTTCCACTTTCTTTGAAACTCTCAATGCCACCTCTTTGAGTGCCAACTCGCGTAACTGCAAGATATGTTCGGAAGTAAAAAAATGATTTAATGCCATCTCTATCTTATCCGGTTCATAAATCTTCCCGTTTCTAAGTCGTTCAATCAATTCGTCGGCTGTCAGATCGATATTTACCACTTCGTCGGCTTCCTGCAATACACTATCGGGGATACGTTCTTTCACTTCAATATTCACAATATGCTTCACATCCTCATTTAGACTTTCTATATGCTGAATATTCACAGCCGACAAGATATTGATTCCTGCATCCAGTAGTTCCATCACATCCTGCCAGCGTTTTTCATTTTTACTGCCTTCCACATTCGTATGCGCCAGCTCATCCACAATAACCAACTCGGGATGCAATTGCAGAATTGTCTCCATATCCATCTCTTCCAATTCCTTGCCTTTATAAAAAACCTTTTTGCAGGGAATTATCGGTAATCCTTCCAGAAGCTTTGCCGTGTCGGCCCTTCCATGAGTCTCTATATATCCGATCTGCACATTTATTCCGTTTTTCAACAGTTCTCTTGCATCAAGCAGCATACGATAAGTTTTCCCTACGCCGGCAATCATACCAATATAAATTTTAAATTTTCCATGTTTTGCCCGTTGAATCAAATCAAGGAAATACCGGGCATCGTCAACTCTTTCCATATATCCAAGCAATATTTGATCTATTTATCTGTTGCCTCATCCAAAGCGACATTCATCTTTAACACATTGACTTTGGCCGGTCCAAAAAGACCTAACCATGGCTTTTCAATACACCTATCTACAATCATCTTTACTGTCTGCTCACTACAATGCCGGGCTCCGGCAATCCGGCGTACCTGAATATATGCGCTCCTTGGGGAGATGTGAGGATCCAAACCAGAACCACTGGCTGTCACCATCTCAGCAGGTACATCTTTGCGAGTCAAATACGGATGATTCTTCAAAAAATAAGCTAGCCTCTGCTGAACTACCTCAAGATACGCCTTATCTCCCGGCCCTTTATTGCTTCCGCCAGAGTTTGAGGCATCATATCCGTTTCCGGCACACGATGGTCTTCCCCAAAAATAAGTT
>JAQWBH010000273.1 GCA_028707405.1 Parabacteroides sp. | reverse complement strand
TATATATCCTTTGTCTGAATTGGAACTGCATTGATACTTGCTTCAAGACCTCTGTTCCTTACTTTACCTATATTACGATAAATCTGATCACCACCCAAATAATAAGGGGTGGAAATAGTCAGTAACAAATCTGAAGTATTTTTCTGATAATAATCCAAAGTCACATTCAAACGATTTTTGAAAAAGCCCATATCTATACCAAAATCTGTTTGAGCTGTCTGTTCCCATTTCAAACCCGCATTTACCGCCTTGGCACTATAACCTACAGTTCGATCATTCATCCCATATATTTTAGGATCATATTTAGCCAGCGATGCGATGGTTGAATAAGAATTTACTCCCTGATTACCGGTTTTACCATAACTTGCCCTAAATTTCAAGTTAGAAAAGATATCCAGATCTTTTATAAATGATTCTTCTGAAGCGCGCCAGGCTAAAGAACCTGAAGGAAAATAACCCCATCTGTTCCCTTTTGCAAATTTAGAAGAACCATCGGTACGAAAAGCGGCAGTTGCATAATATTTACCTGCATAGTTGTAATTAGCACGTCCAATATAAGACAATAAAGACCAGTCAGACCATCCTGTACCCACACCTTTCGAACTTGCCGATGCCATACCCCAATAGCCTAATGTTTCATTTGAGAATATATCGCCATTAGCCGAAAGAGAATCATATGTATACTTTGTCCCTTCAGCAACGCCTGTGACTGTGATATTATGTAATCCAAAAGATTTATTCCACGTTGCAATGAAATCTTGAAATAATGTTTTACTCGTTCCTCTTGAACCGCTTGCTGAAGCATTACCGACCGTATAAGTAGAGCTATCCCATTCGTAATTATTTCCATTCGATAAGCTAAAATTGACACTATACTGTAATGATAACGAAGGTAATGCCTGCCATGTTAGAGCTGCATAAGTACTGAATCCTGAATTCTTTTTCCACGTATTTTTTTCCAACATACATTGTACAGGATTATTTCCCATGGCTCCATAATTATCAGCCAAATTATAAGAGCCGTCGCTCTCGTAAATGCTTTCTGTCGGACCCCACGTAAGCGCATTAAATAAAATAGCATCAGCACCTCCTTCATAAGTAGAACTACCAGTATTATAACTATTATTATAGTTCCCATTCAAATGCATTTGTAGAGAAAGGTTTTTGTACAAATCCATATTGAAATTGCTTCTCAAAATGTAATTCTCATTATTCTGACGCTTGATCAAAGAAGCATTCTTAGAATATTCACCAAACACATGGTATTTTATTTTATTGGAACCTCCATCTAAAGAAACATTGTATTTTTGTTGCCAAGCACTATTTAGAATTTCTTTTTGCCAATCAGTTCCTCTTGTCCCATTCTGAAACTCCTGTAAATCTGCACTTGAATATACATTATTGTGAATTATATTTATCTCCTGAGCATATGCGTATGGATCCAAAACATCATATAGATGAGTAGGTTGTATATTAGAAAGAAAAGCATTAACTTTAATGACGGTATCACCCTCTTTACCAGACTTTGTCGTTACCAAAACAACACCATTTGCACCACGCGAACCATAAATAGCTGTTGAAGAAGCATCCTTCAATACTTCTATAGAGGCGATATCGTCCGATGGAGGCATAGATGTTCCAACAACACCATCAACTACATACAAAGGATCATTTCCTCCATTGATAGAATTTGAACCGCGAATACGAATCTTTACCGATGCATCAACATTACCGGAAGTATTAGAAACCATAACGCCAGAAAGACGTCCCATCATTACATCCGTAGAATTCAAAATAGGCTGCAAAGCGAAATCTTTTGCTGAAACACTTACCAAGGAACCTGTTAGATCACTTTTCTTTACTGTGCCATAACCAACTACAACAACTTCGTCCAATGACTGCTTATCTTCTGATAATTGAATTGAAAAATTTGTTCTGACGCCAATTGAAATTTCCTTAGTCACATATCCAATATAAGAAACTTGTATTACAGCACCCGGAGTCACCCGCAAAGTAAAAGCACCACTAACATCCGTAACTGTACCAATACTGGCTCCTTTTACTTTAATATTCGCCCCAATAACAGGCTCTCCTTTTTCATCAGTGACCTTCCCTGATATCGAATGAACAGGATTTTGCTGTGGTAAAACTAATAATTCTTTTTCCTTTTCTTTTCTGCTATTTGCATCCTTCTTATAAATAAAGACCTGGCGGTCTTTTATTACATAAGTATTTTCCGTTGAACTAAACATTAAGTCAAGAATTTGATTGATCAGTTTATCCTTAGCATTAATATTTACTTTACGATTGACATCCAATGCGCCGTCATAGTAGAAAAACACATATTCACTTTGATTTTCTATTGCTGTAAGGACGTCTTTTACACTTCGATTATTCATTTTCAATGACAATGTGGTAGTTTGCGAATAGCTCGTTGAAGCTTGGCAAACACCCAAACCTATCACTAAAAATATGACCATTAACCGCATGATTCTATTAATGAATTGATAATTATCGCTAAAAAAGCGATTCTGTTTAAAAAAAACCATATCTTTAAAAGATTTTTGATTTATTACTCTGTTAGTTTTAAATTGAAATTTATGGCCGAAAGATATTGCGAGTATCTTTCGGTCTTTGTTTTTCATGTTACTTATTTCTCATAGGCTTTCCTTTCTCTATTTATGACTAATTATATATTTGCCATTTTGTATATTGAATGAAACCGGTGCAGTAAGTGAAATACCTTTCAACACCTCATCCAGATCCATATTCATATCTAATTTTCCAGAACATTTATAAAATGCAACATCCACATTACAATTAATGGATTCATTGTAGTAACGCGAAAGCCTTTTCATAATTACATCCAGCCTTTCGCTATCATATTTATACAGCCCTTGTTTCCACAAAATATAATCTTTTACATCAACTGTCCTTACTTTAGTTGTTACACCGTTATCAACAAACATCTCATTGGGATGTAGATCCGTTTTAAATCTGTTCTTTTCGACTATATGAACCCTTCCGCTAACCAATACTACTTGTTGATCAATATCCCTAGCATAAGCCATCACATTAAATGATGTCCCCTTCACTTGAATTTCCATTCGACTGGTCTTGACAATAAATGGCCATTTCTCATTATGCTTGACATCAAGAAAGATCTCGCCGTCAATGTATATTTCTCGTTTATCGTTTTTAAATGAAACAGGATAAACAACTCTCGTCCCTGCATTTACCCAGACTTTCGTTCCATCGTTGAATGTCAGCATTGAATGTTTGCCAAAAGGTACTACCAACTGATTGTATTCCTGCTGATTTCCAGCATTAGTAGATTCCGAAAGATTAAGGGCTTCCTCATTAACATTTACTTTATTTCCCTTGTAACTAACCTTCACTGTATCACCTTTCAATGAGACCGCCTTATTACCACCTAACATTAATTGTATATCGGTTGAAGAAGACAATGGGGCTTTCACATTCTCAATTGATATATGATTATGACTCTTAAATATATATATCTCAAATAATGAAAATCCTACAGCAAACAAAACGCTTGCCGCTGCGATAAAGGAACAAATAAAACGCTCTTTTCTTCTCTTTTTATTTATGGTCGTTTTATTGGCAATTTCTATATCTTCCCATAACTGACTGACCTCACCGGGCGATATTCGCTCTTTTTTAGTTTGCATTGCTGTTAGTAGAAAGCAAGCCAAATCGAAGTCTTTCTTATTAACTATCCCTCGTTTTAATACTTCTTCCCAAAAAGCATTCGATTCCTCCGATGAGTGTTTGATGGATTCAATAAAAAAATCATCAGCAAGCAATTGCTCAACTGTATAATTCAAATAATAATTATATGTATTCAATATTCTCATTGCCAAGTCACTTATTATTTATAAATAACGAGAATCTTTCTCAATACTAATTTTAACACTAAAATTCCTGTCCGAAAAAGTACTCCTCATCTTCTTAATAGCCCGTTGTAACAAATTCCGAATTGATTGATAGTTCATATTCATCATCACGCTGATTTCGTCTAAGCTTAACTCTTCCACATAGCGATAATAAATAGCCTCTTTTTGGTGTGAAGTTAGTAATTCCAAAACATGAATAATATTTTCTTTTCTAACCTGATCCTGTTCATCCTCTATTAATTTATCTTCAATTGTATAATCAGTACTATAAGAAATTGATACAACATCCAATGAATCAAAATGCGGCCCTTTACAAAAAGCATTAATAAGTACATTCTTCAAAGCCCTAAACAAATAAAACTTAACATGATTTGTACTATTCAATTTAGAACGGTGACAATACATGTTTACAAACAATTCCTGAATGCAATCCTTTACCAACTCACGATCAGCTGTAAAACACATACCATATGAGAAAAGAATATCTATATACTTTTTATAAAAATATACAAATGCCCGATCATCACCTTTCAGGAATTTTTTCCATTCAATCAGTTCTTCATTGTCATCAGATTCTGTCATATTAATACGATAGACTTTCTATTGAAACAACTTTTTTTCAAAATTGTACTCATTTTTATAAAATAATTTTATGCACAAATTGTTTTCATAGAATAAAACGAGCAATTTATACCTCCCTTATGGATATAAGATATATAATTTACTTACTCGTTGGTGGAATTACTGCATAAACAAATAACCGATCTATTGCATTTGTTTATTGTTCTATTGAAACCACTTGTGCTTATAATAGATTAAATTTCAGCAAATGTAAAGATATATTTTTGTAAACCCACCCATATTCCTGTCGTCTCATATAATATGGAACTCGGCTCACATATGTGGTTCAGTAAATAAGTGAGCACAAATAGAAAGATTCTTCCGGACTCGTACAAAAATTCTTCCGCAGAAAATATAAAACAAGTCATGAATAAGATTTGAAAAACGACTTCCTCAAAGGTAAATATGATTATTAACACACATATCTATCCGTTGAATTTAATTCCGCCAACGGGTATAATTTACTTATAAATTTCGCATGGTATCACAAAAAAGATTATCTAAAAGAGAGCATAAAACAAACAAAGAACAAAACTATTCTACTTTATTTACTCCTGTTATGGATTAGGTTCATAAACTCTTCTCTCGTTTTCGCCTGTTGAAAAAAACCGGTGAAATCAGATGTTGTTGTCATTGAATTTTGTTTTTCAACACCTCGCATCTGCATGCACATATGTTGAGCTTCTATAACGACCATAACACCTAATGGGTCTAACGTCTGCTGGATACATTCTTTTATTTGCAAGGTCAATCGCTCCTGAATCTGAAGGCGACGGGCAAAAATATCTACAACACGTGGTATTTTACTTAATCCTGTCAGATATTTTTTAGGTATATACGCCACATGTACTTTTCCAAAGAATGGCAACATATGATGTTCGCACAATGAAAAGAAATCTATATCTTTTACGATCACCATCTGTTTATAATTTTCTTCTTCAAACATTGCCGAACGCAATGCAGCAGCAGGATCTTCTCGATAACCTTGCGTTAGATACTGCATAGCTTTAGCAACACGCACAGGCGTTTTTATCAACCCTTCGCGTTTACAATCTTCTCCTAAGAGAGGTATTATTTGTCTATAGTGTTCGGCAAGCTCGCTACGAGTCTGCAAAGTTTGTGCGTCTAAATCTTCTGTATTCATTACTTTCTTATAACATTTATACCTACTAATTATTCATAGGAATTCGTATCTCCCCCTTTAAAATATACATCTGCCTTTTATAATCAGGGAATGCATCCATTAATTGACGCTGAATCCGACGAGCCTCTTCATGAGTACGGAAATCACCTACCCGCAAATTCCAAAATGGCGCTTTATAAGTTACATACGTAGGCATATCAGGAAAGATCTCTTTTACTTCATGTTCTTTTAAAAACGCCTCATCTTTAGATTTTCTCTGGTCGTTGCCTGAATATATCTGAATACGAAAACCCTGCATTTTAATATATGATATAGTATCAGCTGTTTCTACATTTGCACCTTGAAAACGTTCGCCTACCATCTTACGCAAAGCATCAGACTGATGAATAACAACCACCCCGCTTCCATTTTTGCTTTCCTGCAGCGCGTCAAATATAGACTGACTCTTTCCGCCTGTCACTTGAGCAGAAATAGAACCAGAACCTAACATCATAAATAAAGACAAGACACAAAAGATTCGCTTCATACCTGCTATATTCAATTGATAAAAGCATTTGGGGATGTGCCGGAAGACACATCCTCAATCTCTTTTATATTAATAACTTACTTATCAAAAGCTTCAATGATCGGCATAAACTTTTCAACAGACAAAGAAGCACCGCCAATCAGACCTCCATCAACATCCGGCTTCGCAAACAACGCTTTTGCATTGCCGGCGTTACAACTTCCACCATACAGAATTGTACAATCTTCAGCAATCTGTTTGCCATATTTTG
>JAQWBH010000272.1 GCA_028707405.1 Parabacteroides sp. | reverse complement strand
TGGCTATATTCCATTTATCCGTTCTAGCGAAATGGTTCTTATCGAGGCAGAGGCTAATTATTTCTTAGGCAATACTTCTGCAGCTCAAGCCAATTTGGTAGAATTGAATAAGACTTCAGGTCGTAACCCTAATTATGAGTGTTCAAAAACCGGTACTTCTCTCTTTGACGAGATTAAAGATTATCGTGAACTTGAACTTTGGGGTGAAGGCTTTGCTTGGAGTGATTACAAGCGATGGGATATTCCTGTAGTTCGTCATAGTTTTGCTCAAGGTGGTAATGCGCATGCTTCTGTTGCTAAGACTATAGCACCGGCAGATGGAAATAAATGGACTTGGGTTATTCCTAATGGTGAGGTTGATTACAATTCATATCTTACTAACCAAGAATAATAAGCAGCTTTTATGTTATATAAGAAGGGGTTTCCTTTATTGGAAACCTCTTTTTTTATCTTCTATGCCCATACGCTTGCGGACGGTTACTAATTTCCGTTAATTGACCAAATATTATATATCTCTTTGATGGATCAATGAAATAAATTCGGCGCTCCCTGTTTATGTTTTTTTGTCTTTGAAAAAACAATATCATTTTTTTTGTTATCTTTGCAAGGAGTATTTTTTTGATGTCAGTTTTTCGGTAAGAAGATTTCCTCTTTATGGAAATTTGTTTTAGTGTTTTTTGATGTATAGTTAGCCGCAAGTTTGAAAGGCAAAAGACTTATGCTCAAGGTAATTCTGTATCATCTTATGATCCAACCTCTTCAATGAGTTGGGGACCAAAAATTTCAGATTTGCCAAATGATGCTACTTATGGTGGCAATACAAGTAATAAATATACTGCTGCTGGGTTGCATAAGGGAGAATACTATAATCCAAAATATGCTTCAGCAGGTCTTGATGGTTGGACAACACCTAAAACTTATGATAATGTAGGTGATTTCTTTAATACAGGATTAACTCAGAATTCTAATTTTAATATTTCACAAAGAAAGGATAATATAAATTATTCCTTTGGCGTGAGTGACACTTATCAGAAAGGTATTATACCTTCTACCGGAATGACTCGTACTGGAGCTCGCGGACTTGTAGATTGGCAGGTCAGTAAGGAATGGAAAACAGGTTTTTCTGCTAATTATAGTGCAGATAGGATTACCTCTGCTCCAGGCGCAAATAGCGGTATTATCAATGTTCTATATTCCGCTCCGGCTGAATATAATCTGAAAGGAACTCCTTATCATATTCCTAATTCCCCGACTTCGCAAGTACTTTTCAGAAGTACAACTTTTAATAATCCATATTGGTGGGCTGATAATGATGAATTCTATCAGCATACTAATCGTCTGTTTGGAAATGCTTATGTGGAATTTAACCCGAACTTAGGCTGGGGAGAAAATTATAATCTTGTTTTCCGTGAGCAAGCAGGTATAGATATGTATACCACAAATAATTTAACTGAAGCGGAAATCGGATCTGCATATAACTCAAAAGGTGAAATAGAAGATTCAGGTATAGAAAAGAATGTCTTTAATAATTTGTTTACTGCTAATTTTACAGCAAAATGGGGCCGGAATGATGACTGGGATTTTGGTTTCTTATTAGGTTCTGAATTTAATCATGAAAATGCTCGTAATTGGGATTATGATGGGTCTGGATTGTTATATTATGGGCAGCCGACTATGAGCAATACGACTACTATGAATTTAAAAGAAAACTATCGTCGTCAGGAACGAACTGTAGGCTTCTTTGGCCAGGCCTCTCTGACTTGGAAAGATCAAATATTTCTTACAGCGACTGGAAGAAATGATATTGTTTCCACAATGCCACGTGGAAATAGAAGCTTTTTCTATCCTTCTGTTTCTTTGGGATGGATATTTACAGAACTTCCAGCATTGAAGAATAATAAGATTCTTACTTATGGTAAACTTCGTACTTCTGTAGCACAAGTAGGCCAGGCAGGGGATTATTATGCCAATTATTGTTATATACCTGCTTATGGTTCTGGAATGTATCTTTATACCCCAATTAGTTATCCACTTGGAGGAGTGTCTTCTTACGCACCTTATTGGAAGAAGTTTGATCCAAACTTAAAACCTCAGAATACCACAAACTGGGAAATAGGAACTGATTTAAACTTCTGGGAAAATAGAATTTGTTTTGAATATACGCTCAGTTATCAGGATGTTAAGGATCAGATTTTTGATGTACCTACTGCAGGCTCAACAGGTTACCAGTATCTGCGTACTAATGCAGGACAAATGACAACATGGTCTCACGAGGTTTCGGTCAATGCTTCCTTTCTT
This sequence comes from Parabacteroides sp., assembly GCA_028707405.1. GTDB lineage: Bacteria > Bacteroidota > Bacteroidia > Bacteroidales > Tannerellaceae > Parabacteroides. The sequence goes on along the minus strand of JAQWBH010000272.1, from coordinate 4,179 downwards.
CAGTCAAAAGATTATGGTGTAGACTTAGGAGTTAACTTTACTAAAATTACCAATAAAGTCAAGAAATTAGCAGATGGTGTAGAAAGTATTATGTTGGGAGGATTTGTTGAACCACAGATTCGTGCTATGGCCGGATACAATTATCCTAATATTTACGGTTATGCCTTTAAGCGTTCTTCTGATGGTGAATTATTGCTTTCTAATGGTTTACCTCAGGCCACATCTTCAAGTGAAAATTTAGGAGAATGCGCTCCTGACTTTAATATGGGATTTAATCTGAGTGCTCATTATAAGAGACTTTCACTAACAGCTACTTTAGATTGGCAGAAGGGCGGCCGGATGTATAATGGCACGCTTATAACGATGAACTACTTTGGTGTTACCAAAGAATCCCTTCCTTATCATGAAGGTAAAATGGTGGCAGAAGGTATAGATGAAGCCACGGGAAAGAAAAATACGGTAGAAGTAAGTAAGCAAGATTATTACCAAGCTTATTATGATGTAACAGAATCAGGAATTTATGATACTAGTTTCTGGAAACTTCGTGATGTTACATTGACTTATAAGTTGCCTAAGATTGGTAATATCGATATTTCGGTATATGGCTTTGCCCGTAATATCCTGATTTGGTCAAAGATGCCGGATCTTGATCCGGAAAGCTCACAAGGTAATGGTAATATGAGTGGTTACTTTGAACGTTTTTCTGTCCCTAATACCTCAAGTTTTGGTGGTGGTTTTAAGCTTACCTTTTAAATCATAAATTAATATTAAACTGAATCAATTATGAAGGTTAATTATATTTTTGGGATAGCTTTGTCTGTTTCGTCTGTCTTATTTATGTCTTCTTGTTCTGAGGATATTATGGACAAAATAAGGTTCTTCCGAAAAATGGAGTGATAGATAGAAGATTGTAGGAAAAAGAAGAAAACTACTGAATTTATTGTGTATATTTGAATTTCCACAAACAAATATATAACAATGAACAGCAGTTTTCTATATCACGCTTGGGGGCTTTACAGCCTCGAATGTACTAGAGAGGAATACAAAGGTAATACAATTATTCTTCATGTCCAAAGCAAAAAGCGATTACTTTTATGCCCCAAATGCGGAAAACTCCATTTGGTCAAGAATGGATATCGTATCAGAGACTTTGTCGGTCTTCCAATCGGGGGCAAGAAAGTTCTTATCCGTATGAAAGTACAACGATACAAGTGCAGGAATGAAGGATGTGACTACGATCAGCAGGAGAATATCCCTTTTGCTACAGGCAGCCGCTCGTATACCCATCGATTTGCCAAGTACGTAGTAGATCTCCTCCGTGGAATGACATTGCAGGATGTTGCAAATCATCTGAGCATTTCTTGGAATACGGTAAAGGAGATACATTCCACCCACCTATTGCGGCACTATTGCCCGCCCTCCCTAAAAGGAGTCAAGAACATAGGCATTGATGAGTTTGCTGTTAGAAAGGGTCATATATACAAAACTATTGTCGTTGATCTTGACTCGGGCAGGATACTCTATGTGGGTGATGGAAAAGGAATTGACGCTCTCAAAAAGTTTTGGAAAAGGGTCAAACGACATAAGGTAAAGATAGAACATATAGCAACAGATCTGTCTGCTGCTTTCATTGCTTCTGTCCTTGAGAACTGTCCTAGTGCTGTGCATGTATTCGACCATTTCCATGTTGTAAAGCTGATGAATGAACATCTCGACGACATAAGAAGAAAGGTTTACGCTATGGAGAAGGATATCAATAAACGCAAGGTCCTTAAAGGTACAAGATTTCTGCTCTTAGGAAATGGTGCGGATATATTTGACAAGCATTACAAGACTCGGCTGGATAATGCGCTCGCCATGAATGAACCTTTATCCAAAGCCTACTACTTGAAAGAGCAGATGAGAGAAATCTGGGCACAAACAAATAAGGAACAGGCTTCAGCTGTACTATATGACTGGGTAAGGCAAGCAAGGGAAAGCAAAATTCCACAACTTGTGAAGATGGCAAATACGCTCATGCTATATAGAAGTGGAATTTTGGCCTGGTATGATTGCCAGATTTCTACAGGTAAAGTCGAAGGCATTAATAACAAGATCAAGGTCATGAAACGAAATGCATATGGATTCCGAGATGAACGGTATTTTATGCTAAGGCTTTACGCCCTCCATGATTGCCGTATCACTCGAAATGTCGGATGAACCCAAAATAAACAAAGATGAGCAGCATCCTTCAACCGGTGTTGTAGATGGTAGACTCCAGATTACTGATGCAGAAGTTGCAACAGTGTATTCTGTATTATGCGGAAGTTACGCATGGTATGTTTCTTCTTATACTGAACAACTTTTTGGGACAGGGAATGGTCAGCTTAAAGATGTGGAGATTCGTAGACTTAGTGAAATGTCCGCAAGTACTTCATTTGATAATGAATGGAATTCAACTTATCTTAATTTGAATAATCTTGTTGTTATCAAAAGTAAATGTGCCGAGGGTGGAGTTAATGCTGATCAGTATGATTTGCTGGGTATGGAACAAACCTTAGAGGCTCTTAACTGGGGAACTTTAACGGATCTTCATGGCGATATACCTTGCTCTCAGTGTTTTGGCGATATTTCAGCTCCAAAGATTGACAAACAGGATATTATCTACAATCATATATTTGAATTGCTGGATAGTGCCCAGATCAATTTTGCTAAAGGTGGTGATAATGTAGGATCACACGATCTCCTTTTTTCCGGTGATCTTTCGAAATGGGAAGGACTTGCCCATGCTTTAAAGGCTCGTTATCTTCTTCATACTTATGGACGTAATAAGGCAGTGCTTAATACGGTGATCAAGGAAGCTAATGAAGCCATAGCTGCTGGTTTTACAGGTTGTAATTTGGATATCTTTAATGGTAATGGTGCAGATAACTCTTGGTCTGCTTATTTCTGGAGCCGTGAATATATAGGATCATCGAAGACCGTTGATGATTTGTTGTTGGATCGAAAAGACCCACGGGAACCAATATATAATCTTAAATATAAGTATGGTAAAAATGTACCGATAACCGATGCTGTAGGAATACCAGGGAATAAAGACCAGGCTGAAGAGACAGAAGCGATTAATATTCCTGCTTGGTTGAATAATGGTGCAGCCTATCTTCATGTTTTTAGTAAATCTGAACTGTATTTTATACTCGCAGAATGTAAGGCCCGTTTAGGTCTAGATGCTAAAGCAGACTTTGAAACAGCTGTTACGGCTTCCATTGACGACTATTTCGATACAGGTGGGAGTGTCGCTGGAGTAAAATTGACAGATACGACAATATCAGATTATCTTGTATCGTTGAAAGATCGTTATGGGGCTAATCCTCTTAAGGAAATTATGATACAGAAATATATTGCCCAAACACGTGATGAGCAGTTGGAAACTTATAATGATATGCGTCGTTGCCGTTATACTGATGGTTCATATTATGTAAAGATGACTAATCCAAACAATACAGTAAATGGATCTAATTGTTGGCCATTACGGTTGCCTTATGGAAATAGTGATGTCGTTTCTAATCCTAATGTTAAAGCAGCCTTTGGTACTGGTAATAGTGCGGGAGCCTATGTGTTTACTGAGCCTGTATGGTGGGCTGGAGGACAAAGATAGTTGAATTTTTATGAAAAGTTTAATGAATTTTGAATCCTAATAAATTAGTATATAGAAGGATGTTCTAAAGTGATATAACCCCCGAAAGTTAAATAAAAACTTTCGGGGGTTTATTATGTTTCGTTCAGTATAAGCTTACTTTAATGTGCGTATGTTAGCCGTATCCAAGTAGAAGGGAATAGTTCCGGCTACGTCCAGGGAGCTCATGATGGAGAATACTTCGACAACCGTTGATCTGTTTTTAGAGCAAGATGTTTGACTTCTTGGATTTATAAAGGTTCCTTGTATACAGCAAAAATCAGGAATAAATACTCTTGTATAGTAGAGTTATTATGCCTTTCTTAAGATTGAGTTACTCATTGTTTTTGTACTCATACTTTTCTCCGAAGTCCTTCTGATATTCCTTATTGAATGCCCTCATCACATTTTTAGCTTCGTATGTTCTGCTCAATCGTTTCAAGGATTTGATCTGGATGTCTAAGGCATCGGTGTTAAGTGGGTCTGCATAAAATAGAACTTTCGCTAATTCTACGGCAATATCA
>JAQWBH010000271.1 GCA_028707405.1 Parabacteroides sp. | reverse complement strand
TATTTGGCATTTGCTCTAAAACTCAAATCATTAGTGAGCAGACTCTCGTAGTTCAGTTGTGTAAAAAAATTGTTGTCCCACAATCGCTCTGTTGCATTGGTATTATAAAAGATTACGGCTCCCGGCAGTCCTCTCTCTGAATCATAATAATATATTTTCGTACGCAAAGTCCCGCCGTTTTTGAAGCTGCCGAACAAGTTGCCTTCCAGTCGCAGGGCGTTAACATCGCTGTTGTAGCGCGTTCCGACTGTTTTTTCTTTGCCGTTCATGAATGTGAATCCATATTCGCCGTTCGCTTTTGTCCAATCCGAATAGACAGAAGCAGACCATCGTTTTCCCAGTTGCTGTTCGTAGCGAACAACCGGATTATATAATCCGAACGATCCCGTTTTCATTTTTGCAAAAAGATTGAACGTTTTCATTTTAAACTCAGGAGCTGCCGTTTGTATGTTTAGCGCTCCGGCCGATGAATACATGCGTGCAGTCTGGAATATATCGTCGGCTTGTCCGATAGACAGCGATATGGCGTTGACGTTATCAAGCGAGAACCGGCTTATATCTACTTGTCCGCTTTGCGCATCGGTGATGGCAACACCGTCGTAGCTTACGGCCGTATGTTTGGCCCCCAGACTGCGTATCGACACGGTTTTAAGTCCGCCTATTCCTCCATAATCCTGAACGGTGACACCCGAAAAATGCTTCACCGCCTCCGACAGGTCCTGTATTCCCAGCCGTTCGATATTTATTTTGTTTATAATCTGCAGTGGAGTAGCCTCGCGCGTTGCAGAACGACGGCCTTTCGCCGTTACTTCAACGCCTGAAAGCGAATGATAATTTATGGTATCTACTTGAGCCGACACCGACACAAGCGAAAACAGCCCGACACAAAGCAGGCATAATCTTTTTTTTATAGAAATATAATGCATCAGTTTCCGATTTATCAATGCCTTACCCGAGGTATTGTATCCAATTGATTAAGGCAGGTTTTCTGGCTCGTCCTCCCTTTCAGCGACCTTCCCGACAGATACATCATGTCAGTGGCAATAGGATTGCGTGGGTTTTATAGGACTTACAGCTACGGGTACAGCTCCTGTCTTTCACAGGATTCCCTTTTACTAATTGCCGGCGAAAAGCAGACAATTACACCTTAATATCTGTGCAAAGGTATATATATTTTATTGTTCAGGCTGTATAATGATAAATATATTTGTGAACAATGTTTAAATTTTGATTTCAGCTGCTGATTTGATAGTCGAAACGGGCAATCCGACCCCGGACAATTACAGCAATAACAGACGAACCGGAGGTGTGACCGTTGTCGTTCAAAAAGTGTATACATTATTATATGTAATGTCTGATATTGTAAATCGATTAATTTTCATGAATTTATCCCTTAAATTAGGAAATTTCAATTTACTTTGTAAAATCATTATACCCGGTTTTGTGATATGTAATGAAGTTAATAAATTGTAATTATAGGTACTATGCAATACATGGTATGCAGTTAATACATATATTTGCTCCGTATTGAAGAAATAATAAAAAGTGACGTAACTTTTTTGCCGGGTTATGCGTCTAATAAGAATATAAAGTAAACGATTATGATGATACAGCTAACAGACATAAACAAAACGTACAATAACGGTGCTCCGTTGCACGTATTAAAAGGTATCAATCTGGATATAGACAAAGGAGAGATGGTTTCGATCATGGGTTCGTCGGGATCAGGTAAATCAACACTGCTGAATATTCTCGGTATTTTGGATACTTATGATACGGGTACGTATATGCTAAACGGGCAGCTTATTCGAGATTTGAGTGAGACTCGTGCCGCCGATTACCGTAATCGGATGATTGGATTTATTTTTCAGTCGTTTAATTTGATTTCTTTCAAAAATGCGATGGAAAACGTCGCATTACCCCTTTTCTACCAAGGCATCTCCAGAAAGAAACGTAATAAAATGGCCATGGAATATTTGGATAGACTGGGCTTAACTGATTGGGCAATGCATATGCCGAATGAGATGAGCGGCGGACAGAAACAGCGTGTTGCTATTGCCCGTGCTCTGATTACACAGCCTCAGGTAATTCTGGCCGATGAACCTACGGGAGCACTTGACAGTAAGACCTCTATCGAGGTGATGGAGATTTTGAAGGGTCTGCATAAGCAGGGAATGACTATTGTTGTTGTCACCCACGAGAGCGGCGTGGCTAATCAGACGGATAAGATTATACATATAAAAGACGGTATAATCGGTGCTATAGAAGAAAATGTCAATCATGATGCATCGCCTTTCGGTTCTAACGGGCTGATGAAGTAATAATCAATAACACATGTTCAGATGATAGATTTTTGGCAAGAGATATATGGAACCATCAAGCGTAACAAGCTGCGTACGTTTTTGACCGGTTTTTCTGTGGCGTGGGGAATATTCATTCTTATTATATTGTTAGGAGCGGGCAACGGCCTGATTCATACCTTTGAACAGGATTCCGCAAACCGGATGCTGAATTCGATGCGAATTTTCCCGGGTAATACTTCAAAAGCTTTTGAAGGACTTTCGATTGGAAGAGATATCCAATTCAAAAATAATGATCTAGGAATACTGGAGCGTAATTTCAAAGATAATATCATTAAGGCGGGTGCAACAATCTCGTCCGGAAGCATGACCCTTAGTTATGGTCCCGAATATGTAAAGACATCTCTGATAGGTGTTTATCCTAATTTTACGAAAACGGAGGATGTGAAAATTTCCTCAGGACGCTTCATTAATGAAACGGATCTGGAAAGTAATCGTAAAGTGATGATACTTCACCAGAAAACGGCAAAGACTCTTTTCTTACATAATGAAGATCCTGTCGGTCAATACGTGCAGGCTAGCGGCGTAATGTATAAGGTGGTGGGAATCTATACTAATTCGGGAGACAACGAGCAAGCCGATACCTATGTTCCATTCTCAACAGTGCAGCTTATTTATTGTAAAGGCGATTCGATCAGCAATCTGATATTCACTACGAAAAATCTTTCTACACAGGTTGCTAATGATAAGTTCGAGAAAGACTACCGCAAGGTGATGGGGAAAGCTCACCGCTTTGATCCTCTGGACGACTCGGCTATCTGGATTTGGAATCGTTTGACCAATTATCTTCAGCAACAGCAGGGCTCGAATATTATTCATACGGCGATATGGATTATCGGAATCCTGACTTTGTTGAGCGGGATTGTAGGCGTCAGCAATATTATGTTGATTACGGTGCGCGAGCGTACGCGCGAATTCGGAATCAGGAAAGCTCTGGGCGCAAGACCTTCTTCCATCTTGAAACTGATTATTACAGAGAGTATTGCCATTACTACCCTGTTCGGATATATAGGAATGGTATTGGGCATTGTTGGTACCGAGTTGATGGATAAATTGTTTGCAAACCAGACGGTAGATATAGGGATTGCTTCAACGAAGTTTTTCCTCGATCCGACTGTTGATATAAGCGTTGCCATTGAGGCCACATTGACATTAATCATTGCCGGGACATTGGCCGGTTTCTTCCCTGCCCGCAAGGCAACGAAGATTCGTCCGATCGAAGCATTAAGAGCAGAGTAGCATATGAGAATGGATGTAGATACATGGAGTGAAATTCTCCTGACGATAACAAGAAACAAGACCCGTAGTTTTCTGACCGCTTTTGGTGTGTTTTGGGGGATCTTTATGCTGATTGTTCTGATTGGCGGAGGTAAGGGACTGCAATCAATGATTTCACAAAACTTTGCAGGTTTTGCAACCAACTCGGGTTTTATCTTTGCACAGTCTACGAGCAAAGCATATAAAGGATTTAAGAAAGATCGCAGCTGGAATATGGTGAACAGCGATATTGATTTGTTGCGCCAACGCGTAAAAGGACTGCAATTAATTACAGCGTTTAATGCCAATTTCGGAGCCAATGTCACCTATCAGGAAAAGAAAGGGCAGTTTACGATGAAAGGACTTTATCCGGTATACGATCAGATTGAAGATCAAAAAATCAAGTTCGGACGATTCCTTAACGACGTCGACATTTCTGAAAGCAGAAAAGTATGCGTAATCGGACATCGCGTGCATGAACAACTTTTTGGAAAACAGACGAACCCGTGCGTGAAGTATATTAGTATTGATGGCACCTATTTTCAGGTAATCGGTGTGAGCGGGTCCGAAGGAAATATGAATATTAACGGCCAGGCTTCTCAGAGTATTGTAGTTCCGTACACTACCTTTAACAAGATATACAATCGCGGCGAGAACGTCGATTTGCTTTGCGTGTTGGCAAAGCCGGGCTACAAGGTCAAGGGGTTGCAGGTAGATATAGAAAAGGTTCTGAAAGAAAAGTATAAGATCGCTCCTGATGATAAACAGGCTGTATCGCTGGTGAATGCTGAAGCCTTATTCACGATGGTCGACAATCTGTTCAGAGGCGTCCGTGTCCTGGTCTGGATGGTCGGATTAGGCACTCTGCTGGCCGGAGTCATTGGCGTGAGCAATATTATGATGGTGACTGTGCGCGAACGGACTACGGAGATTGGTATTCGCAGAGCTATCGGCGCCCGTCCCCGCGATATTATTCAGCAGATCCTTTCGGAAAGTATGGTGCTTACGTTAGTCGCGGGAATGGCCGGCATCTCGTTTGCGGTGCTGGTGCTTCAGGTTCTTGAAGTGGGCGTAAATTCAGGAGATACTTTTAGTGATATTATGTTTCAGGTTTCATTCTGGACAGCGTTGGGTGTAGCCTTCTTGTTGACCGTGTTAGGATTGCTGGCAGGTCTGGCTCCCGCTCTTCGCGCCATGAATATTAAGCCTATTGACGCAATACGCGACGAATGAGAATAAATATGAATATTGAATGAAATAATAAAAAGTATATTTATGAAGAAGTATGTAAAAATTGCCTTATTTGTTATTGTGGCATTAATCTTCGTAGGAACATTTGCATTCCTTTATAACAAGTCGAAGCCTAAAGAGGTAAAGTATGAGATCTATAAAGCAACCGTTTCCGATCTCGAAAAGAGTACAGTCGCTACGGGTACGATTGTCCCGCGCGATGAGATTCTTATCAAGCCTCAGATTTCAGGTATTATCAGCGATATCTATAAGCATGCAGGCGAGAAAGTGCGTAAGGACGAAGTGATAGCCAAAGTGCGTGTGATTCCGGAATTGGGTACACTCAATGCAGCCGAGAATCGTCTTCGGATTGCGAAGATCAACGAATCTCAAGCTCAGAATGAGTACGGACGAATGAAAAAGCTTTTCGATGACAAATTGATCAGCCGCGAAGATTTTGAGAAGAGTCAGGTTACCTGGAAGACGGCAACGGAAGAGACAAAGACCGCTACCGACAATCTGCAGATTGTACGCGAAGGAATCACCAAAAACAGCGCATCTTTCAGCAGCACGCTGATTCGTTCAACCATAGACGGTCTGATTCTGGATGTTCCGGTAAAGAAAGGAAACTCCGTCATCATGAGTAATACATTTAATGACGGTACGACGATTGCTACCGTTGCCGATATGAACGATATGATTTTTGATGGCAATATTGATGAGACTGAGGTCGGTTTGCTTCACGAAGGTATGCCGCTGAAGCTGACGATCGGCGCTTTGCAGAATCTGACTTTCGATGCTTCGCTGGAATACATTTCTCCGAAAGCGACGAAGCAGAATGGAGCCAACCAGTTTGAAATTAAAGCCGCAGTGAAGGTGAACAACGCACAGATACGTTCGGGTTATTCGGCCAATGCGACAGTCACTCTGGAAAAAGCCCTGAAGGTAGTCTCTGTTCCTGAAGGAGCGGTCGATTTCTCTACCAAGACGCCCTGCGTATATGTGATGACCGATAGCGTTCCGTCACAAAAGTTCCGCAAACAAACCGTTACGACCGGTATGAGCGACGGCATCAATATCGAGATAAAGAGCGGATTGAAAGCGGGCGACAGAGTCAGAGGCGATGTGATCTCGAAGGATAATAATAATAATAACAACAAGTAAAGATTTGGGTCATGAGAAGTTATAAATACATAATAACTGCATTGATCTTCGGCTTGTGCTCGTGGCAGTCTGAAGCTCAGACAGCGACGGCGGCACCCGTAACATGGACTTTGGAGCAATGCATTGAATATGCCATTGCCCACAATGTCACTGTCAGACAAAGTGTCGTAACGGCCACTGAAAGCGAGATCGATGTCAACACCAACAAATGGGCCCGCTTACCGCAGTTGAGTGGTTCGGCACAACAAAGCTGGAGTTGGGGACGCGCTGCTTCACCGCTTGATAACACATATAATAACACTCACAGCAGCAACAGCAGTTTAAGCTTGAGCACCGATGTTCCGTTGTATACCGGCATGCGTATTCCTAATCAGTATAAGCTCTCGAAGCTGAACTTTAAGGCGGCTATGGCCGACTTGCAGAAAGCAAAGGACGATCTGGCTATTAATATTGCGTCGAGTTATCTACAGGCCTTATTAAACAAAGAACTATGTAAAGTAGCTGAAGAGCA
>JAQWBH010000270.1 GCA_028707405.1 Parabacteroides sp. | reverse complement strand
AGTATCTTCATGTTGTTTAAAGCTTACGCCAAACCATCTTATTTACAACTCCCACATAACTTTGGATGATTTTGACCACCTTCGTTGACACATTTTCATCAATGTAATCAAGCACTGGAATTCCGTGATTACCATCGTTATAAAGAGATACTGCTGTATCGACGGCCTGAAGAAGACTCTTCTCGTCAATGCCGGCGATAATGAAGTCGGCCTTGTCTATTGCCTCTGGACGCTCGGTAGATGTACGAATACATACTGCAGGGAAAGGATAACCCACACTGATGAAAAAGCTCGATTCTTCCGGGAGAGTTCCGCTATCTGAAACAACAGCATAAGCATTCATCTGCAAGCAGTTGTAATCATGAAAGCCAAGAGGTTCATGTTGTATTACCCTTTTATCTAATTTGAAGCCACTATCTTCGAGTCGGTTCCTGGAACGTGGATGACAGGAGTACAGGATCGGCATATTGTACTTTTCTGCCATGGAGTTAATTGCATTAAAAAGGGATACAAAGTTCTTTTCAGTATCAATGTTTTCTTCTCGATGGGCAGAGAGCAGAATGTATTTGCCTTTCTCAAGACCAAGTCGTTTATGAATATCAGAGGCTTCGATTTCTGAAAGGTTAGCATGAAGTACTTCTGCCATAGGAGATCCTGTGACGTAAGTCCGTTCTTTGGGCAACCCATTCTCAGCAAGATAACGGCGGGCATGCTCACTGTAGCACATGTTGACATCTGAAATAATGTCAACAATGCGGCGGTTTGTCTCTTCCGGCAGGCATTCATCTTTACAGCGGTTGCCTGCTTCCATGTGAAAAATAGGAATATGCAATCGCTTGGCTGAAATAGCAGAAAGGCAACTATTTGTATCACCCAATATTAAAAGAGCATCGGGCTGTACGGCTACCATGAGTTTATAGCTACAGCTAACTATATTGCCGATCGTGGCTCCAAGGTCGTCGCCCACCGCATCCATATAAACTTCCGGATCAGCTATCTTTAGATCCTTGAAGAAGACGCCGTTCAGGTTGTAGTCGTAATTCTGGCCTGTATGGGCAAGAATGGTGTCAAAATACTGACGACACTTGTTGATGACAGCTGAGAGACGTATAATCTCAGGTCTGGTACCAACTATTATTAATAGTTTGAGCTTACCGTTATCCTTGAACTTAATATCTGTGTAATCTAACCTGATATTCATTGGCGTTTTCATTTATTTTCTAAAGGTTCAGAAAAGGTATCGGGCTTTTCAGGATCAAAGGTTTCGTTGGCCCACATAAAAGTGACCATATCTGTCTCGCCAAGATTTTCGATGTTGTGGGTATAGCCTGTCGGAATGTCCACAACCTCCATTTTTTCACCGGAAACGTAGTATTCGATGATTTCTGCATCAGGATCACAAATCTTCTTGAAGCGGATAACCCCTTTGCCGTTCACCACAACAAACTTTTCATTCTTGGTATGGTGCCAATGGCTGCCCTTCGTGATATGGGGTTTGCTAATGTTGACGGAAAACTGTCCACGATCGAGTGTACGCATAATCTCGGTAAAACTGCCTCTTTCATCCACATTCATTTTGAGGGGATAGGAAAACCGATTTTCAGGCAAGTAGGAAAGATAGGTCGCATAGAGTTTTTTAACAAAGGCATCACCCATATTAGGCACTTCCAATGTCTTGCGGCTTTCTTTGAACGAACTGAGCAAGTCAAAAATTTGCCCGAGAGTGACGGTATGTACAGTTGGCACGCAACAGTAATTACCTTCACGATGTTCCTGCCCTTGCAGCGCATGAATCATCTCAGCCACCAAGTCATCAATATAGAGTAAATTCAACTGATTTTCACGATTGCTGATGGTAACAGGCAAATCATGAGCAATATTGTAACAAAAGGTTGCCACAGCACTGTTGTAGTTAGGGCGGCACCACTTACCGAAAAGGTTCGGAAAACGGTAGACAAGCACCTTCGCTTGTGTTTCCTTTGAATATTGGAACATAAGCTCTTCACCGGCTTTCTTGGACTGTCCGTAAGGGTTATCAAGAACCGCTTGTGTAGAGGAACTAATCATTACAGGGCAAGTGTTCTTGTATTTCTTCAGTGTGTCAAGTAAAGTACCGGCAAAGCCGAAATTACCGGTCATAAACTCGCCTTGATCTTTTGGACGGTTGACACCTGCCAGGTTAAAAACAAAATGAGCCTTTCGGCAGTACGTATCGAGCAAAGTGGGATCGGTATCAATATCAAACTCAAGAATTTCATCCACTTTCAGGGTACCAAATGATTTGTCTTTTCCATCTCTGATATTCTTAAGTTCAGCACAGAGATTTTTTCCAACAAAACCGTTGGCTCCGGTAACAAGTATATTCATGGCACTATTCGCTTCGGATTTCTTTTATTTGTGACTTTTCCTGCAAACCGAGGTCTTCGCGTACAAAACGTAGTTTTAGAAGCAATTGCTTCATGCCTTCAATATCAAGTCGAGTCGTGTTATGGGAGTGATAATCTTCGATTCTGGAAACTTCTTCATCACCTTCCACAAAAAACTTGTCATAGTTCAGATCACGGGTATCGCAAGGGATACGGTAATAATTACCCATATCAATAGCTTTTGCCATTTCTTCACGGGTGACAAGAGTTTCATAGAGTTTCTCGCCGTGACGAGTACCGATTACCTTGATTTCTGTATCGGATTGATAGAGTTGTTTAAGTGCATTGGCCAGAGTATCGAGGGTAGCAGCGGGGGCTTTTTGAACAAAGAGATCACCATTTGCACCATGTTCGAAAGCATACATCACCAGATCGACAGCATCATCAAGCGTCATCATGAAGCGGGTCATGTTGGGGTCGGTGATGGTAATGGGTGTTTCGCTCCTGATCTGATCGACCCAAAGTGGAATGACAGAACCTCGGGATGCCATCACATTGCCGTAACGGGTACAACAGATAGTCGTTGCAGCACATTGTCCTAATTGGCGGCCTTTTGCAATAGCCACCTTCTCCATCATGGCCTTGCTGATCCCCATGGCGTTGATGGGGTATGCGGCCTTGTCGGTAGAAAGCACGACAACGTTCTTTACACCGTGCGCAATGGCCGATTCGAGCACATTGTTGGTTCCTTCCACATTGGTATGTACGGCCTCCATCGGGAAAAACTCGCAACTCGGAACCTGCTTTAAGGCTGCAGCAGAAAATATAAAATCCACACCCTGCATGACGTTATCAACCGATTGGCGATTGCGTACATCGCCTATATAGAACTGAACTTTCGGGTTCTGCAATCGATGACGCATGTCATCCTGTTTCTTTTCGTCGCGACTAAAAATGCGAATCTCTTTAATATCAGAATCGAGGAATCGTCGCAACACGGCGTTTCCGAAAGAACCGGTTCCACCGGTAATGAGGAGGGTTTTGTCTTTAAAGATTGACATTACTTTATATGTTTTGTACTTTTCTTATTCTGTTTTCTATGACGTTTACAGAAGATGATCATTTTGATTTCTTCCACTCTATGGCTTTCTCCGTCAAGCGATATTGCTGTCTGGGATGATTGGGCTGGTCGGGATATTTACGCTCTATTACCCCGCCTGACAATGCCGGATTTATATAATATTCAACAAATCTCATTCTGCTTTTTAAGCCACATGCTTCTATCATCTCTTTTGTAGTCATATAATCTTCGGACATTGATTTGATAAGCGTTTGTACTTGTACCGTACTTGTATCGTGCTTGTATCGTACTTGGGTCGTACTTGTATCCTTTTGCCCCCAAACTTGGGTGACAACTTCCTTTGCAGGTCGTTTGAATGTGACGATAATAAAACCGCCCTGCGTGGTCCATGTTGGTACTTCCACGTTTTGAGCTTTGCAAGCATCCATAATACGTCCTGCGCCGGAACCCCAGTTTTCAAGAAAGGTTGTTTTGAACAACACTTCTGCTATAATGGGGTTGTAGGGATAAGAAATATGTGGCTGCTTGATGGTCTCAGTCGTAAGCTGAGGAGGCAAAATGCCCGGACTCTCTATTTCTATACGATCGTCATAAATAGCAATGCCAATGGTAAGGTTGAATTTCTCATATTGTCGATGACAGAGTGCATTGATAAGTGCTTCGCGAAGTGCTTCGGCTGGTACTTCCAGATGCTCTTCGCGCACAAAGCCGACAATCTTGCCACTCAGTGAAAGGTGTTTGAAGAAGAATGCCATACCGGCATCAAGCAAGTCAAAGAAATTACCCTCAGCACGTTGGTTGTCGATAAATGAATTTTTATCGGTACCCCGAAAACGAGCCATTCGCAAACGGAATTGTGTGTAGTCGAATATATTTGTGCTGAATAGGGCTGCAGCCGCATTGTTTGGCACACCATCGGTGAGCAACTGCAGTTTGTCAAGCACTTTCTCTAATGGTTCTGTCATAGCCGAAGCCATCATGCGTCCACGCTCTACACCCAAACGGATTGCACCACGCACACGTTCCTCGTTCAAATCGCTGATATTTACGCGATCGGCTTTCTGTCGCTCCCATGCAAAGTATTTAGGCTTGCCTGCACGGATGCGCTCTTCAAACATATCACGTGTCATTAACTTGGTGGTACTCTCAACTCTATAATAAGGCCGACTATTGTAGGTATATGGTTGATGTCCCCATACAAATGCTTCGAAATACATTGCTATGACTTTATTGCCCGGGTGGTCGGGTACATCAATATATTCAGCATTTACGTTCACAGCAGGTTCAATACCTGTCAGATATTTAGCAATCTCACGTTGCGTATTGTCTGTTACCTCCTGACCTAGAATCTTCAACGATGTTGGCGCAATGCCAATAATCAGCCACCCACCATCGGTGTTCAAGAAAGCACAAGCAGTGTGCATACCGTCTTTCAATTCGCCGGTAGTCTTCTTCATTTCCAACTGACGATGTTCGTCCTTGAAAATGAGTTGCTTGATTTCTTCTATAGTCATAGCTAAGTATTTATCAAAATGTGAACGTATGGATCCTCCTTTAAAGCATTGTTGATATGTTTGCCTATTAAGCCACACTGTCTCATTTTC
Source organism: Parabacteroides sp. (assembly GCA_028707405.1). Classification (GTDB taxonomy): domain Bacteria; phylum Bacteroidota; class Bacteroidia; order Bacteroidales; family Tannerellaceae; genus Parabacteroides. The sequence continues at coordinate 1,480 of JAQWBH010000270.1, read as the reverse complement.
CAATGTCTCCCAGATTGTCTTGGGTAACTCTCTTTGAGCCTCTGATACTGGTCAGTTTAGCAAGTAGTTCTTCTTTTGTTATTTATTCGATTTTCCTGACATTGCAGGTTTGGTTTCTCCGGTTTGGCCGGTGATCTCCCAGTGACCGCCTTTGGCTGGGCCAAGGTATATTTCGTAACAAGATACAGTTTATCTCAATGGCGGATACCGATAACTTTTATTTCGGTATTGAATTGATAGAGTTGTTTGAGCGCATTGACCAGAATATCGAGAATGCCATCACATTAATGGCATTGAAAAGAGATAAAAAGTTTTTTTCAATATCGATGTTCTCTTCTCGATGTGCAGAGAGCAGAATATATTTACCCTTTTCAAGACCAAGACGTTTATGAATATCCGTCCATGTAAACTTCCGGATCGGCTATCTTTAGATCCTTGAAGAAGACGCCGTTCAGGTTATAGTCGTAATCCTTGGCCTGTATGGGCAAGGATGGTGTCTGAATTTGATATCGGAATAATTTAATTTCATGTTTATTTTTACATATCTTCGATCGATAAGGCTCGATACTCAATTTTATATTCTGCAAGTTCTTTATTTACAAGGTTTCTTGCTTTTTCACGCAAAATCTCCAAACTTACTTTGTCCTTTTGCCGTTTCACTTCGGCAATGATTGCTGTCTTTTCGTATTCGTTAATTGCTACAATATCGATCTCATTCTGATTCCCGCTCTCCCAATACGAGCCGATTGCCGAAAGATTTTCTTCTTTCATTATTTTTTCGCGGAAATACCGCTCCAATATTTGTCCGCTGTATGTCGTGTAATCGCGATTGACTATACTTTTCAAATAATCAAAACTTTCTGTTTCCACAGCACCGCTGTATTTATAAATGAACCGAAACCAGAAATTCAGAAAATTGTCGTTGAGTCGATATTTCACGTTTTTTCCGGCAGGTTTTGACAAAATGGGACGAACCTTGGTTATAAGACCGTATTCATTCTCCAATTTATCCAGAAAACCGCCGATATTCATGTTCAAAACGGATTCTATTTCCGGACGTGAGGTTTTGGACAAGGCAATAAGCGAAAGAATGGAGAAATAGCCTTCATCCAGGAAAAGAGAGTTTTCCGAAAAAACCTCGTTTACAATGCTCTCCAGGGTGAACGCTTTTGCATCTGCCAACAACTCGACATATTTAGCAACACCGCCTGTAAAAAGATAAAATGATCTAACTTGTATTCTGGCTGTTGCCCTGCCAAAAAGAGGCTCCCTGGAATTTTCAAAGATTTGTTTCATGAGCGAATAAACAGAACCACACAGAATAAGATTAAGTTGGCTTCTGTTTTTATTCGCATCCCAAATATTTTGCATTTCGCTGTAAATGGAAGAATTAATGTTGCGAAACTCTTGAAATTCATCTATTATCAGCGTAAAATGCCTATTCTGCGAAAGTTCCATCAAATAACCGAAAACCTCTTTG
>JAQWBH010000269.1 GCA_028707405.1 Parabacteroides sp. | reverse complement strand
CGAAAGGTCAAGCCAAACAGCAACCCCTGCTATGTCGAGTTCCTGTGAACCTAAGATTATTTTAGCATCTTTTGGTATGCTTATATTTACTTTCGTAGAAGAATAGTTGATTGAGACCCAAAATCCATCCCGCCAATTAACCATCACACCTTCGGGTTGTTCGTTGGTACTTATATGAGCTACGTTATATGTTTTCTTCAAAATTTCCTTTTCCAGTTTACCATCTTCAGTGTTTACACCTATATATGTTACCGATCCCTTTCCTAAATTTCTATGAACGACAGACGATTTTCCTGCATAGAACTGATTGGCATAAGTAGCCCAGGTTTCAGTTCCGGAATAGGGTTCCAATATATCACCCCAAATACTCCACAGGTATTTTTGTCCATTGAAAGCTACCTCAGCTTTTGTTTCTTTACTGAGTTCGTCGTACATAGAAATTTTTGCTCCGATCAAACTTGTAATTGCGTCTGCCCAAGGTGCTTCAAATAGATGTCCGTTGCGATCTTTTAGGCCGGTTCGACATGTAAGAATCAGTTGACCACCGTTTTCCACATATTTTCTCCATTTTTCAATCAATTCCCTGTCAACCATTTGGTAAGCCGGAGCAATTACAACAGGATAAGTTGAAAGATCACGATCCTCACCAATTATATCCACGGGAATGCATAGGGTTTTCAAGGCAGAATAATATCTTGTAATTAAGCCGATTTCATCCCATTGGTAAGTTTGTTTCTGCACTTCTGTTTCCCACAAATTATCCGGATTATATAGCAAAGCCGTTTTGCGAGCTGCATATTCGGTTGGCATGGGCATGTTGGGTTTGTAAAATTTCCGAAGCTCTCGAATTTCTTTCATAAACCGACGATATTCTTGTCCTCCGCTAAGTTCAGTTACACCATCAGTTCCTACCATGCCGTAATGAAATTGCTCACTACCAAATAGTGGTTGACGGAATCGATAGGAGCAAATGAAATTAAGACCACCGGCAAAGGAATTCCATAACCACGCTCTCACTGCACCCGGATACGGGAGGGGATTATAATAACCCCAATTAACCTGACCAGGTTGAAGTTCCATAACTCCGGTTACACCTTTTAGCGGGCGAAAAAAATCATTTGCGTACGAAATTCTCCATGGATCACCCAACCGGAAGCCTTGATCGCCAATACCTTTTGTATATCCTGCTACCGGATACATAGTGTAAGAGATGAAGTCGAGATCTTTGTTCCTCCAAGGATCAACATCCGTGTGAAGATGCATATAATTAGTAGTTACAAACTGTGATTTTGAAATACTTTCGTGCAAAATATGATATTGCATAGAAATAAATTCAGCACATTCATCTGCACTAAACCGCTTAAAATCAACTAATGATATAGGACTTCCTGATCCGGACACCAGCCGTTGAACATTAGGAATCTCAATTTGGCTGAAATCGGTGTAGATTCCCGACCAAAAAGCTGTCCCCCAGGCATTATTCAATTTATCGACGGTTTCGTATTTCTTTTTCAGCCACTTTCTAAAATTAGATTGAGCTGACGGGCTAAAATCATAGGTACCATAGTGAGAAGGTTCATTGTCAATTTGCCAACCCCAAATACGTTTGTCATTGCCAAAATGTTTTGCCATTGCAGCTACCAATTTGGTTGTGAGTTCTCTGTATTTCGGATTCGACCATGAACAATATTGGCGGGTACCAAGTTGACCTGTTTGACCTGATGACATTTCAATTAAAACTTCAGGATATTTACGCACTAACCAAACTGGTGGGGCAGCTGAAGGAGTACCAATAATTACTTTCAAATTATACTTTGCAGCAAGTTCCACGGCCTTATCAAGCCATTTAAAATCAAACTGACCTTCAGTCGGTTCAATTTGTGCCCATGCAAATTCCGCCATATGAGTAAATTCAAAGCCCATATCTGCCATTTTCTTGAAATCTCTATCCCATTGATCAGGATTCCATGCTTCCGGATAATAATAGACTCCGGTTTCAACCATTTTCTCAGGCTTAAAGAAATTTTGAGCCTTTGTTTGTATCGTAAATATCAGTAATAAACCAATCAATAATATTCTATTCATAAACTAAGAATTTAAACGAAAGCTCAAATAACATGAAGACCGTACAAGCTAAAAAATGTGAGATTATCTTTATAATTAATTTTTACCAGCTATGACGATCATTGATAAACCAAGAAGAAACAAAATAAACATGAAAGAAATTAAAATATTTACTATTTTACCTCCACCTTTAAATTCTTTCCAAATAAAAACTCCCCAAAATGCAGCAACCAATGTTGCCCCCTGGCCTAATCCATAAGAAATTGCCGCTCCTGCTTTCTCTGCAGCAATAAGACTCAATAGATTACCAAGGCCCCAAATAAGACCTCCAAGTACTCCAACCATGTGGGTGTTAGGACTTCCACTGAAATAATCCTTATAAGTCGTTGGGGAACCTACGAATGGCTTACGCATGACTATCGTATTGATTATAAAATTACTTAAAAACATTCCCAATGCAAAAACAAACATTGCTGTGTATGGTGTCATTTTGCCTATTTCGGGAGAATTAAAGTTATTAAGATCCATTGAGGCAGCAATAAAACGATAAAAAGTGGACATTAAAATTCCTGCAACCAATGCCAACAAAAGGCCTTTAGTCTTTGACTTCTGCTCATTATTATTGCCCATTCTCTTATATGCTAAGGCATTGACAATAATAGCCACAACAACCAATGCGACACCGAGAAATAATAAGGAAGGATCCCCTTTAGGTGCATTGAAGTAATTTATCATTACACCTAAAACAAGTGCCAATCCAACTCCTAAAGGGAACGCTACTGCAAGACCGGCGATAGAAACAGATGCTGATAACAATATATTAGACAAATTGAAAATGGCTCCACCTGCAAGTGCAGAAAGGAAATAACCTGTCTCAACTTGTTTTATATCCGGAATAAAACTCCTTCCGTTTTCACCAATACTACCTAAAGTAAATGCCATTATCAAAGATAATAACAACACTCCGATTACATAATCCCAATAAAAAAGTTCGTACCTCCAAGTCTTGCCAGCTAATTTCTGGGTATTACCCCAAGAACCCCAACAAAGCATTGTGATAAAGCAAAGCATTACAGCTAATTGATAATTTTCGACAATGAACATAATATTATTTTTAAAGTTATTTACTAATACGCCATTGGTTATTTTTGAGACATTTAGGTTTACAAATAATTCGTTTCTAATTATTTATTTCTACCAGTAACACTATAAATAAGTTCGCCCAATGTATTAGGTATCTGGTCATCTTTGATTGATAAATAATAATGTTTTCCTTTTTTCGAAGGAGAAAATTGGCTATTTCCTTTTTCATCAACGGAGATATAACCAGATTCGGAAATATCAAAGAAATTTGATTTTTGATTGGTTGCGTAAAGTACAGCGGTTAAATCCCATGTTTGTCTATCGTACGGCATCTTTTCAAATAATTTGTATGAAACGCATAATGGATTTTTATATGCTTCTGGAAAATCCTTTAGGATACTTTGATGTGGAAAAAGAATTTTCTGGCCTACTTCATAACCGCTTGCTACAATTTTTGTCGGCCAGTTTGCAAACATTACCCGCGAGGCTTGAATATCTTGTATGATATTCCATTCGGGAAAATTACGGGACGGAATATCAAAATTACCTCCCATAACCACAAGCAGTTTAACTTTTTTTCGCACCAATTCAACGCCATTAAGGTCACTATACTGATCAGATCTTGATTCGAGCAATCTTTTAATATTTGTGTCTGGACCAACGACAATAAAAATAACAGAGCTATCCGGTTGCTCAGAAAGTAACCTTCTTTGTAAAATATATGCTTGTGGTAAACTATCTGATATTGAAAGATTTGGATAAAGTATCTTCTTTCCGTCAATCATTGTATCCAGTGTCTGGCGCAGATATTTTCCATCATCTTTGTTCTGCCCATCGTAGACATACCCTATAGGAATGTCATACTTCTTATTAAAACGATTATATGCATCTATGTATTGAATAGTATAAGGATTAGATTTACTTATTGTTATTCCAACTATATTGATTTTACCCTTATTCTCATAATTATAAAGCATCTGCAAGGCCATAATATCATCAACATCATTTCCAAGGTCTGTATCAAAGATAACAGGAACTTCTCTTTCAGTTTCTTTGATCTCTGAACAAGCAATGAAATCACAAAATAGGATGATGCAAATAACTGAAAATATTATTTTTTTCATTTTGATTAAATATGAATCTTGTTATAATTGTTGTCCGATAAAAACAAGTAAATTATTTTATTCATCCCAATCGTCGGTACGGAAAGGAGCTGCCGGAAGATTCTCCGCATTATATAAATTACAAGCGGGATTATTTGACCAACCGTAACGAACCGAAATAGGGAACTCGACTTCGGGACATGATAAGATTACTTTTTTGTCCTGAATTTCAGCATTCGCCCAATAGAATTTTTTATCTACCCCCGCAACAGCGAATCCCGATATTTTTTCTCGGTTCCGTGATTTTAATCCTCCGCCAACGGAACTGAATGTGAGAATAATTTTTGAACCATGAATCTTATAGGATTCATATCGGGGACCGCTTGAAACTTCCTGTTGCCCATATATACCTACTGTTGCAAGTAAAGCTAGCCTACGACCTACTTCCTGTTTATTTTTTGGATGGATATCGTCCGGATTGCCAATATCAATTGTGACGGCCATACCGGTATTATCAAGCGAAAGTGCATTTTGCTGGGCTTCACGCAACTCAGCCCATGGCGATGGCTGTGGCTTGTCATCACTTTTTAAATAATTGGCAAGTTGAACAAAATAAAAAGGAAAATCGTCATTCCATTGTTTACGCCAATCGTATATCATAAGCGGAAATAAAAGTTTATATTGTTTGGCTCGGTCAACGTTTGCTTCTCCTTGATACCAAATTGCCCCTCGTATGGCATATGGAACCAAAGGATTAATCATAGCATTAAACAATTGTGACGGCTGCGACTGGTTTTGGGTAATTATAGGGGCTGTTATTTCTTTCAAATTGAAACCAATGCTATATTTCCAGCTTCCAGATAGATTAAATGTCTTTTCACCCGAAGCAAGGAAGACTTTTTGAGGATCGCCGTAAAAGCCACCACTACCGCCTGAATCAAAGACTCTGACTGTAATTACATTTTTTCCAACTTTAACCAGGTTTCCCGGAACAGTATAAGCCCGGTTATGATCCCAGCCATCTGTAGTCCCAATCTGCTGCCCGTTGAAAAAAGTTATTTCATTATCATCTATAGTTCCTAAATTTAGATTCAAATCTTTTCCTTTCAACGATTCCGGTAAGTCTATTGTTTTTCTAAGCCATACTACACCATCAAAATTCTTGAGCATTTGTTCTTCCCATGATTGGGGAACATTCATCGTTTTCCAGCCTTCGTCATCATAATCGGTTTGAATCCATTTTGCTATACCGTTTTTATAACCACGATCCATATCTTTATTTTGGATTTGTACTTTCCATGCTTCCAATTGATTGTCAAGATATTTCTTTTGTTCAATAGAATCGATCGGTACTTCCTTTAACGCTCTAAGATAATCATTAAAATCAGGTAAAAGCATCAGTGATTGTGAGCTTGTCCATGCCTCGACCGGAGTTCCCCCCCATGATGTATGTATAAGCCCTATTGGAATTCCTTTTAATTTTTTACTGAGATTCTTTGCAAAGAAATATGCTGTTGCCGAGAACTCTGAAATTGATTTCGGGCTGCAAACAAGCCATGAGCCTCCCATCGCTCTCAAACCTGACACAGGTTGTAAAGCAGTTGCCTTTTCAACTTGAAATAACCTGATATTAGGATGATCGGCTGATGCAACTTCATTTTCGAAATTTGAAATTTTTCCCCAACCTGCCAATGGCATTTCCATATTTGACTGACCGGAACACAACCATACTTCCCCAATCATCACATCGTTTAATCGTATCGTTTTTTCAGCCGAAACTGTAATCGTATAAGGTCCGCCGGCAAGGGGAGTTTGTACTTTAAGTTTCCAGTTACCCGTACGGTCTGAGATTGTTTCGTAGGTTTTATTGTCCCAGCTTGTTTTTACTTTAACTTTTTGCATGGATTTACATTGACCCCATATGGGAGCCTCGGTTTTTTGTTGCAAGACCATATTGTCGGAAAACAAAACAGGCATAATCAGTTTGGCCGAGATTGGAAGACTTCCTATGAAGAAACTGAGAATAGAAACGAAAATTATTTTACATGAAGAAGATTTCATATAAGTATCATTTAAATATATTTTATTTTATGAATTCAAATAAAATAAGTAAACAGTCAATTTTAAATTATTTTGTAAAAAACTTATAAATACAAGTTTGCGTATAAACTTCTCCCGGTTTAAGTACTGCCGTAGGAAAATTCGGATGATTAGGACCATCCGGATAATGTTGCGTTTCAAGGGCAAAAGCAGTACGATATGTATATACTTCTCCATACTTGCCAGTTACACTACCATTCAGAAAATAAAATATATTTAAATGATAC
>JAQWBH010000268.1 GCA_028707405.1 Parabacteroides sp. | reverse complement strand
GCTGCGAAAGATGAAAAAATACAAAGGAAAAGGAGAAAAGTTGAAATTCTCATGATTTTTAGAAATTTCGGTTCATTTTTCATACCTTTGTTTGTTTTCTCGTTAATACTTAATTTTTAATTGTTTTGTAATTGAAATTTTGTGTTAGCCAAACCGGTGGATGCTGCAACATTCATCGGTTTTTATTCTTTTTTTTTTACTTCATAGGCAAAGATTTTATTTGTTCAACATTTCATTTATCTTATCGTTATCTTATTCAGCTCATCATCTTTCCTAAATGCAAAATAATGGATCTTCTGCATTGTCCTCAAAACGCTCACTACCCCGTCACGTTGCCTAAACTTTCCACTGAAGCGAAAACCAGACAGGTTCCGATTATTTTGTTCGATCCGAATATCGTAATACAACTCCAACTTTTTTACAATTTCATTAAACGGAACATCATCAAAAGAATAAATACCCTCTTTCCACAACAAGAAGTCCGAATTAGTGTATTGTGATTTTACAAATCGCTTTCCAACTAATGTAGCGATCTCATGCGGACGCAGACGAACAGATTGACCGGTCGTAAACACGCTTACCGAGCCCTCCACAAGCGAAGTGCTGAACTCGGGACTTTCTTTATAAGCAAACACGTTGAACTTTGTGCCGGTAACACGGATACTGGCCTTGTCGGTTGACACAATAAACGGCTTCCCAACATCATGTTTTACCTCAAAGAAGGCCTCGCCATCCAGTTCCACCTTCCGAATACGTTTATCGAAACGATTCGGATAACGAAGTGTTGAGTGTGCGTTAAGCCATACAACTGTGCCGTCGTGCAAAGTAACACAGACACGTTGTCCTGCCGGAGTAGATATCTGTTCATAAGCCAAGGCTTCTGCCTCTTTCTGTTTTCCGGGCATACAAGTCATGATAAACCAGGTAGCAAGAATAGCAATACAAGCAGTAGCTGCATATCCGGTAATGATCCAGGGAGTAAAAAACGACGAGTTTTTCTTTTGACGGGATTTTTTGAAATCTAACAGTTTGCCTATTGCCTCAGGAGTATCATGATGAGAAGGCAACCAGGAAACAAGTCCGGAGACACTTTTTATTGATATGAATTCACGCTTCAGATCAGCATCGTGTTCCATAGCATCAAATAACTGCTTTCGCTCTTCAACCGTAATTGTGCCTTCAAAATATTTAGCTATTAGTTCCTGCATGTCCTTCAAAAATTTATATAAAGAACGATTATATTTACAACAGTAACTATAAAGATTTTATAAATAAATATTTTTTAACGCAGTGCGTTGCTTACAGATAATCTTTCTACGACTTTATCAGAACACTTATACCAGAAAAAAGAACAATGAAAGATAATCTTTTAACTCTATTCGCAACCGCTTTAGTGCTACAACAATCTGGCTATTTACCGTATTTACAGAAATATTCAACTCTTTGGCGATCTCTTTATTCTTCATTCCCTCCACACGGCTTTTCAAAAAAACTTCACGGCATCGTTCAGGTAATTTGTCTATTGCCTCATGAATAATCTCTTCCAGCTCTTCTTCCGATGAAAAAGTATAATCCAACTCTTCCAACGCTGCAAGTTTTGCTTTTTGTTCCTGTTTATATTCATCGGCTACTGCCTGATGACGAATATAATCCAGACAACGGTTTTTCACCAGCATAAACATATATGAAATAAGATTCACCTGAATATCCAATACGTCACGCTTTTCCCAAAGCATCACAAAGACATCCTGTACTATATTCTCAGCATCTTCCTCAAACACCACATACTCCTTCGCAAATCGCAACATTCTGGAAAAGTACGACACATAGATCTTATCGAAACTTTCCCGCAATGCATTTATCTGTGGTTGTGCATTATTCATCCCGTTCAATTTCTTAGAATTCATGACAAAGATAACCATTTTCCAAAAAGTTATTTCTTCTTTGTTACATTTCTTCAGGAAAAATTTGTCTAATCTTTATAAAACATTCTATAATAGACCTTACAAACCGATCCATTTCCCGTCTGAATCAAGATGAACTGTTTTATAATATTCCCGATACCGTTAAAAGTAGGGAAACCTGTAAATCATTATTGGCGTCAGGTAAAATTTGATCATTTTACCCTATAAATAAAAGAATTTATACAGTAATAAAGTTTATACATTCAGGAATCATTGATTATTTTGTATCAGTAAATAAGTAAATGCTGTTGATAAATAAGTATTTAGTGACACAAAATACTTATCTACCGACATAATAAAATATATATATCCTCACCTATCTATCTTTCCATTCCTATCTTCTTAAGTTTTCATCAGGATCGCTTTGCTTTAAGTGGCTTAAGATAAGAATAAACTTCAATGTCCAATAGTCTCTCCGTAAATCAATCCTATTCGGAATCAATATTATGTGGTTTAATAAAAGATTCCTCCTTTGTAAATATTGTCAAAATTTGAATGCTCCCCATTCAGTTTTTTAGCTTCTTCGCTTTCAGGGTTTAGTTCTAATGATTTTTTGAGATCAGCCAGAGCTCCATCCTTGTCTCCTTTCAGATTTTTGATTCGTCCGCGTTCAACATACGCTTTAGCAAAGTTTGGATTCAGTTCAATGGCATCGTCAAAAAAGTGAAGCGCTTCATCAAGCTTATCAGCATCAACCAGTATTTTACCCGAAAGCAGACTCGCCTCTTCGTTGAACGGATCAAGTTCAAGCGTTTTCAGATAATTCCTCTCAGCCGCATCTATATCGCCTAACGCCTGACATACGCGTCCGCGCAACAAATACGAAGCAGGTTCTTCAGGAGCTAAAACGATCGCTTTTTCAACATCAGGCTTTGCCTCCAACGACTGTCCCATCTCAAGCAATAGTTCAGCACGCAAAAGATAAGCCTCAACAAAGTTATCCTTAAGCGCAACCGCTTTGGTCAAATCGGCTACAGCACCGAGAAAATCTTTAGTGGTTCTTTTAGCCTTTCCCATAATAAACCACGCAAGCGAATTGTTTTCATCCAGTTCTAGAACATGCTTGCAGTCCGTTATTGCATCGGCATCCTTATCCAACATGAAACAAAGGTTTGCATGAGCGATAAGTGTCTGAACGTCGTCAGGCTTAATATCAATCATACGAGTCAGAACCGCGAAGGCATCGTCCAGGCGGTTGGCGGCCGTATACGAATTGACCAGATAATTCATTGTTTCAAAATCATCCTTGATAGACAATGCCTGTTCAAAGCATTTGATAGCAAAAGGGTTTTGCCCTGTACGCTGCGCGCGCATGCCATCATATTTAAACATTTCAAAATTTTTCTCTTTATTCTTCTCTGCTTCCTCTTCTGCAGTACAAACTGGCTTAGAAGAAAATAATGACGAAAAAAAGTGTCCCATAATTCTATTACTATTGGTTTTCAAACGGCAAAGTTACACATATCTCGTGTTCGGACATAAAAAAAGCACCCTATTTCGGAGGTGCCTCTTTTGTTTCTTTCAGGATTTCACTTAACAACATTTGCCAGTTCGGCTCCTGCTTTAAATTTCACTGATTTGCGAGCGGGAATGTCAATAATGGCTTTCGTTCTTGGATTAACACCTTTGCGTGCTGCTTTCTCTGCTACTGAAAATGAGCCAAAACCTAAAATAGCTACTTTCTCTCCAGCCTTTAATTCACTTGCAACTGTGTCGATGAATGCATCAACAGCTTTCTTTGCATCTACCTTGCTTAAACCAGCCTTTGCTGCTACAGCACCAATAAATTCTGTTTTGTTCATGATGGATTATATTTAAAATATTAAAAAAATCGATTATTAATCGTCTTGCCGCCAAATGTAATTGATATTTAAGATTCTGCAAAGAAAATCGAAACTTTTTTTTATTAGAAAATTTGTTTTACATAATTGGGGCTGAAAAATCACAAAATTTATCTACCTTTGGGCGGAAATAAAGAAAGTATATGATGGATCAGAATAATTCAGGATTTCTTGGAAGCATTCCGATGGTTACTAAAAACATTATTATTATCAACCTCTTGTTTTGGGTAGCAAGCTTGGCTTTACCAAAAGTAGGCATTGATTTAATAAACCTTCTGGGGTTGCATTTTCCGGGTGCAAAAGATTTTCACTTTTATCAGATTGTCACCTATATGTTCATGCACGATAATCATTCATTCGCGCATGTTTTTTTCAATATGTTCGGTGTCTATATGTTCGGCCGTATCTTGGAAAATGTCTGGGGCCCGAAAAGGTTCCTTATCTTTTATATGGTAACCGGCATTGGTGCAGGGATCACACAGGAACTTGTATGGCTTTATACTGTAAACGATTTCGCAATGGCCAACCATGTCAGCCTTTCCTATCTTATTGCCAATGATCCGACACTGAATTATTTGATTACTATCGGTGCCTCAGGAGCAGTATTCGGCATTCTACTTGCTTTCGCCATGCTGTTTCCAAATGTTCCACTGTATCTATTTTTCATCCCCATACCCATCAAAGCCAAATACTTTGTTATATTCTACGGCTTGACAGAGTTGTTCTTCGGCGTTTCAAACTTCAGTAGCGATTCGGTTGCACACTTTGCTCATTTGGGCGGTATGATATTCGGGTTCTTTATGGTGTGGTACTGGAAAAAGAAAGACAGAAACAATGGGCAGCATTATTTCTAGCATACGGCAACGATTCGACGGGGGAAGTATTCTCACAAAACTTATATATATTAATGTGGGGATGTTCTTGCTTATCAGGCTGACGGCCATTGTCCTGATGTTGTTTAATATGAGTGGATTCCCTTATCTGCAATACTTGCAAATGCCTTCATCACCCGAGCTATTGCTTTACCGCCCGTGGACCCTCATCACCTACATGTTTACTCATTATGACTTCCTGCATATTTTATTTAATATGCTGTGGCTGTATTGGTTCGGGGGCCTTTTTTTACAGTTTTTCAATGAGAGACAATTGGGAGGATTGTATGTGATCGGAGGCATTGCAGGCGGACTTTTGTTTATGCTTGCTTACAACATCTTCCCATACTTTCGCAACGCCGCATCCTGTAGTTTTCTAATGGGAGCTTCGGCTTCGGTTATGGCTATCGTTTTTGCCGTATCATTCTATCAAAAAGATATGGAAATCAATCTGTTCCTTTTAGGGCGAATGAAGCTGATATATCTGGCGCTGTTGTCGTTTGTTATTGACTTGCTTGCCATGACATCAGCAAACGCCGGCGGACATATTGCGCATATCGGAGGAGCGCTGCTGGGTATCTGGTTCGCTTCGCTCATCAAACAAGGCAAAGATATGACGTCTCCTATCAACGGGTTCATTGACCGGTTAGTCAATCTGGGCAAACGAAAACCGAAAATGCGTGTCACCTATTACAGACCGGAAACGGACTATGAATATAATACCCGCAAACATCAAGAACAAGCAGATATTGACACCATATTAGACAAACTGAAACGATCGGGTTATGAAAGCCTTTCGTCAGAAGAAAAAAAGAAACTTTTTGATGCAAGCAGGAAATGAAAAATCGATTGAAGACAGTCACCATCGTTTTTAGATCCTTCTTCGTAACAGCAAATGTAATAGTCGTCTTAATCCTTATTGCATCAGCCTATTCAGACAGGATCTCACCCGTAAAGAGCATGCTTTCGGTATATCTCGGCTTGTCGTTTCCGATACTGACGATTATGAACTTATGCTTCATCTTATACTGGCTCTTCCTACAAAAATGGAAATATATATTAATAAGTCTGATTGCATTCCTCCTCTGTTATAATGCTTTAGAAAGCTACTTCCCTTACCACAAACAAACAAAAGAAATCCCCGATAATGTAATCAAAATACTGACATACAACGTAATGGGGTTTGGATACAAGGTTCATACCAAAGACATGCCGAACCCGACTGTACAATATATTGCCAATTCGGGCGCCGATATCGTATGTATTCAGGAGTGTGCTTTAGGTTCTTCCCGCGATTTTCTGACAGCCGGTAAACTGATAAAAGCACTTTCAGTGTATAAATATCATTCTATCATTCCTATCGGAACATCCGGAATACTGAAATTCAGCATTACCGTCTTTTCTAAATACCCCATCACCAAATCAAGAAGAATCAATTACAAGAGCGCATTCAACGGTTCAGCTATTCATGAACTCAATATACGGGGAAAAAGGGTTACACTGGTAAATAACCACCTGGAATCATTCAAGCTAACCACCGAAGACAAAAGTCACTATTCCGCTTTCTTGAAAAATATCAGTCCGGAGAATTTTGATGAAGTAAAAGCTTCTATTCCTCAAAAACTAGGTAACGCTTTCCGTTTACGAGCAAGTCAGGCGGAGGTCATAGCTGAGGAAATAAAAAAAGTCGATACAGAGTACATCATTGTATGTGGAGATTTTAACGACACGCCTATCTCCTATGCACATCGTATCATTAAAGGAGACCTCATTGATTCGCATGCCGAATCGGGAAGAGGACCGGGAATAACTTACAATGAAAACTATTTTTGGTTCCGTATTGATAACATATTTCACTCAGCGAACATGAAATCTATTAACTGTACGGTTGATAAAGTACGTTATTC
>JAQWBH010000267.1 GCA_028707405.1 Parabacteroides sp. | reverse complement strand
CTGGAAAGATTTCATATGATATCGGAATACCATCTGCATCCATAGCAAGGCCTAACTGAACGATAGGATCTGGTCGATGCTCTTTAGAAGGCCCCTTAGCCCTTAACTCATCTTCTTCATCAATTTCGAAATAGTAGTTTGTAACGTCATAATAAATTAAATTGGTGTTCCTACTGTATTTTCTAGAAATACTTTTATGAATATGAAGCCGCATGGCACTGCCAATTGTAGAGAAAAAAGATAATGCCCTGTATATATCCAAAAGACAAAATGCATCTTCTTTTTCAAAATCGAAGTAAGTGCTCCTCTGTTCAAATGTACGTTTCTTAGAAGCAGGGTCTAGGATACGCGATACGGTAAGCAGCTTAAAGATAGAGCTCGTATTATATTCAAAGTTTCTTCCTCTTTGCCTGTTAATCAAAAATCGATCTAGGCCAAGTTCATAATAGATTTTAAGGATGGCAATGTAACCAAAGTTTTTGCGCCCTGCTGTATTTTCAGGAAGAGTCATGTCTTTTCTTTCTTTTATTATGTATTCGGCATCTTCAAGCTCTTTTTGTTTATTTTGCTCTTTAACGTAGGATTCAAAATGAGCAATCGGATCATCATAGATCTTTTGGAGTTCATCTAGGTACCCAAATGATTCAATTGTAATAGCACTTGGATACTTACTGCCTTTTTTACGATAGCTTTCTGCCATGCTTAAATATGTACGTCCAGTATTCTTGTTCGTAGATGATTTTAGAAACATTTTTATCTTCCCCTAACATACAGTATTGATGCATCTATTATATCATAGTATACTACAGATTACTACTATTACTTATCATTATTTTAAAATAAAAAAATCTCACTCAGTTGATAAAGTAAATGCAACTGTACCGGATAAAAGTAGTCGCATTAAATCTGACAAATCAGCAGGTCTCATTTAATTTGACAATTAGAAATTTCCCTCTAATACATCAATAGATATTGCCGTTAGATATGCTTTTCATATTGCAAATAAATATTCCTGTATTTTAGAGGTCCGCTTTTCTTTGCTGCTTTCTTTTCTCGTGAAAAGAAAGCAGGGTGTTGATTGATATTCATAAGGCAGCAATCTGTCCCCTCCTTGGCAGACGATTCTAATCTTACTCCCTCTTGGCAGAGTCCTTGCGTTTAGTCTGTCAAAATTCTGGTGAAAATGATGATATGTGTTCTGTGGAATCTATATTAAGTTGAAGGAGGATTTTTCATGACTAAAAATAAACACCTCACTGATTCAGATCGTCTGAAGATTGAGCAGTCGCTACGGGATGGCTTGTCCCTCAGGCGGATTGCGGCGGAACTTGGCAAAAATGCATCCACCATTTCCCGCGAAATCCGTGCCCGTGCGATAGAAAGTAATAAATATGCGCCTTACCGCATCCATAACCGCTGCGTAAAGCTAAATGTCTGTCAAAAAATGCAGATTTGTGTGGATAAACCTAACTGTACGAAAATATGTTCCCGCTGTAATTACTGCAATGCTGTATGCGAGGAATTCGAAGAGCGGTTGTGTGTAAAACTTTATGAGCCGCCGTATGTATGCAACGGCTGTACAGAGGAATACCAATGCGCCCTGCGTAAAAAGTATTACCTACACAAAAAGGCGCACGAAGCTTACCGTGAAATGTTAGTTGAATCACGCGCCGGTGCAAACATTACAGAAGATGAATTACTGCACCTTGATGAATGGATCAGTCCCCTCATCCGACGCGGACAGTCTATCCATCATATTTCAGTCCACAATGCCGACAAACTTGAAGTCAGCGAGAAATCAATCTACCGCTATGTTTCTGGTGGACTTCTCAAGGCGAAAAACATAGACATGCCCCGCGTCTGCCGCCTTAAGCCCCGCAAGACTAAGCCAGTGGGACATAAAATTGATAGCACCTGCCGGATTGGTCGCACCTATGCCGATTTTCTGGAATTTATTGAAACATCAGATGCCCCGATCGTAGAAATAGATTCTGTTATCGGGCGTGTAGGTGGGAAGGTTCTGCTCACTATGATGTTCAAATCCTGCGACTTGATGCTAGCCTTCATCAGAGAGCGAAATACATCCCAGTCGGTAATTGATATCTTCAACTCGATACATGTGCGACTAGGTGCAGACCGGTTCAAAATTCTGTTTCCTATTATCATCGCTGACAATGGATCCGAATTTTCAAATCCGAAAGCGTTGGAATATGATGCACAAGGCAATAAGCGGTCGCATGTGTTTTACTGTGATCCCTACGCTGCATACCAAAAGCCAAATGTTGAACTAAACCATGAATTTATAAGGAGAATCCTTCCAAAAGGAACATCATTCGATAATCTGTGCCAGACAGATATCAACCTTATGATGTCGCACATCAACTCCTATTCCAGGGAGAAGTTAGGCGACAAATCGCCATTTGATATGTTTGGCTTCATCTATGGGTATGATGTCCTTGAAAGTCTGGGACTCAACAGGATTATGGGTAATGAAATCCTGTTGAAACCC
Organism: Parabacteroides sp.; assembly: GCA_028707405.1. Lineage (GTDB taxonomy): Bacteria > Bacteroidota > Bacteroidia > Bacteroidales > Tannerellaceae > Parabacteroides. The sequence continues at coordinate 4,078 of JAQWBH010000267.1, read as the reverse complement.
TTGCTTTTGAAAAAGTAATTTAAGTGTAATTAATTCTGCAGAACACACCAAATTGAACTCTCATCAGGGGGACGCAATTACTCCGTCCGAAAAACGATTTTTGCGTACCCTCAGTATCAGTATGCCCATTTTTTAAGTCTAAATTTAATTTTTTACTCTATTTTGATATTATCTGGTAAGCGGTGGAACACATACCGTATTCAAAAAAATCAGCTTCGCAAGTTTAGCATGGAGCTGATTTAATAAAAACCTTCTTTGGCGATTTTCCTTATGTAGTTGTAATGTTTCCTGATCAGCTTTTCAAATTCTGCATCCGATAATTCATTAAACCTTGCTACCCCGTCTTCATAAAGATCCTCATAGATCAAATAACAGTAATCGTCGTCTTCCTTATTCATTTTCTTGTATCGCTTTTCCAGATGGTATTGAAAATCCAAGCTGTATCTCACGCCATCTATCTTTCCATCAAGGAATTCCTTTGTCAGGGCCATCATAAAATCAATATTAGGCAGTTTCACTTCGAAGCTCTCCTTTTACGTCTTCGTCATTTCCGGTATTTTGTATCCTGAATTCTAATTGCATTTTTTCTGACCAGGGCAGATATTCATCCAGGATGGAATTATCTTTTGCAAAATTAATGTTCGGTAGCTGCCGGAATATATATTCAAGATATTTATAGGGGTCCAAATTGTTGGCTGTTGCTGTATTTATGATACTGAATACAGTAGCTGTTGCTATCGCTCCATCAACTGAATCTGAAAACAAGGCGTTCTTTCTTGTTATTGCCACGGGTTTAACGGCGACTTCACTCAAATTGTTCGATAAGGGAATCCTACCGTCTAGTAGAAAATTGGTAAAGTATTTCTTGTGATTTAAGGTGTAGTTAATTGCTTTCCTAAGGTTCTCCTGACCAGTAATTGTATTTTCTGCCCATGCAAAAAAGGCCTCCAGCACAGGGACACTGTAAATTAGCCTGTTTTTCCTACGCTCTTCGGGGGGCAGCTTCTTCCATTTTCTCTCCAGCTTGAAGAGTTTATCACAGTAATCCCGGCCAATTGCTCCACCTGAGCCAGGAATCTCTTTTTTGGCAGAATCAAGTGGTATAGCCTCAAGATAATACCTCCTTAAATGGCTATAGCAGAGACACCGGATTATTCCTTCCACCTTTTCATAACCAGCATAAGCGTCACTTACATGAAAACCACTGAATCCTGCAAGGAAATTTTTTGCATGCTCACCAGATCGGCTACGTGTATATTCGTAAAGTATAACGGGTGGTCCCTCGCAATTGCCACTCCTGTGAATCCAGATATATGATTTGCTTGATGCTTTTTTTCCTTCTTCTTTATTGACCTGCCAAGTTGTTTCATCGCTCATGATAATGCTGAATTTCAAAAGCTGTTCATGCATTCGGTCATACAGTGGTTTTAGCCAATAATCCGCGCAACGTATCACCCAATTTGCCATTGTGTCCCTTTTCAGTGCGGCACCCATTCTATTAAAGTCTCGTTCCTGACGGTATAATGGCACTGAAAGCATATATTTCTGATACATAATCCATGCTACAGTTGATGGTGATGCAACAGAATGCGTCAGAACCGGTGCAGGAACAGGTGCACTGCATATAACATCATCCGGATGTTCATCAGTTTTGCCACAATCAGGACATTTATAGACATACTGGATATAGTCCTTCATTACAAGCTTTGCAGGAATGTATTCCATTTCAGACCTTACTTTTTTCTTACCTATCACCTTAAGTTCACTTTCGCAAACACCACAAAAAGCTTCTTCTGGGTTTAGTATACACTCAACAGTTTCTCTTGGAAGGGCTGCTGTAAGCTTCTCGCGGTCACCTTTCTTTCTTACCGGCCTTTTGTGTTCCTTAATATGTATAACACAAGTATTATCAATGCTATCGTTATCCATAGACTCTTCGCCCCAAATTGTATACTGACCCTCTGGTTTTTGCGTTTTCTCACTTGATGCTCCAAAGCGTTTCTTTGATGCATGTAAAATAGCCTGCGTCAGAGCTTCTACATTATGCTCTAATTTTTTTATTGTCTCATGCAGGGTTCCAATTTCATTTTCAAGTTGTTTTATACGCTGGTCTTTGGGATCGATAGAGTGCATTTGTGAGCCTACTTTCTGAAGTATTCCAATGTATACATTATACCATGAAAGTGGCTATTTTACTAGTGTTTCGACGATTTTTAGAAAATTATTTTTGATGTATCAATGCTATTCGGGTGCGCTTTTTTCTGGTCAACCTGCAGACCTTGAAGCAGCCATTCCAATTGACGCTTTGTTATGTCACGAAGCTCTCCCTGGGTCTTTGGCCACTGAAATTTCATCTCATACGCTAAGCTTTTTGTGGCAAGTACAAATCCATTTCCATCCCAGCGCAACGCTTTTATGGCACTATGCCTCTTATTGCAGAAAAGGAATAGGCTGGCACTGGAGTATGGATCTAGTCTGAAATGTAGTGATACCATTGATGTCAACCCACAAATCTGTTTCCTGAAATCTGTATGCCCTAAAGCGAGATAGATATGATTAACTCCTTCGGCCATATGTTGTATCATAATCTCTGCAGAACCTTCAGCAGTTCTGCAAGCGTATGCAGATTAAATCCATCAGCAATATCTATTTTATAACTTCCGTAGGAAAGGTTAAGCTTTTTACTTTCAATTGTATTGTTGGTATTGCAGGGTTCCAATACAACCTCAGCAAACTGTGCGTTTGCAATAGGAGCAATTTGTTTTGATTCTTTAAACTTTTTTATCCAGTAATGAAATGTAGTAGCTTTGAAACCATTCTTGGCGCACCATGCTTTGATACTTAATCCGCTCTGTTTATATTCCTCAAATCTTACTTCCCACTTTTTTTCAAGGGCTAAATTTCTGGCCATTAAAAAACCTCCCAACTAATATTTTTTCTTGTGTATTAGAATATCAGTCTTAGGAGATCTTTACACTACGTCGTTTATTCCACCGCTTACGTACAATCTTAATCTTCTGACCAATAATGTTCGCTATTTAGTGCTACCTTGGGTGAGGGTTCCACACCTTGCGAGTCATATACTTTCTCTCATAACCAAGCGGATTAGCACAGATTGGGAACAAAAATATGGACATCCGGTACTTTTGTTAGAGACATTCGTAGAAATTTCCCGATTTCGCGGAGTTTGCTACCGGGCCGCTAACTGGATATGCGTTGGCAGCACAACAGGACGTGGCCGTGATGGAGGCCATCATAATGCCATCTTGCCGGTGAAGGATATATACCTTTACCCGCTGGATGCCGACTACCGGTCAAAGCTTTGTCAATGATGCACAATAGTCCCACTGAAAGGGTAGTAAGCTTTGGGTTATTAAATCCTTTCTGAAATTTGAGGAGGTAGCTGTTTTGGGTACAAACTATGAAAAAGCCTTCTACAAGGATTACGAGCAGTTATTCCAGCGAAACGAAAAACTGGCGGCAGAACTTCGTTCGCTACAATATAGCTACAACCTGATTACGAACAGGAACATGACACTGGAGAAGCAAAGGCAGGAACTGGCTGAACAGAATTCTGTAAAAGATGTTCTGATTATTGACCTGACAAAAGAAGTTGAGAGACTGAAGGGTCTTTTGAATATTGACGGGACGAACAGTGGGCTTCCTACAAGCAGTACACCGATAAACAGGAAAAAAGTGATACCCAACAGCCGCCAAAAGACGGGAAAGAAAATTGGCGGTCAGCACGGGCATGCCAAGAAGAAATTGGAACGCTTTGCGGACGCCGAAGTCGATACCTATGTGGAGCATGTCTTGGATGAATGCCCGGAATGCCAATGTACAAACCTTGAAGATACAGGTGAAGTGATTGAAAAGGACTGCCTTGATTACAAGGTAGTCGTTACAAAAACGCGGCACGGATTCCGAGTACAACGCTGCCGTCAGTGCGGAAAAGAAGTTCATGAAAGGATACCGGTGGATCTAAAAGAGGAAAACCAGTACGGTGTCCAGGTTCAAGCAATGGCCTTGACGCTCATGAATCAAGGCAATGTGTCCCTGAACAAGGTTCGCAAGATGA
>JAQWBH010000266.1 GCA_028707405.1 Parabacteroides sp. | reverse complement strand
GCTCTTTTAAAGCAAGATTATCTGTATTTTGATAAATATCTATCATCATCTCCGTCGTCACATAATACAGTCGGGCATAATTTGATAACATATCTTCCAGGCGAAACAATCCTACATCCGGAATGGGCTCTTCACTGATATCAATTTTTTTATTATGAGCCAGCAATCTATATAATTCCACTTGTATTTGAGGATTTTCACTTGTATAGATATGCTTATAATCTTCAACTAAACTCAAAGATTGGCTAAACAACCTCATCATCCGTAATGCAAATAGTATAACAGTAGCATTCGTAGAATACAAAAGAACTTTAAAATCCGGCTTATTCTCCAACTTGTTAGAAATAAAGTAATAATAATTCATCTGTTCCCAAAGCGAAAGTGAATATTTATAGTTCAAAAAATCTTTTTCAATATTGAAACTTCCATAAGCAATTAGGCTTTCAATTGAATAGAGTCTTTTTTCGACACTTTTGCTATTGCTTAACTTTCGTAAAACAGGATATGATTTTTCAGTACAGCCAATATTTGCCAGTATTTGTAAACTTTGAATCTTATATGAAGAAAATACCCGGCTAATTTTTTTTAATAAATACTTTTCCAGGTCATATGCAATAACTAACTGTTTTATCTTTGTTTGCTCCCCGAATTTTATATATCTGCTTAATTCATTTAGAATATCTACGAAATATTTTTTTTGTACCCTCCCTAGTTTATTTTTCAACAAACTGATATCCTGTCTTTTATTATCATCATAATACAAAAATGGGAAGATCGCATTTTCATATTTCTCATAAATTGCTTTTCTATCTTTTTCGACACGATTTCTTCTCCAACTTAAGAACAACGTAACCAAAGGCACTGCAAACGCCAATACGATAAAGATGAACAATGCAATCCTTATCATATGAAACAATAGATTGTTGATAAATATAAGCATATGCCAGTTGTTTTAAAATAAATAATTAAGCGCAATTGTAAATCCCGGGATATTCCGATTTAATTTAGTGGCATATTGTTCATTTCTGAATGATATAGCAGACTTCAAAACAAATGAAGAATTCACTTTTTGTTGCCATAAAAAATAAGTTCCCCACGTTTTATTCCCTAATAAATACTGGCTGTCAAGGTGAGGAACAATTTCAGCGGAATGCCCTTCGTATATTCCTAAATGGATATAATTCAGAGGATCCTTAAAATAGAACCTTATTCCAGTGCTGATTGAGCCATAACAATTTGAATTGATATATGTCAATGACGGTTTTGCTATAATCCAAAAATTCGCAACATATTTTTCAAACCCTAACGTATAACTAAATATGGAATTTGTCCAATAATACATCTTTACACCTCCAACAATTCCCCATCCTTTCACTAACGAAAGCGTACATTCTGTTAATGCCAAATGCTTGGCAAAAACATTTGAGTGTGAATAAGCATACATAGCATATAAGGAGAATTTTTTAGAAAAAGACACGTATGCATCCAATTCCTCCTGAACATAAATATTTTTAAAATAATGTTCACCTACAGGAACTTTTTGGGCAAAATTGAATTTCGGAATTAATGTTATCTTTCTGGTACTATCTATCTCCGATCTTAGAGTGCCCTCAATTGAAGTTATATTCCAGTTAAGTCGCGAAGGTTCAGTATAAAATTCAATAGTATTATTGATACCTAATGATTTAAGTTTAATCTCTTTTTCTTGACTATATGCCATGCAGCAAATTGTCAACAACACAAAAGTCACACATACAGATTTCATAAGTCATTCCTTATTATATGATCTATAAATTCATTTGTCTTTTGAGGTATTCTAAAATATCCTGCAGCTCCCAACAGAATTGCATTGGTCATATACCCTTTATCTTGAAAGGTACTCAATATATAAATCTTTGTTTTCTTAGGAATTTCTTCTCCTGATATTTGCGCTTTTTCTTTATAATGTTTATTGTATAAATCTAAGATTTCAAGACTATTATAGAAACTGGAAACGCCGAGTATGGCAATATCCCAATGTTGACTCACTAAAAGCGGAAGAACTTCCTGGCCTTTATTGACGATCTTTACTTCATTCGCTAGTTTTTTCATGTGATATCCGATATAATCCGCATACACACGATTGCGTAACATAATTAATATCCTCATAACACTGACTTAGTATGCCGCAAATATATACATCTATTTTAATTATCATTATTTATTTTAGCTAAATATATTTAATAGTACAAAATATTATACTTAATAATATATATGCCACAAACCAAAAAATATATCAATTCTTCATTGACTTATAAATGATCAAACAATATAAGCAGGATGGTGAACCTCTATTTTTCAAATCACTAATGATACGGTCTGTTGTGATTTTGTTGGCTTTATAGCAGACTAATAAAGCCTCATTATTCTGTATTTGTCCAATCGGTCACAAACTAAGGCTGTCCTTATTCAATAGGAAATCCAGCAATCCAACCGTTATAATACCCTGTTCATCTCTCTTAGGCTTAATATCGTCTTTCACGACAATCATCTTCTTGAAAGAATCATTAAGAGCGAAAAAGATGTTTTTTCCTGCTGTTCTTTCTCAACGCTAGGCATAGCGAAAGCGGATTGGATATAGTACCTGTCAATGCCAATGTGTGTGGCAGCCCACCATAAGTATGAAATATAGATGGTTGTCTTTAATCTGCTAGTGGATAAACTTTAATAAGGCGTCAGGATTCCTTAGCTTTTGATTGAGTCGGTCGTCCAGAGCTATAGAAATGATATGATCAGCCGGTATATCCTGTTGTAACAAGTAGTCACGGAAGAGAACTTGCAAGAGCGTGGATTTGCCACCTGAGGCACTTTTTTCAATCAACTCGCAATCGGGATATAGTCTCGTTTCAGAGCGATGTTGAAAGACATACAGAAGCTGACCGGTAAAAATCTTGTGGTATCAAACCAATGTCAGCAAACGATATAAGAATAATCCGAATTACTACGGTAACTGTTACCATAGCCAATGATTTGCAGTCTGTGAAAAGTGACACATTGGGGAGCGGTATATTCATTAATATTTTCCTTTTATCGAAGTTTAGCTAGCTAAAATATGGAAGTTATCGAAGTAAATGCATTAAAATTTTGAAACTTATCGAAGTTTTTATACCTTTACAACATCAAAATCACATGTTTATGGATTCAAAAAAATTACTAACTGTGTTCGCTGATCAGAAAGAAGAACTACAGAATAACAACATAACTCCATTGTGTACGAGATTGGAAGAGAAACAACTTTCTCTGACAAGTAATCTCGCTCAAATCGTCATTGGTGTCAGAAGAAGTGGAAAATCAACACTATGCGAAAAGTTTATCCATCAAAACGGAATTGAATTTGCCTATGCCAATTTTGATGATGACCGCTTGCAAAATTTGAAATCAGTGGACTTTGATAATGTTCTTGATGCTCTATATCAAATATATGGAGATTTTAAGTATCTGTTTTTGGATGAGGTTCAGAACATAAAAAACTGGCAATTGTTCGTCAATAGGATGCTGCGCCAGAAGGTTCATCTGTTCATAACGGGTTCCAACTCCAAATTATTAAGTAGCGAATTAACCACCCATTTGACAGGTCGGCACAACAAGGTAGAACTCTATCCGTTTTCATTCTCCGAATATAGTATGATGAAGAAAGTAGAACTCAAGGCTATATCTACAAAATCAAAAGCTTTGAGGAAGAAAGCGCTCCATGAATATTTGTTGGATGGAGGTTTTCCTGAGCTGATGAACGAAGAAAACAAACGAGGATATATAAACGCTCTTCTCAATTCAATCATCAAGAATGATATAGCCAAAAGATTCAGGGTGAAATATGTGGAGGTATTGCGCCGATTGGCAGAACACCTTTCGGACAATTTCTGCCAGGAATTTGTTGCGTCAGAACTTGCTAAAACATTTGGTGTTTCCGATCATACTATTGAAAATTACTATTCATATCTGAAAGAAGCCTTTCTTTTGCAAGGCCTCCACAAGTTTTCTTATAAAAGCAAAAAACGTGTTCGCTATGAAAAAGTGTATGTGGTAGATGTGGCTTTTGTTTCAAAGAGGGAAAGCACTTTTTTTACTGAAAATCTTGGTTGGCGATTGGAGAATGTTGTTTATATAGAACTCCTTCGTCGCTTCCGCCCCCAATACACAGATGTTTTTTATTATCGCGACAAACAATGTGAAGTTGATTTCTTAATAGCCAAAGAGGGAAAGGTAAAACAATTAATACAAGTATCTTATGATGTAAGCTCAGAGAAAACATTACGACGCGAGATTAATGGACTTGTAAAGGCTGCAGAAATGTTCAAATGCGAAAACCTTCTCCTCATAAACTTTGATGCGGAGCAAGAGGTAGAAAAGAATGGTCATACTATTCATATTGTACCGGCAGCAGACTGGCTATCTCAAATTGACCTTCCCCTTGAAAAATAGTTCTAAAAGGGGGAAGCTGATAATTTTAGAAAAACATACAAATATGCAGATTAGGATTCTATAGTTTCCATAATACGGGATATCTCTTTAATATCTTTCACTATTCCTGAATAACCGGGAAATAGTGTTGAAGAATCATATCCAAGAATTCTAAGGTAATTTAATAATTCGACAGAGTCACCTGCTGGAATCTGTATCTTATAAAACAGATTGTTTATATTTAAATCATTAGCACTTTTAGCAAAATAGTCAATAATCAGACCATTTAAAGCTCTTCTGTCAATCTTTCTATCTATATCAATATAAAATGGCTTATACGATTTTATAGGCTTATCTATTTCCCATAAGGAAAATTTCCGGATCGGTCTCTCGCGCAAGTGCGAGGATGCCTTGAGCTGAGCGATAATATACTTCAGCCGGCTTGTCAGTGACAGAGAAGAGTTCACGTATGACATATCCGACTACAGGGCCATACTTTGCACCTTTGTCGATAAAGTACTGAGGAGAGTATTCATAATATGCTTGTGTCTGTGAAGGCAGATGCTCCTTTTTCCATGTATAACCACCCTGACGTAATGAACGTATGTGGGTAGCTATACACTTGCCATTATGAAACATACGCACCTGTGTTGCCGTAAACAGCACTTCAACCTTGTTCCCTATCAGATGACATGGTACTGAATAATGGTGCCGTTCCGTACCGAGTTGTATAAAACTGTTCGGTGCAACGGTAAGCAGTGCATGACGCTTCATCTGGAAGCTTTCAGAGGGTAACGGAAGTAACTCCGGCTTTTCTACGGCAAGGAAACGTTCAACGCGTGAATAATTGCATCCTTGCATACGACGGCTGTTATACATAGTCAGTAAATCAGAAACTGCAGTATTAAGTTCCTCTAATGAATGGAAGGTTTTATTGCGTAAAGGAGCATATATACGGGTATAGCTCTTGTGTACTGCATCTTCAACCAAGGCTTTGTCTTTTGGTTTGCGAACTCTGGCCGGTTGTGTGCTGCAACCATAATGTGTGGCAAGGTCATTGAGACCATCTGTAACCGAGGGTGACCATTTATCAAATGTCTTTACCGCAGAGCGAAGATTATCAGGAACTAAAAGACGGGGTGCACCTCCATAGAAACGTATCGCAGCATCTACAGCTCCAAGAAACTGTTCAATTGACTGAGAGGGTACACAAGTAATGAACGTATAACCGGAACAGGGTAATACAGCTGCAAAGGTTTCAACTTGAATCAATTCACCTGTTTCCATATCGACATAGCTCAGTTTATCACCGGCAAAGTCGATATACATTTTTGCCCCGGGTTGATGAAGCATTTTCAGTACTGTAGATGGCTTTATTGCTACTATGTTTTGTTTTAAGTGATAACGGAACTGTGTCAGGCTATAGCCATCGGGCACGTCTTGTATATATTCTTCCCATAACAGTTGAACCGTCATGTGTTTATATTGAAGCTCCTGCTCAAAATGCGGAAGTCGTGTCTTAAAGTCTTCAAAGCGTTCATCACAATAGGCCGGATTACCGCCATTGAAACGGTGGTTCAATTCCGGATCCTCCAAGAGAAGAAGTGCCCCTATACCTAATTTGTCTTCCCTGGCCATTTTGATATAGCGCTGCACTGTGGTAGGACTCATGGAGTACATTGTTGCCAAATCTCTGACCGAGATTCCATTTTTGTGTCCTATTAGGACTTGTTTGATGATATTCATTTTCTTTGGTTGTGTAGCCATATACTTGAGGAATTTGATTCATTCCTTCAAGGTAATAAATTCATCAAAACTGTAACAGCATACTCCGTTTTTAGGTTCGGATTGCTAATGATTTAGTTAGAGTGTAACAGTATACTCCGTTTTTTTGTGCTTTGCACAAAATACGGTTTATCTAACTCGCTTATAAACAGTATACCATATTTCCAAGAAAATAGTCTTTTTGCACTATATTTTCATGTAACTACTTGTAACAGCATGCTCCGATTTTTCCAATTTCATCACAGACAATAATTTTTATAATAGGAATACTGAACAGATGGTTATGGCTACTGGCTATTCTTGCTTTCGGACACCTGTTTTTGAATAAAACAAATCGCTTATTAAAATATTTATCTCAATCGTCTTACCCCTTTT
>JAQWBH010000265.1 GCA_028707405.1 Parabacteroides sp. | reverse complement strand
GTTGATTTCTTCCACCCAAGCTTTTCATGACAAAGTTTTACCAGTTCCCCAGAGCCAAGGGGCTCATTCTCCCAAACAATACTTGCAAAACGGTATTCACTTTCGCAAAGATTTAATCTGTTCATAGCGTGTCTCCTTTGGTCTATTTTTGTAGACTCGTTGTGATTATAGTCTACTATTATAGACCATAATTGTCAATGGGTAAATTTTTTATCATTCCAACGGAGGCAACTCAATTGTTACCATTCCGGTGTGAACTCCTGTAACTGCATAAAAAAATAATAATGATCTAAACAATCTCACTGAGTTTATTACGCAGCCTCGTTTCCTCTCCGCTCTCATTAGTCCTGATTCTTAATATCGGGATATTATATTTCTGCAATATCGCATCCTTCATCTTATCCCGTTCCAACTGCTTTGGATTCTCAGCATGAAATGCATACCCATCCACCTCAACCACAAGTACAGGCATTTTGTCCAGCTTATTAAAGATAACAAAATCAATATGCGTTAATATATTCATGGCAAATCGGCACTCGTTCTCATCAAGTTTTTCCGGATTCCGAATAAGCATTTTCAGGGGTTGATGCATTACACGATCAAGATTAGCAAACTCCGGCAGGCTCAGAACCTTTTCAATCACAGCATTCATGAGGTTTTCCGATTCATAGTCCGATACTTTTTTTCTACTTTTCATTATTTCAAGTAACCGCTCAGAATAGGTGTGGTACAGTAAATCAAACACCGAATAGATGCTGCTGCTGATAATCTCAAAATTGTTGTACTCAATATATCTCATCAAGTCGCCAATATTGGAGTTGTCTCTCTTCTCGTCGGCCGACACAACAATAATCAGCTTGTCCACTGCACGAGAAATTTCCACATTGATCAGGTTAGGGTTGTCCACGAATTCATTTACTTCATTGACAACTGTTGTGAGAATAATAACATCCTTTTCACGGCCTTGATACTTATGTACAGTGTCCACCTCGATGTTTGTCTCTCTTAATGCCGCTTTCAATTTATCTGTCTGCAGGCGATACGGAGAAATTATACCAACCGATTGCTTGTTATCGTTACCAATTTGCTCAGGGATTACTTCCTCCAATATCACATCAATTTTCCGCTGGTTGTAGTTGCCTCTGGCATGATTTCCCTTCACCGTTTTATATGCAATCAACGGTTTTTCACGCCCGTTTTCTTCTGTCAATATAATGAGTTCATTAATGTGTACCCCATGTCAAGGACAATTTGGGTTTTTGCTATTCGGGCATTATTTAAATCGTTAAAGTCAAACCCGTTGATCGGGGTCAGATTCTGAAAATTTGACATTTTAATCCCCCATTAAAATATGATTAAGTATTAAGGCTTGTCTTAGTATAATGTATGCAATAAATCGGTTAGAAAACAATATTTTTGTGTAGTGGGAATAGCATTTTAGAATATATTAAGTTTACCAAAATAATAGCAGTCATGATGTCGAAATAACATCGGGGCTGCTTTTTCTTTTTCCATGTTTGTATAGATATGCATCATGTTCGACATAACTTATGATAATTTGTCAATATTTGGAATTCCATCGCTTAAGATAGGATGTTATAATTTTTGTGAATACAGTCCCAATCATAGTCCCAGCAAAAAACACAATTTATGTTACCGCAATTACTACCGCTGATGCTTGGCTGCATTGGCGGTTTTTTGTTGGGTTGGGTACTACAATACTTTTAGATGAATACGCGGGAGTTTGTTAGCTATTGCTTAAGTCAAATCCGGAAGAAAGGAATCCACTGCGGATTAGGCTAATAATGGGGAGTTCATGCAACTAAATATTTTTGGAAATAGTCGGAATATAATTCGGAGGGCGCAATGTTTAAAGATATTTGTATCGGGAACAAATCTTGTGAGTTAATGAAAGCTATAAAAGGCCCAAGGTATGGAAGCAAGACGGTGCTTACAAATTCTAGTTGGGAATATGTAGATTTGTTTTTGAAACGACACTCGAGTGCAGGAGCGAGTGATGCATTATTCTATTGGGGACAAGCTCATAGCTTTTATCTTGCTTCCTTGTCGTTACCAGATAGCGCAAGACCACTCACATCGTATTACTGCATCCTAAATTCCTCAAAAGCGTTATTGAGATTCAAATCTGTTGATAATCAAAAGCTGAATAGCCATGGTATTTCTACGGTCAGGAAAATTAGTGACAAAACGAATTTGAATGAAGCTAAAACTATTGTGAAAGGTGCAGGCGTACTTCCTGAATTAGGAAAGTATTTCGATTGTCAATTCCCATTGGTATCGGTCGTTGTTGTAATAGTCGGTCCAGTCGCTGATTACTTTATTAATTTCTTTAAACGTTGTGCATTTAGAAATGTAAATTTCATCTTTCATGTGACCGTAAAAAGATTCCTGCGGAGCGTTATCCCAACAGTTTGCCTTTCGGGACATGGACTGCCTCAGTTCACTGTCTTTTATCAACTGGATAAACTTTATACTTGTGTAGTGTACCCCTTGATCCGAATTAATCAGGGTATCAGCTGTCAAAGAAATACCATAATTCTTGATGAGATGGTTCACGGTTTCCAGAACAAAATCAATTTCGAGAGATTCGCTTAGTACCCAAGCGAGCAACTCTTTTGTACAGGCATCGATAATGGTAGACATATAGCACCGTGGTGCCTTCCCGTTAATGATGTAGGTAATATCCGTCAGCAGAACAGCACGGGGGCCGTGTGTTTCAAATTCCCGATTCAGCAGGTTGGGGGCAACATTGCTGGTTCTTAGTGCTTTGGCCATTCTCCGGTACGGATTTGCCTTGCGAATAGGACACAAAAGTCCATATTTCTTCATCAAACGTCGAATCTTTTTTATGTTCATGTGCACTGGTGGATCCATATGCAAAAGTCGCATGTATATACCGCGGGCTCCTTTGTCGTAACCGCGAAACCGGTAAGCCTTTAGAATCATTAAGAAATCCTTTTGGTCTTGTTCTTCACGTTGTTGCCTGAGGTCCTCCGTTTCAATGTAATGGTAGTATCCGGACCGCGAAACACCGGCAGCAGCGCACAGCCAGGTAATATTCAGCAAGTTGTTATCTCGCTGGGTCATCTCTCGAATGACTGCATACTTAGCAGATGCGGGAACATTCATGATTCCGAAACCTCCCGGCCTAAAGATACAATTTTTTTTAGAAACTCTATCTCCTGATCTTTATATGCCAGTTGCTGTTCAAGGTATTTTACTTTTGCTTCTGGATCTGTGTATTCTTTGAGATATGATCCGTATGTTTTTAAATCTCTGAACCCTTTCCCCGCTCGAACTTCATTTCGGATCATACCCTTCAACCCATTTATACGATTTACGCCAAGAATATCTGGATCGATGCCGAGCTCAATAACAATATCTCGCGGCTCTTTTCTTTCTTGTATTGAACTCCAAAACAGTTCCTTGAATTTGGCCGAGAAATGCACAATACTAGGACTTACATCCAAAACATAAGGACTTGCTCGGAGATGATTCATTTCTTCTTCGGTAAATTTTTTGTTAGCCATGCGATATTCCTCCTATTCAGTGCAGTTTTATTTTAATACCTGCCTGAATTGGAGTCAAAAACACCATTTGTCCGAAATGAAGGGTCTCTAAAACCCACTTGTCCAACATTAAGGGTTTCAAAAATTCACCCGTCCGGAATGAAGGGTTTCTAAAACCCTCACTGTCCATTTTCTAGGGTACATTTTAATAATTTCGACAAACATACCCTCAAACCCTTGTGAAATCTAGCTTTTATCCAATTTTAGCAAGCCCTAGTTAGGGGTTCAAGCCGCGACATTGGATTTCTCCGTATGCCAAACTAATTCAGTGGAACAAATGTCGTTTTGCCATCCATAATACCATTCATTACAGTTGTTATCATCTTAGCACATTCAGCTCTCGTTACATTCTCAAGAGGTACAAAATAATTATTGCCTCTTCCATTTATAACACCGGCTTGCTGTAAGTAGTAAACAGATTCTTTTGCATACGATGCAATCTGTTTATCATCTTTAAAGTCTTTTTGTTCAAATTTCATTGGTAAATAGGCCTTAGATATAATATTTGTATATCGATTAAGCATAGCAGCTAATTCCTGGCGGGTGATAATTTGGTCTGGCTTAAAAGTACCGTCCTCATATCCCTCAATAACACCGGTAGAATATGCCCAAGCAATTGATTTTGCATAAAGATGATTATTAGAGATATCCAAAAATACATTACTGTTGTAGTTTTTGATATCTACATCGCTCATATTGGCTAGGAAATGTGCTAAATCTCCCCTTGTAATGGGGTTATTCGGCATAAACGAATCGTTGCCATACATGATCCCCCTTGCTGAAACAAAATTGACATAAGGCTGATACCAACCTGAGACATCATTAAAAGCAACCTCTTCATAGCCTACCGCATAAGAACCTGCTTCGTTTATTAAAGCCTGAATATAGTATTTATCTCTATTATATCTACTTACTTTTTTATGTCTGGAGTTTTTTATTTGTGTTAATCCACCAGACCCATCTATTTTGTATAGGGTAAGTTGGTTCAAATTTTCTTCTGATGCTTCATAGGGAATACTTAACAGAATATCGCCATTTAATACAGGTAACCCTTTATTACTGACTTCTAAATTTAAAAGAACAAAAGGACGGTTATTTATAATAGCTTTTGCGTTTTGATTTAATATATCATAATTTGATTTCTGTATTTTCAATTTAAAGTTGCCACTTCCAAGTCGAACTATGTCATTTCTATCTATAAATCTAACTAATCCTAATGGACAATCTAATTCTAGTTGATAAATATTACTCTTTTCTGCTCCTTCAGTGATATTTTTAAACGCTTCCTCTTTAATAGAGACCTCAACAAAATCATAATTAGAGGAATCTTGTCTAGAAAAAACCAATGCACCAACCCCACCACCTTTAGCTGCTCCAATATCTGCTCCGGTTATCATATCAATCATATAAGCAGGGTCTTGCAAGGTGATAATTAGATCTTTATCATTAGCAACAACTGTATCAGACCCAAAACCATGTACTGAATCAATAATTGTTTGCCGTTTTTGTTCTTCATTATTTTCAGCAACTTGTGCATTAACATTACTGCCTAATGAGAAGATAAGCAATAGTATTGTGATAGAGTAAAACTCAATTCGTTTAATCCTTTTCATATTATCCCTCCACTCGTATCATATATTTAGAAGTTGTTTTTGAACCATTTTTCAGTTCTTTGTGAAATTAAAAGTGTTCAAATTCAATTTCCAGCTAGAATCTTAGACTTTCCTGTGGGGCAATGGGATCGACAAGCTTTTTCTTAGGATTTTTCTTTTCCTCCTTGCGAACCATTTGGTACTGCTTAATTAACGCCAAGGATAGCGACCCATAAAATGGCAGCTATCCTTTAGCTTATTATCTATATTATCTATAGATAGAAACATAAGAGCCAGATCTCTTAACATAGCTTGAGGTACAATCTACCGTACCATACCATTTAGTACCATCCCATCTTTTATACTCAGAATAAGAATCCCAAGACTCATAAAAAGTATTATAGTATCTTCTTACATTTACACTTGCATATCTTTGATTTTGAGATTTGGTATCAATAGCTTTAGTTGGATCAGTACTATCAAAGTCCTTTTTTGCAATAGTTGTCATTCGCTTTACAGACATTGTGTTAATATCTGAACTTGTAAAATTCGTTGTCCAAGAAAAAATCTCACCAGAACCAATGTACAAATAAGCAGTATAGTAAGTGGCGCCTGATGTTCTTTTCTTAATGACAAAATTAAAGTCATTGATAGTATTGCCATCATAATAAGGAGTTAAAGAATAATTGCCATCATCCTGATAATAAATTCCTCCAACACGAATAAATGGCAGCCATCTAAAAGTTCCTGTCTGATGGGCAAATCCACCCTCAATGCCAGCACCCCTAGATGAATCAAAACCATAATAAACCCATGCTTGTTCGCCACTTGTTATGTTGCTAATAGAAGGTAATGTTAAATTAGATGTGATTTTGTCAAAACCTCCATAGCCAAGTTGTCTGCGTTCAAAAGCACCTGTATTTCCACCATCTATTTCTTTAGAAGTAGGATTATCCTTGGTTCTTGGAGCTACAATAGGAACACCGAACTCATTGAGTTCATCAACGTCTACAACATGCCCTTCATCACGAATATAATTCTGATCATCAATATCTGATGCGTAGCCAATGAATCCACGTTCAGAATGAAATACCTTTTTTGTATCTACATCAAGATAGGTAACTGGCGCCTCTGCTAACTCACTTATTTTAGTAATTAATTCATCTTGTGCTTGCTTGTCCAAGTGTTTTGCGGTTGACACCAATTCAGTAACAATGTCAACTTGTTCTTCTGGACACTTCACACCAATGATATAATGTAATTGGATAAGCAGATAATTTATTCACAGTATCTTTCATCATACAAGCTGACAGATTCATAACTAGAACCCTTGTACACTTTAGCGTTAATAGTCAACCTGTAAGTATATCCCCTGACGACGTAGTAGCTGTCATTAAAGACTAATTCTTCTCCCAGCGCTTCTAACCCACTCCAAGTTTTAACAGTTGTAAATATACCTGATGCGTCTTTCCTCTGTAGTG
>JAQWBH010000264.1 GCA_028707405.1 Parabacteroides sp. | reverse complement strand
GCTTCGCCGAAAGCAACAGCTTTAGCGGCAATAACATGCTCGAGCGGTCCGCCCTGAATGCCAGGGAATACAGCAGAATCGAGCAGTTGCGACATTTTTTTGATCTCACCCTTCGGAGTGCGTTTGTCCCATGGGTTGTCAAAATCTTTGCCTATCAGAATGATGCCGCCGCGTGGTCCGCGAAGTGTCTTGTGTGTTGTTGAAGTAACAATATGTGCATATTTCAGCGGGTTGTTCAATAATCCTGCTGCGATCAGTCCTGCCGGGTGAGCCATATCTATCATAAGCAGAGCGCCGACTTTGTCGGCAATTTCGCGCATGCGTTTGTAATCCCATTCGCGCGAGTATGCAGAGCCGCCGCCTATAATCAGTTTGGGTTTTTCTTTCAGTGCCATTTCTTCCATGTGATCGTAGTCCACACGTCCCGTCTCTTCATTCAGATTGTAGCCTGTAGCTTTGTATAAGATACCCGAACTGTTGACAGGCGAGCCGTGAGAGAGGTGTCCGCCATGAGCCAGGTTAAGTCCCAGCAAGGCATCGCCCGGATTCAGAACAGCCAGAAGAACGGCTGCATTAGCTTGCGCTCCCGAATGAGGCTGAACGTTTACCCATTCGGCATTGAATATTTCCTTTAACCGTTCGATAGCGATGTTTTCACTCTGGTCTACCACTTCGCAACCCCCATAATAGCGCTTTCCGGGATATCCTTCGGCGTATTTGTTGGTCATACAACTTCCCATGGCCTGCATTACCTGATCGCTTACAAAGTTCTCTGAAGCAATCAGCTCCATGCCTTTGAGCTGGCGCTGATGTTCTTTCTCAATGATGTCGAAAATGATGTTATCTCTTTCCATTACATGTGTAAATTTGGTTATAGCAATGATTCCTCAATATTCACTGTTGTAGAGGATTGTTGCAAATGTACGACAAATATTTATATGTACAGACAAAACTCTTTTGAAATGTGCCGTATCATCTGCCGTTTATTCTATTCGTATCACTTTCTGTTCTTTACTGCTTTTGATGGATGCTTCGATAAGTTGTATCACAGGAAGAACATATTCCGCGTCCGTCAGCAGCGGTCTGTTGCCTCGCAGATATTCCCGGATGTTTGCATAGAATCCGGCATAATTGCCTGCAACGCTGGGGTATCTGCCGCTGAATGACGAATCATCCTTTTCGGTGTGCAACAGTCCCCATATATTTTCGTCTTCTTCACCCCAGTGCGGTGTGTCGGGCATAAGTCCGGCATTAAGGTCGGCTTCTTGCCGATCCAGCCCGTATTTCACATACGACCCTTCAGTGCCGTGAAGCACGAATCGTGGCTCAGGCTCGCACATCAGATAGCTTGATTTCAGTGTCACTTTCAGGTTCGGAGCTTTTGAAGGGCGGATAAAATGGATCATAAAATAGTCGTCCACCGCACCGTCTGTACGCAAAGTATCAATATCGGCATATAGCGCTTCGGGCACCCCAAAGAGTTGCACGGCTTGATCAATGATGTGCGAGCCCAGATTATAAATCAGTCCTCCGCCCTGTTGTCCCGTTTCTTTCCAGGTGTCCGGCTTGATATAATTACGATAACGCGGAAACGTCGATTCGAATTCCACCAGTCTTCCCAGCAGCTCATAATCGATAATCTCTTTGACTGTCAGAAAGTCCGAGTCCCATCGTCTGTTTTGAAAGACGCTGAGCATCAATCCGTTCTTTTTAGCCATAGCGATCAGATCCTTTCCTTCATCAATGGTCGTGCAGAAAGGTTTTTCAACAATCACATGCTTCCCGGCTTCGAGAGCCTGTCGTGCATATTTGTAATGAGTACTGTCCGGCGTATTGATAACCGCAAGTTCAATATCCGAAGCCAGTAGTTCATCTATACTACGCATGATATGCGCCTGTGGATAGCGATCCTTTGAAAGATCCTTGCTGCGTTCCACAATCGCAGTCAGTTCGAAATCAGGATTTGTACTGATGAACGGAGCATGAAAAATCTGTCCCGACATACCGAACGCAGCGAGTCCCGTCTTTATTTTTTCCATAGATTTATCGTATTAATTGTAGACCTAATAATCAGTTTGTTGCAATATTATCAAAAATTTGCGAGATGAGCAAGAGCTTAATAAATAAAAAATGTCCGATGTTATAGGTTTGAGTTCAGGTGAAGGGGGCAAGATTTTCATTCGAATATATTTCGTCGTTTTTTAACGGGAAGTGTGCGTTTCGTATAGCCTCCGGAAGAAAGAATCGCACATCTTTGCCTTTTTCCAGCGCTGTGCGTATGAAAGACGACGAAATCTCGATGAGTGGTGCATTCACAAGATGTATGTTCGTATATTGTTTCGGGATGTTTACCGTATATCCTTTTCTCGGATAGATAAGGATAGGGTAGTGGGATAATAAAGCCTGACTCTCTTTCCACTTGTCAATCGATTGCCAGTTATCGGCTCCCATAATAAAAATGAATTCGTGCCCGGGATATCGTTTATCCAGTTCGCGTAAGGTATCTATGGAGTAGCTCGGCTTCGGAAGGGTGAATTCGATATCGCAGACTTTAAATTTTGAGTATCCTTGTATGGAGGCTTCAACTAGCGAATATCTTAAATGGTTGTCCATAAGTTCTGTTTTTGCCTTCATCGGGTTCTGGGGCGTTATTACGAACCATAATTCATCTAGTCCGGCAAATTCGCATAACCAGTTGGCTAAAGCCAGATGGCCAATGTGAACAGGATTGAACGAACCGGAGTAGACTCCGGTTTTGATTCCCGGCATCTTATGTTCTATTGTTCCTTTTTCCACTTTATAATATTGAAGACTTGTGCAACAAACACGATAGCCATGCAGGTAAAAATCAGATACTCTTTCTTAATGGCGCTGAATATGGCCACTATAAGTGCTGCTATTGCAATCACTATAAAGGTAATAAGCCATCTTTTGGATTGTTTGTTTCCATTCATGATTGTTCAATGAATTGTTTGACAGCGCTAAACGCTTTGTTTTCCGCTTCTTCCAGTTGGTCATTTACAATGACAACATCAAATTTGTCTGCAAAGCTCAGTTCATATTGGGCGCGCGCTATTCGGTTTTCTATTACTTCGGGAGTATCGGTACCCCGACCTTCCAGCCGCTGGCGCAATATTTCAATGCTTGGCGGTTGAATGAATAGGGATAATGCACGGTGGGCAAAATACTTTTTGATGTTACAGCCGCCTTTGACGTCGACATCGAATATTACATTGTGGCCTGAATCCAGTATCCTTTCGACTTCGCTCTTCAGTGTCCCGTAGTACTTGTCTGCATATACTTCTTCATATTCCAGAAAATCGCCTGCTGCAATATGTGCACGAAACTCTTCAGGCGAAAGAAAATAATATTCTATACCGTTCTTTTCGGTTCCTCTCGGTGCACGGCTGGTTGCAGATATGGAGAACTGCAGATTCAGATTTTTTTTCAACAGAAAATTGATGATCGTTGATTTGCCTGAACCTGATGGTGCAGAGAATATGACAATCTTTCCCGCCATGATTACAATACGTTTAGTACCTGCTCTTTGATCTGTTCCAGCTCATCTTTCATCTGGACGACGATTTTCTGCATTTCGGAGTGGTTGCTTTTAGAACCGAGCGTATTGATCTCGCGCCCCATCTCCTGAGCAATGAATCCGAGTTTTTTGCCTTGTCCGTGACCGTTATCCATTGTTTCAATAAAATACTTCAGGTGGTTTGCCAGACGATTTTTCTCCTCGTTGACATCGAGCTTCTCGATATAATAAATCATCTCTTGTTCGAAGCGATTTTTGTCATAGTCCTGCCCGGCAACTTGTGCAAGGTTGTCTATGATCCGCGCTTTGATTTTCTCTATGCGTTCTTTTTCATAAATCTCAATCTCAGCGAGAAGATTTGTAATATTAGCTATTTTCTGTTCGAACAGCTTCTGGAGCATAGCGCCTTCCTGGATTCTAAAATCGCATAGTTGCTTGATGGCATTTTTGATAGCCGCTTCAACATGGTTCCACTCATCTTCACCGGCCTCTTGTGCCTCAGTCTTGATAGCATCGGGCATGCGAAGTAGTGTCTGAAACCAATCTTCAGGGAGAGCAATATTGAGTCTGGTTGCAAAATCTTTGATCTGAAGATAATAGCTTTCTAAAACAGGCGTGTTTATTTGTGTGGGATTGTCTTTTCCAATATATTCTACAAAAATGTTGAATTCAACTTTTCCACGCTCCAATGTTTGTAGCAGAAGGCTGCGGATTCCCATTTCTTTCTCTTTATATATGGATGGAATGCGTGTCGATAAATCTAGTTGCTTGCTATTTAGCGCCTTTATTTCGATGGTCACTTTTTTTGAAGGAAGTTCGGTTGTAACCTTACCGAATCCGGTCATTGATTGTATCATTGTCTTGATATTTTTTGTTACAAAGATAGTTTATTCACTGGATAAATATTAGTCGGCGAATGGAATTTATTCTTTGCTAAACAAACTTCTATCTTTTTCATAACTTTTTTCCTGTTTTATTTTATACTTTTGCGAAGTTTATTGAATGACTGTAGACAGATTTTGAAATAAGTCAATAACTAATAGTATTAAAAGTATGTCTTGTATTTTAAATATTGAAACATCTACTGCCCCATGTTCAGCCGCTTTATCTTTGGATGGCAAAATGATTTATAATAAATTTTCTTTTGAAGGTCCTTCTCATGCAGCATTGATAGGTGTCTATGCTGAAGGAGCTTTTTCTGAGGCTAAAAAGAGAGGTGTATGTATTGATGCAATTGCCGTTAGCAGTGGTCCGGGTTCGTATACAGGTCTGCGTATCGGCGCTTCGATTGCCAAGGGGCTGTGTTTCGGTTCGGGTATTCCTCTGATAGCTGTTCCGACTCTGGAGATTCTGACGGCGACGGTTCTTTCACAAAATAAAGCAGCAGATTGTTCGATGTATTGTGCGATGTTGGATGCCCGTCGTATGGAGGTATATGCATCTATTTTTGATTCTTCATTTCATCCGGTTCTTTCTACGTCAGATGCTATTGTTGACGAGGATACATTTTCGTCCTATCTGTCGCAAGGAAAAGTTTGTTTTTTTGGTAATGGTGCAGCGAAGTGTAAAACGGTCATAAATTCTTCCAATGCGATTTTTCTTGATGGTATTCATCCTTTGGCTGAGAATATGATTCAGCTTTCCGAAAAAGCTTATGCTGCAGGCAAGTTTGAAGATGTAGCTTATTTCGAACCCTTCTATTTGAAAGAGTTTCATGCTACGATTGCCAAGAATAAAGTCTTAGGTAAATAAAGATTATGTTTGTCTTTTCTGAAGCTGTTTGTGAAGAACAGCTATTAAATAAAAAAGCACTGCTTCTAAGTTATAAGAAACAGTGCTTTTTTTATTGTTATATTGTTGTTATCCCAAGAATCCTAACAATACACCTGCAGCAACAGCAGAACCGATTACACCTGCAACGTTCGGACCCATAGCATGCATCAGCAAATAGTTGGTCGGATCATACTCCTGTCCAACAACGTTTGAGATACGGGCAGAGTCAGGAACAGCAGATACACCTGCGTTACCAATCAGCGGATTGATTTTGTTGCCTTCTTTCAGGAACAAGTTGAAGAACTTAACGAAGCAAACACCTGCGATTGTGGCAATACAGAATGACATTGCACCCAAAGCAAAGATCTTTATAGAGTTGACGGTTAAGAACTGTGTAGCCTGAGTTGATGCACCGACAGTAAGACCTAACAACATGGTGATTGTATCGATTAGTGGACCGCGGGCCGTTTCAGCCAAACGACGGGTAACGCCACTTTCCTTCAATAAGTTCCCAAAGAACAACATACCCAACAATGGCAGACCTGAAGGAACAAGGAAGCAGGTAAGTAACAAACCAACGATAGGGAAGATAATCTTTTCCGTAGATGAAACGACTCTTGGTGGTTTCATATGAATCAGACGCTCTTTGTCTGTTGTTAATAATCTCATGAATGGAGGTTGGATTACAGGTACCAATGCCATATATGAATAGGCAGATACCGCAATTGCACCCATCAGGTTAGGAGCCAATTTTGAAGAAAGGAAGATAGCCGTCGGACCATCAGCACCACCGATAATACCAATAGCACCGGCTTGGTTTGGAGCGAATCCCATTCTCATGGCAATGATGTATGCGCCGAAGATACCGAACTGGGCAGCTGCACCGATCAACAATAGTTTTGGATTGGAAATCAATGCCGAAAAGTCGGTCATAGCCCCAATGCCAAGGAAAATTAAGGGTGGATACCAACCAGAGGTTACACCTTGATACAGTGTATTTAGAACAGCACCTTGCTCATAAACGCCAATTTGGAGTCCGGCATCTTTAAATGGTATATTACCCACTAACATACCGAATCCGATAGGAATCAAGAGCATGGGTTCAAATTCATATTTTACCGCCATGAATATAAATGCAAGACCTATCAGGATCATGATTAAATGACCTGGAGTCGCATTATATACACCGGTATAGGTAAGAAACATATCGAAATTTTTTCCCAAGAAACTTAGGAAGCTCTCATGTGCTTCTGCCGTTTGTAATAATATTGTTTCTAACATAAGCTTATCCTATTACAACGAGGTCTGCACTTTCGAGTACAGAATCTCCCTTATGTACTTTAATCTCTATTACTTTAC
>JAQWBH010000263.1 GCA_028707405.1 Parabacteroides sp. | reverse complement strand
TTACTAGTCTAGTAATTTACTAAACTAGTATATATTAAGTAATGGAATATATCAATACATTTTAAATATTTGTGTATTCTTTATAAAAATTAAGTATATTTAGAATATAAGTTAATAGGAAGTCTAAGGAGAGAAAAATATGAACATAAAAACAAATAAGTACTGTTTATTTCTTCTGTTAATATTTTTAACAACCCTTGGCTTTTCCGCCTGTGGGGTTGACAGTGGTACGACCGGAAATGGCAACCTGGATATCCAATCAACTTTCATCCAGGAAGAAGGAGAACATTTAGATATTGATGTGGAGATACCTAAACTCAGCGGATTTCCCAATGAGAAGGAACTAAATGAGAAAATAACTTCTGAAATGGAAGCGGCCGTAGCAGAAGTAAAAGATGCGGCGGCCATGATGTCAGAGCAGGGAAGTAATTTTTCTGCGACGTTACATAGCAATTACCAGTATTTTAACAGCGAGGATATTGCATCTGTGTGGATTAGTTGGGATAACTATACAGGCGGTGCTCACGGATTATACTGGATAGACAGCTATACTTTCAATACGGCAACCGGTGAACTGTATTCATTTCCCCAGTTATTCAAAGAAGGATCCCGAGGATTGGAGAACGTTATAAATAAAATAATTAAGGAAATTGAAAGTAACGACTCATACTTTGAAACTGCAGTTGAAACTGTGAACTCTTACGGTGGAAACTTTAATTTCTTAATAAACGGAGACCAAATAATCGTCTATTTCCCGCTTTATGAGATTGCCCCTTATGTTGCCGGGATCCAAGGATTTACATTTACTTTGGAAGAATTGGCTCAAGACCTGAAGCCGGAAATCACAAATGCTATGGAGGGCCAAGAACCGAAAGAGATTCTATATTTACAAAGAGAGCCTTGACAATGTAAACCATTAATTTATTTTTAGTTGACAACCACCCTGTTAATTATTATAATAATTAACAGGGTGGTGATTTACTTGCCTACAACAAAGGCAAAAGTATTGCGAATTTTGGAAAAAAACCGAGGGCAAAGTATTTCCGGCTCAAAGCTCGCAAAAACTTTAAATATTTCTCGTGCTGCTATCTGGAAGATTATTGAAGAACTTCGTAATGAAGGGTTCGAAATAAACGCTATGACCAACAAGGGTTATTGTCTGGCCGAATCAAGTGATATTCTATCGGTTGAGGGTATTCTTCTTCATTCTCAAAATCCCCAAATAAAAAGAGAACAGATCCATGTCTATAAAACCTTGGAATCCACCAATCAATTGGCAAAAAAAATGGCTGTTGCAGGAGGCAGCCACGGCACTGTAATTTTGGCTGAAGAACAGACTCAAGGCCGTGGACGGTTGGGCCGCAGCTTTTTTTCACCAAAAGGGACAGGCCTTTATATGAGCATAATACTGCGTCCCGAAGGTACTGCGGATCAGGCAGTGCTTACAACCACCGCCGCATCCGTAGCAGTCTGCAGGGCCTTGTCTACAACATTGGGTATTGAAGCTCAAATCAAATGGGTCAACGATATATTTGTAAATAATCGTAAAGTCAGCGGAATTCTAACAGAAGCAATATCCAATTTCGAAACGGGTTCCATTGAATCTTTAATCCTTGGAATCGGCATTAATGTTTCTACAGAAAAGTATAATTTCCCTGAAGAGCTACAAGGGATTGCAGGATCCTTATTAAAAAAGAATTCCTCAAATACAATTTCGCGTAACCAATTGGCAGCATCCATCATTCATGAAATCTTTACTGTATATGAAACTATAAACTCCGGAGATTTTATCCCCGAATACAAATCCCGTTGTTTTGTGCTGGGGAAAGAAGTCCGAGTGCACCGGGGTATCGAAGAATATAATGCAAAAGCAATTGACATTGATTCTCAAGGAGCCCTTATCATTGAACGACAGGATGGTTCAAAAGAAACACTTAATTCGGGAGAAATAAGTATCCGTACCAAAACCGATTAAGAGAGGATTTATAAAATGACCGGAACACTAAAGACCAACAGATTGATTCTATGTGCCTTCTTTGCCACGTTGACCGTGGTCGGAACGATAATATCTATTCCCCTTCCCTTTTCTCCCGTTCCAATCAATATGGCCCTTTTGTCTGTTTTTTTAGCCGGAAGTCTGCTTGGTGCAAAATTAGGTGCCCTCAGCCAGCTTGTTTATATTTGCCTGGGTGCCGCAGGCCTGCCAGTTTTCTCTAAATTCTCCGGTGGCGCCGCAATCCTGGTAGGACCTACCGGGGGCTACATAATCGGTTATATTGTCGCAGCTTTTTTGGTAGGGCTTATTACACAAAAAATCGTTAGTTTCGGCCCTAAAACTATCCTGGGCTTTTTAGCCGGACTTGCCGCCTGCTATGCTTTGGGAACTCTATGGTTCATTTATGTAACAGACACAACTCTGTGGACGGCTCTATTAATGTGTGTTATCCCTTTCCTGCCGGGAGACGGAGTTAAAATTTTTTTGGCTTTTATATTGACAAAAAAATTAAAGCCCTTTATTAAAATGAGCAATTAATATTCGTACTTTTTTTCGTATAGAGCCGGGTTTTTAATCATGCTGTAATTTTTATTGCGAGCTTTCATCTGAGAATCATAGCTTGCGTCTATTACTATCCAATTATCGTTGATATATACTTCGTTCCATGAATGATAAGACGTGGCATTTTTTGAATAACCCTTTATGAGTTTAGCGGGAATCCCCACACTCCTCAACATTCCCGCCATTATTGATGAAAAATCGTAGCAGATTCCTCCACCCTCTTGGTAAATTTCATCGATTTGTGGTAAATAATCTGAAGTGATTTTATTCTTTTTGGTAGAATCGTATTTTATATTGCTTACTATATATTCATAAATGGCTTTGACTTTTTCTTCATCATTTATCAATCCATCTGTCAAATTCTCAGCCATAATAATGGCATCCATGGATTCATTCCATTCTATACCCTGAACTGATTGAAGAAAAACCTGATTTTCATCCGTAAGTGATACTTGGAAGGTATCAGAAATAATGGGCTTATATTTGTTGTCCTTAACGTTTTCCAATACAGCAACCTTATAAGGTCCTCGTCCCATTTGAAGGGGAAAATTTTTGATTTCCTTTGATTTTTGTAACGTATATACGTACCTGGAATTATCCTTTTCAATTATTACTTTTTCTTTTTTATAAGACTTATTACTGTACTGTATAGAAACAACGCCTTTGTTAATTTTTGAGATGTCGATTATTGGAATGTTACAATGGTCATTGGCATAGACAACATGTGTCATTAAGAGCATCAATCCAAGAATTAATGCCAAAATTCTTTTCATTCTACAACTCCTTTCGGCAACCAGGCTGCCATTCTTTTTCAAGAAAGGCCCTATGGCTTTGCGTCTCATCCTTTCGGACGATTTGCCTTTATCGATGGTAATTGGATCAATAACCCACTATTCGACATTATACTACATAGGAAAGATATGTCAATAATAAGGCCGGGGAAACCGGCCTTTTCAAGTTTAGATTAACTATTTACAGTCCTTTACTTTTTACGTAATTTTGCTCCTACTGCAGTGACAAAAGCACCAACTCCATAGAATAACATGGGAGAAACTTCGCTGGTCTTGGGTAATGAACCCAGCGGAACCTCTTCTTCCTCAATAATGATCGTTTCATCCTCCGGGTTTTGTTCCTCAGCTAGAATAACATTTAACTCTTCATAACTTTGTAAAGCTTTGTTTTGCCAGTACCACGTATATATCCTGTCTGCAATAGGAAACAGGGCAATCAGAAGGCCTATAATAATTATTAAAAATGCCAGTTTGTTTCTCATATTTATATACCTTTATATACCGCCGTTTTTTGAAAATGATACCGTTATACTTGTCCCTTTTCCTATTTCACTTTCTAAGCTTATTTCCCCCCCATGATAAGATGCTATATGCTTAACTATGGAAAGTCCTAAACCTGTACCTCCTGTGTCTTTAAAGTGGCTTTTGTCCACCCGGTAGAAACGTTCAAAAACCCGACCTTGATGCTCCTTAGGTATGCCTATGCCTGTATCGCTTACTGAAAGTGTAGCCATTTCTTCAGCCTCTCCCACCTTAATAAATACTATGCCCTTTTCTTTATTATATTTAATGGCATTATCACATAAGTTATAAATCAATTCCTCTATGAGTTGAGGTACGGCAAAAATTATTTTGCTTTTACCTTCCACAGAAATAGAAACACCCTTTAGTTGAGCAACAGGATAGATTCTTTTCTTTACAGCTTTTGACATATTCAATAAGTCGACATATTCTTTAGAATGAGAAACTTTTTTCTCATCCAGCTGAGACAATTGAATAATATCTTCTACTAAAATCACAAGGTGCCTTGCTTCTTCATAAATTTTCTCTGAAAAAGATGATATATCTTCTTGATTCACTATGCCATTTTTTAAAAGTTCAGCAAAGCCTGATATTGTGGTTAAAGGTGTTTTTAATTCGTGAGAAACGTTAGCGGAAAACTCCTGTCGGATTTTCTCCGCTTTTATGGTCTCTGTCATATCCAGAATCAACAAAACCGCTCCTATTATTTTACCATCTTCAAAAACAGGATTGCCACGCAGTTGATATATATAATGCTCCGATTCGAAAACTTCTTCCGCAAGATCGCCCCTCAGAGCCTTTTCAACCACTTTTTGAATCTGCAAACTACGATTCAGATTTAATATATGCTTTCCGATCTGATCTGTTTTTTCTAACCCCAAAAGACGTAAAGCACTTTGATTGACAGATAATATGTGACCCCTTTCGTCCAACACCACAAGGCCTTCCTCCATACCTCCGGTAATGGCTACAAACTGTTCTTGCTTTTGCTGTAATTCTATCACTTGCTTTTCAATATGATTACGCTGCTGATAAATACGGCTCAGCAAAGGGGAAAGTTCATCATAGATTTGATTCTCCATGGGGTTTTCCAAATCGAGGGTGTTTATCGGAAAGACAATTCTTTTGGTCTGAAATCGAGCGAGCAAAAGAGCAAAGAATAAAACAGCGGCAGTAATCGCTAAAATCAAAGGGATACTGCTTATTAGGGCTGAAAGTATACTGTCCGTAGTACTGGATAAACGAAGTACAGTTCCATCATCAAGACGTACAGCAAGATAATAGGTTTGGCATCCCACAGTATCCGACATGCGAACCGCTTCCCCCCTTCCTATTCTTATGGCCTCTGCAAATTCAGGACGATCTGAATGATTTTCCATTTCGGATGCAGGTACCCTGTTATCGTATAAAACCTTACCATCCCCATTAATCAAGGTTATTCGAGAATCCTTGTCCTCACCTTCAATATTCAGAAGGTAATCCCTCCCTTCAGTATCGATTCCGGCTATTATATAAGCTGCGCCGTTGTTCATTTCACGGACCATATCCTTAGAAAGCTGCTGATAAAATACAATTGATAGAAACAAAGCTGAAAGCAACACTGTAACTAAAGCAAGTAAGCACATACTGCTAAATATCTTACGCTTCATCCTCCCCTCCGATCCGGTATCCTATCCCTCGAACCGTTTCAATCATAGTCCCGAATATTCCCAGTTTTTGACGTAAACTCCCGATGTGTACGTCAACTGTTCGAGTCTCTCCTTGAAACTCATATCCCCATATCGTTTTCAAAATTGCATCACGAGTTAAAACAATACCCTGATTTTCCATCAGATAATCAAGAAGTTCAAATTCCTTGTATGTTAAAATAACCTCTTGTTTCTCCACACAAACTTTACGTTTGTCTCGATTTAAAACTAATTTACCAATAACGATTTCGTTTTGTTCTACCTTAGGTCCGGCTCTGCGAAGCACAGCTTTTACCCTTGATATCAATTCCATTACACCGAAAGGTTTTGTTATATAATCATCAGCTCCCAGATCAAGTCCCTGTACCTTATCATATTCTGAGCCCTTTGCTGTAAGCATTATAATCGGTACATCCTGCATTTTCTTATCCTTTTTCAATTTCCTCAGGATTGATAAACCATCCTCACCGGGAAGCATTATATCAAGTATAATAAGAGAAGGCTTATCCATTCTCAGGCCTTTATAAAAATCATCTGCATCAGAAAAACCCTTTGCCTGAAATCCTCCTGTCTTTAGAGCATACACTACCAAATCCCGTATATTCTTGTCATCTTCCACGCAATAAATCATCGTATTTCCTCTATGTGTTTTCCGGTAATGGAGAATTTTACCCATTCTGCTATGTTTGTGGCATGATCTCCAATACGTTCAAAATACTTGGCGATCATCAATAAATCCATAGCTTGACCCCCTGTGTCGGCATTTTCATGAATGAGTGTAATCAAGTCATTCTTAACTGTAACAAACAAATCATCCACTATATCGTCTGCAGCAATAACAGACTCTGCCAGATCCAAATCCCTTCTAACAAAGGCATCAATACTATCCGTCACCATATTAATTGTCTCTTGTGCCATCTGCGGAATTGTCTCTAGCTTTTTCACATAAGGATCATCGGCCAAATAAATGGCAATCTCTGATATATCGGCTGCCTGGTCGCCGATTCGTTCCATGTCTGTTATCATTTTCATGGCTGCCGATATAAGCCGTAAATCACCGGCTACAGGCTGCTGCTGAAGAAGTAACTTTAGGCAAAGGCTTTCAATATCTTTTTCCTTTTGGTCCACCTCCT
>JAQWBH010000262.1 GCA_028707405.1 Parabacteroides sp. | reverse complement strand
TATCTAATGCATCCAGCCCTATACTAAAAGCATCGCCATCAAGTTCATATTCTTCAATTTGAGCACGAGAGAAAACATACTGCCCGATATTTTTTCGTATAAACTTTTGTAAATGGCTAAAGATGAATTGATTGTTGGATACTGCAAGGTGAAATAGGCGCAACTGTTCCGGGTTTCGCAAATTCAAGCTTTCCGAATGCGAAACCTCTACGAAAATATTCTCGAATGACTCTCCATGAAGAGTTTTACTCGGTAATCTTTTCATAACGCACCTGCAAATCAATCACTTCTTTAAATTAATAATCGACTCGTCACCACAAATGTTTCTTACTTGCAACCGGAACGGGTCTTTTTCGGACCGTACTGAGCCATCCCAGAAATCTTTCGTGTCCTTACCGTTCAACGAAACAAAGCCCTTTTTATCTATTTTTATTTCACTGTCGGAATGCCATTCACCAGCATCGGAAGTACAGTCCAGGGAAAGATATTCGATACACTCTAATCCGGTAGTACTTATCTGGATGGGTTTGAATTTTTTGCGTCCTGTGCTTTGCGCCAGAGAACGCATATTGTAATCTTCAATTTTTCCCAACACTCGGTCGCTGATAAAGCTATCAATGCGGACAACATAATCTTGCAATAACGTGCTTTGATCTCTTTCTACAGACCACTCAACTTCGTCATTAATGACTACGTCGGATAAAACCGATTTTAGGTCTCTTAATTCAATTTCAACCATCGTCGGATTCTCGTCATGGATAAACTGCTTAACCTCTTTCTCATCTACAAGGTCGATGTAATAAAGAACAACTTTTTTTATTGATGGCGGGAGATCGGGCAGGTGTAGATGGATTATTTCATTCATCGCAGGTAAATCCAGTATTTTAGATGAACTATCCATGAGATAAGGCACATACACCGGAATTCGCCCTAAACGGGAATGAGTAAATGAGCCGACCCAAAAGCTATCGAGGTTCTCATCTTTTTTGAGTCCGGGAATCAGGCTGTATAGTTTATCCATTGTTTGCACAGGGTTTCTGAAAAGTGATACGCCGTCTTGAATTTCATAAACAGAAAAGGATGCCCCGTCACTATATAACCTGTCACGCATAGTCTGGATGCTATTTATGCCGATATCAGAAGTAATAAATCGACGATTGAGCTTGGAGGCAACCGCCGCCGTTACGCCGCTACCTCCAAAGAAATCACACACCAACATATTCTCATCAGAAGAAGCATTAATAATACGCTCAAGGAGTGCCTCTGGCTTTTGCGTCGCATAATCAACTCTTTCTTGGGAAGTGGGGATTTGTTGAAAAGACATCACATCACTCCAAACATCTCCGATTGCTTTCCCTTCTTTGATTACATCATCGAGATATCGAATTTTTCCTCTTCCATCAAAATATCTCCTACCATTTTCGTCCACCTTATTGAAACGTTCGAGATACTCCTGCTTATGTTCTTGTTTTTGTTTATTAAATATCTTTTCATCAGAATTTGAGTAGTAGAGGATTGTATCGTGACCGCGCACCCAGTTATTAGCTAATGTCTTAAATCCAGAGAGAACCTGAATATCCCAAATAATCTCTCGCTGGAAATTCTCCTCACCAAAAACTTCGTCCATCAAAACTTTTACATAATGAACCATGTGCCAATCAAGGTGAACATAAATGCTGGCATTTTCGCCCATAATCGATTTAATGGCGACGAGATTCTCAAACATCCAATTGAGATAACGTTCCTTATCCCAGATATCTCCATACATCTTTTCTTCAAAAGCCCGAAAATCATCCGACATGTCCACTTCTTCGCCGACATCAGTTAATTCTCTTGCCTTGTCTTTGAGTTCCGCTTCGGCTTCCTCTATGGCTTTTGCCACTTTAGGATTACGACGGATGTAAACCTGTTTAGCATAATCAGCCCCGCTGGCAAACGGCGGATCAATATACACCAAGTCGGCTTCTATACCATGTTCCTTCATATAGGCACAGGTAGATAAGCACTCGCCGCGAATGACCATATTTTCGTTTTCCGCATCACCGATTTGCTCAAGCTTCTGCAGCTCGTAGTAAGGCATCCCTCGTCTAATATGATTGAATACATCTGTGTCACCGTTATATCTCAGCGTCCTCCTGAAATTATTTAAAAGGGCTTGGCCTTCGATAGGTTCAGGAAAATACGGTACATATTTTTTCGGCATATCTATTCCTCCACAAAAAATGTTTTGATTGTTTTGATTGCTTCAATCAGGCGTGCTTCCTCTGTTAATGTATCCTCCAAATAGAGGTAGTCAAAGCGTTTGTATGCATAGCGCTTATTATTTTCGCCACAAAAGATATTTTCTACAAAGGCTCTTTTCTTTTGGAATGTTGGATCTTTAGCGTATATCTCGCCTTTTGTCTCGACAACAAGAGCCTTATGAATGGATTTGATTTTTTGATCACGCTTAATAATCAAAAAATCCGGAGTATAGGAGCCAATGTACTGATACCCTCCGTTTTTCTTATAGCAACGGATCTTAAATTCAGTCAGATTATCATCTCCGTTGTAGTATATTTCGAGTTTAAGATCTCGGAAGTCTTTAAGGCTCAGCACTTCTTCTAAGAATTTCATCTCAAAATTGCTGTCCATACGGTAAGGAAGATAATGGTATGTGGAATCCACATAAGCCGGCACAGTATATTTAGCTTTAAGCTCTTCCGCCTGTTCGATTTGTCCTATGTTCTTCAGGGACTTGACAATTGCTTCCACTTCAGGAGTTAAAACCAGCTGTCCGTTATCATGCAGAATAATATGTTCACACTCATCCTGACCTGGCATGTACTTATTGGGATGTGCTGTTTCTGTTTCAGGCGTGAACCTGACAATGTCAAGCAGGGCAGCATTGCCTTCGATGAACTCCTCTTTTTTCTCCAAAGAGCGTTTCGGAATATAACTTTTACGTATAGCTTCCAAAATATAAGGATAGAAGAAGTCCGAGGAAAGATATCGTACCCCGTTTTCTTCATAAGTGATTTGTAAATAGAGATTTTTAATTATCTCTTTATGTGGCACAAGATGAGCACGTGAAATCCCTGTAAAGCTACTCTTAGAAATATCATTTATGAAATCAAGGTAGGATAGCGCTTGTTGCCCGCGTTCTTTCCTCAAAACACCAACGTCTGATCGTTTGCCTTCAAAATCTTGAGTCCAGGTAAGGACGTCTTGTTGCCTTGCATCTTCAGGAACGGAGATCAGAGAACCTTCTACATTAAGAGGCTCCTGACTAATTGAGGCGCGGTATTCTACCAGCAGCTGATAGTAGTTAAGTTCAGGAACTCTTAAACGTTCCATACGGCTGTATCGTTTAATTTTCGTGAAACCAGATGGTGCGGCTTTTTGAAATTCTTCAAGATTCGTCTTATGCTGTTTTTCCAGTTGATCGTTCAATGTTTCGGCATTTCCATCATTTAAGACGATTAAACCTGTTTCATCTTCGTCTCTATCTACCTGACGCAAACAACGGCATGAGGTTTGTAAAACCATATTTTTCGGAGAATCACCTGTTTGCGACAGAATGACACCCGTTAAGGAACGACAGTCCCACCCCTCTTTTCCTATCTGAACAAGAAGAATAATTCGGATTTTTGAAAAAGGTTGATCTAGTGCGGCAAATTTAACCTCATTCTCCACAGGCAAACTATATTCTTTATTGCCACGATAATATTTCAAGATATTAGTTGAGGGGTTAAGTCCGTACTCAACAGCAATCTTTTCAACTAAAGGATAGACTTCTTCCTCTAATGTTTTTATCTGACCGCAGTAGATCGCAATCTTTGCTGTTGTTCCATCTTCGTAGACCACATCGGAATATAGGTTTAAGAATTCTCTTAGCCCATCATCAATAATGTTAAGACGATTCCGATCTGTAGAAACAAGCACTTTTGGTATCTTTAAAAAATTGCCGATACCTTTCGTCAGAGGATAATAATAAACAACGTTTGTTATTTCCTGCATAGCGACTTTCAGATCATCATTAACCGGGAATTGTTCTTTCTTTTGCAAGTAAGGCGTTCCTGTGAAACTGACCACAGAGTGAAACTCGCTTCCTTTAGCCCATTGATTGATGACACCTCTGAGCTTAATATCATCAGTCGCGGCATGGTGAACTTCATCTATATAGACACTAAGGTTAGGAATTTTGCCGAGCAAGTTTCTCAGCTCATTTGCTTGCTTATCTTTTTCATCTTCGCTGTCTTCGAAAAAGTTAAGTTGACCCGGAATATCGCCTAATGTAATGCGATCAAGAATCACTTTCTCTGCATTTGTAACTGCCACTAGCCCGAATAATTTTTCAAATGGCTGGTGTAAGGCTATTTTTTGCACATTAGGATTACGGACACGATTAGATCGCTTAGCACTGCTTTGCTCATCTAAAACTTCAAATTTAAGTATTTTTTTCAGCTCTGAAGCCGCAGGTTCGGGGATAACCCAGCTGGGATCAAATTCTTGGATCGTACGCAAACTGGGAACTACAGAAGATTTTAAGCCCGAAGGCGCCATGATGACGAAGTTATGAGCAAAAGCCTTGTTATCAGGTTCATTGAGAGCAAAGTATAAATCCAGATAGATGAAAGCCGCCATTAAGTAGGTTTTTCCGGCACCCATAGGCAGTGAGAAAAGATAATCCGTGTAATCTGTTTTATAAAAATACTCTTTCCAAAATTCAGTAGCATTAATCGTGTCAGGGTTTTCTTGCATTGTTCGTATAATTTTTTCTGACACGATTTCGCCATCTGTGTCCATACTGGAAAATTCATACATCATTAGCAATGCCGGATCAGCAGCAAATTTCTTTTTCACACTTTCCGGAAGAGCAAGCTCTGAAATATTTAATGATGAGAAAGCAGAAGTAGAAAAAAGTTCAGCTAGTGGTCTCGCTTGATGTTCAATTTTTAAATACAAATAGGTCTTAATGGCTTCAATTTGTGCATCACGCAAAAACTCACGCTTAAGCATATAGGAAAGGAGATCTTTGATTGGACAATCGTCGGAATTAAGCCACTCATCTCTCTTTTTTTGAATAATACGATTTATCATAATGCTAACTCACTCTCGCTTACGCTATTTTTCATCTTGTTCGTCGTATCGTTCATCGGCCCCACCTGAACGAATCCACTCATCAACTTCTGATAATTTAAACTTCCACAGTCTGCCTAGTTTATATGCAGGCATATCCCGAGTTTCTATCCAATGCAAGATACTGTCTCGACCTACACCGAGATGTTTCTGAATTTCTTTCATGCTCGACCATTTTTCAGTTACTTTGTCGTTCACTTTCTCTCCTCCGAATAGTTAAGATTTTTCACATCAATAACGACATTTAAGGCGTGTCTATCATTAGGAAAACAATCCTGATCGTTTGCATCCATCATCTTCCATACACTAGTAGCCTTGTTTTCTTTTCCTCGCGCGTCAAAAACGGTACTTATTTTGATTATTCCGTTTGGCTTGACATTTGGAATAGGGATTATTCTCTCAGAAGGACGTATTGAAACATCTTTTCCATCCATACATTTCAAATACCTCTGTGTCCAAATATTCGTCCCCATATTATGTATCACCCAGGTGTGGGTGATTTTTTTATAAAAAGAAACCCGATAATCCTGCTCTGAAGGAGTGTTTTCGACCCAAATCTTGTCGTTAAGGTGAAGGGGTTGAATGTATCGTTCCTCGATTTCTTTTGAGCTGTTCAGATACTTCTGATATGAAGCCATGATAATTTCTGGCTCATCTTCATTTGCATGAACGATAATTTGCAATTGATCAGCAAGCGCCGCAACCCAAGCTCCAAGATCAACTACTTCTTTTCGTGGAATGCCTAACTGATCCATTTTTTCCAGGGCGAAATCCTCGTCCATAAATTGGATTAAAAACTCTTCCACATTACTTCGAGATATTGGATTAGGGATTTGATCGCAAATGTCTGGGCTAAGCCTCTTCCCATCATTAAAGAGCTTCTGATAGTACTCATCTGAATAAACTAGATTCGCCCCTGTGCTTTCAAAGAGTTTCTTTACGTACTCTCTCTGATTTTTGATAGATGGAGTGCGCTTATAAGTCAATTTACAAAAATCACTGAAATTCAAATCAGCACTCCTTTCTACCACAAGTTCAGTACCAAGAAAGAGTCCGTTCAGTACCACGAATTTTCCCTCTGGGCTTCTGGCGAGTACCATTTGCAACTTCGTAACCTATATACGAGGAAGCAAAGAAGCTCCTCGATAAGGCTTGGCGTTGATACTCGGTTAATTATACCACGTAAACCGATGTTAATCCATAAGAAAGGACATTGTTCTTTCTTAAACGACTAGATCCTATTTTTTAGAAAAGAGGTGACAATCATGGCCAAAAGCAATCGGAAGCAGACTTCTAGACGTGTTGCTCGCAAGGCTTCCAGCATCCTGCGTGATGGACGCTATAGCAAAACGTCTAAATCCGTCGCTGGCAGCGCCCTGTCGCAGACCAGACCAAAACGGAAAAAGTAGTTCGTTCGCTCGGACTCCGCTGACATGGAGTCCTAAGCACTAGTTACCGAGCCGACTATCGGCTCACTCTCAACAAATTATCTAAAGCCGCTCTGTGCACGGAGAGGCAAAGGATACAGAAAACGATTTAACACTGCATTGAGCAGTAATAGCGATTTCAGTACCT
>JAQWBH010000261.1 GCA_028707405.1 Parabacteroides sp. | reverse complement strand
AACCTAAATAATCGGGCAAGGAGACGTTGCTTATGAATGAAGCATTGAATGCGATCATCTTTATGCCTTTATAATTGATGGAATAGGGTTTATCTATGTCTGTTATTTTACATATGACCTGACTATCGAGGTGTATATTTACGCCTTTGGTGAAGGAAAGGATGTTGCCGACAAGTATTTTTTCGAGCATGGCATATTTGTCGGTAAGGCTTTCAAGTTGACGGTACTGCTGATAGTTTTCCTGATTTAAGGGCAGCCATTTGGATATAGAATAATGGAAACGTTCACTCCATATCTGAACCAAGGTTTGATAAGCTTTCACTGATTTGATCTGCAGATTCATGGCTTTACTTCCGATGCTTACATCAAAATTGCAGTTGGAAAAGAACTCGCCGATGGCTTCCGTCCCTTCGTCAACACATAAGATTGCAGCGCACTTATTGATCTGCTTGTACTGAATAAGCGGATAGGCATAACGAAACTTCTCATCTTCGTGATTATGAAACAGAATATCTGCGTCATTCATTGTATGGATGATTGCTCCCCTAAACTGAGGAATTTCTTTTTGAGAAATGGTATTCCTAAACTGTATTAGCAGTGTTTTCATGGTCTCTCCTATTTAATTCCGAAATATATAGATTTTTCAGATTGATTGTTCCGATAAATCGGATTTTATTTTTCACCGTCCATAAATGAGGTAAAAGAAGTAGTAAACAAAGAAATAGTCATCATAGACGTTAAACCTTAACGCTTTTAATATAACTTAACAGCCTTATTCCGTCTTAAATGATATTCTTTTTTACTTTTACAAAAAAAATAATATGATTATACGTGTAGACATTGCAAACTTGTTCTCTTTCAATGAACAGACAGAGTTTAATTTGTTTCCTGATAAAGAACAAAATATGGATCATCATAAAAGAACTTGTAATGATATTTCTTTTTTAAGACTAGGAGCAATATATGGTGCCAATGGGGCAGGAAAGTCTAATTTGATTAAAGCTGTCAATTTACTTGTCGACTTTGTACGCAAGGGCAAAATATTCTTCGATGCTGAGAAACTAAAGTTTAAGCTGAGCACGGAGTCGCAACAAAGGCCTTCCTCGATAGCCATAGAATTTTTTTCCGGAAAAACGGTTTATTATTACTCTTTGACCTTTGATAATTCGGGAGTGCTGTATGAAGCTCTTTTTGAAAGTTTCAGAGATAATGATATTCGTATTTTCGAACGCTCTTATGAAGAAAAAGAAACTATTATCTTTAAAAAAGAATATGATGATAATGAGAATAATAAATTGTTTATAAAGGTCTTAAGAGAAAAATTGATCAAAAGAGATGATTTACTACTGTCCTTTTTAAGTAAAAACTATGCTGATGAATTTAAAGAGGCTGAAGAAGCGTATGAATGGTTAACTAAAACGCTAGTTGTTATTACGCCGGAGTCTCATTCTGCTAACATTACTCAGGAGTTGGATATAAACTCGAAATTGAAGCATTTTGCTGAGCAATTCATAGTGAGCGTTGAAACAGGTATTTCAAGTCTCGACGTTGAAACAAAGGAAATAGAAGAAGAGGATGAATCTTTATTGAAAATTTTAAGTGAATCCAAAATCGAAGAAAATCTGAAATTTAAAGCAAATAAATCAGCTGAGCTTGTAAATCGTTATACGGGAGAAGCTGTAACGTTTGTAAATGAAGGCAATCATCTCAAAGCCAAACGCTTGATCACAAACCATAAAAATGAGAAAGGAGAGAACATCGCTTTTTCATTCGGATTGGAGTCTGATGGAACTAAACGCTTGATTGGCTATTTGCCGGTAATATATAATATTTTGAATGGAAATCATACGTACCTCATAGATGAGATAGAGAAAAGTATTCATCCAATACTTATCAAAGAGTTGATCTCTAAAATTTCAGAGGATAAAAAGGTTCAAGGGCAGTTGATCTTTACAACTCACGAGTCATGTCTGCTGGATCAGTCTATTTTGCGGCGCGATGAAATCTGGTTCGTACAAAAAAATAAAATGGATGGGAGCAGTCAAATGTATTCCTTGAGTGACTTTAATGTACATCATACAGCAAATATAGAAAATGGTTATTTGAATGGACGCTTCGGCGCTATTCCATTCCTCTCAAATTTGCGTGATTTACACTGGGAAAATTATGAATAACTTTTACAAAGAATAACTATGAATAAATACTTAACCAGAAACAAATGCTATGACAGATTACCTCCTGCAAAGGATGCAAAAAAAGTATATATCTATTGTGAAGGAGAAGATACTGAATATTGTTATTTTGAATATTTCCAAGAACTTTCATCGAATATCAGTATTATTCCAATTAAAAACATTAAAGGAAAATCAGATCCGCTCAAACTACTCGAACATGCGAGAGAAGATTTTCTGGTAAAAGGATGTCCTTTTATCCTAGATAGAGATTTAAACGACGAAATTTGGTTTGTTATAGACACAGATAAGTGGAATTGTGGAGATAAAATAAATTCTCTAAGAAAATTCTGTGACGAACAAAATGACGGAAAATATTCAGCATGGAAAGTTGCACAAAGCAATCCTTGCTTCGAAATATGGCAGTATTACCATGTTTATGCAAATAGACCTTGCGAAAAGGATGTAAATAATTGTTCTACATTTAAAGAATTTGTAAACAAGAGTATACCGGGTGGTTTCGATAATCGCAAAAAGCCTGTATTAATAGAGGCCGCAATCAATAATTCCAAAACAAATTTTACCATGAAGAATGGACAACCTGAAAAATATTCCACAGAAGTATATCTTTTAGGTGAAGTAATATATTCTTTCACCAAAGATATTATCCTGAATTCGCTAAAATTCGTTTGACAAATGATACAAGAATACGACAAAACAAGCTCACTTATAGGAATAAATCTATTCCCATAAGCAAGGCTTATATCTTACGTTCGCGAATATTGATCTTATTATTTGCGTTCCAGCAACCAGGCATCCTGAAAGTTCGGAGCGAACTTTGCTTTGATGGCATCGCGACTGTCGGCAGCATCAGCTTTATCGTCGAAGCTGGTTACGATAACACGCAACATCCCCTGTTCGTTCTCGCCTAATACAGGATTATATCCGGCTTTCTGCATGCGTTCCTTCAGCGAATAGGCATTGGTTTTATTCTTAAAACTTCCAATAACGACACTATAACGCTTCAGCATGCCAGCGTCTTCGCCTTCAGCTGCGTTGATTCTCTCTGCACGTGTACTGACATTTGAAGTTCTTGGCTTTGATACAGGTGTCGCCTCTTCACTAGCTGGTTGAGTAACTGTTTCTACAGGCGCTGTCGTTTCTTTAGCTTTCGCCTGCTCATAAGCTGCCTTGTAAGCACTCTGCTTAGGTTTGCATGAGCCTAATGATAATATCATACATATAGCGGCTCCAAATAACCAAATCTTATTCATAACTGTTCAGTTCTTAATTTACTTGTGCAAAGATATAAAATATATTTAGTACATTCGTCCCCAAAACATAATATATTATAATTTGACATGTATAAATCTATAGGAACAATGATTATGGCAACATCCGTGTTGTTAGGCGCATGCACCGGAAGCGGAGGAAGTGGCGAAAAGAGCGACAACGACTCTATCATCGGCCGCTCGGAAATCAAAATCCAGGGTGGAAAGATGACTCCGGAATCTTTATGGGCCATGGGTAGAATTGGCAATGCAAAGGTTTCGCCCGACGGAAAACAGGTGGTATATACGGTGGCATACTACAGCGTGCCGCAAAACAAAAGCAACCGCGAAGTGTTCGTCATGAACGCCGACGGTTCGGGAAACAAGCAGATCACCAAAACCTCTTTTGCTGAAAATGAGGCGACCTGGATCAAAGGCGGTAAAAAGATCGCTTTCCTGAGTAACGAAAGCGGAAAGAGCCAGCTCTGGGAAATGAATGTCGACGGTTCGGAACGCAAACAGCTATCCGAATATGACGGCGACATCGAAGGATTCTCTTTCTCGCCCGACGGCAAAAAGCTCCTTTTCATCGCTCAGGTTAAAACAGTCAAAAGCACAGCCGACAAGTATCCGGATCTGGATAAAGCTTCGGGAATCATCGTCACCGACCTGATGTACAAGCATTGGGATGAATGGGTGACAACAGCGCCGCATCCTTTTGTAGCCGATTTTGACGGACAGAAGGTGACAAACCCTATAGATATCATGAACGGCGAACCTTACGAATGCCCTATGAAACCTTTCGGCGGAATTGAACAGCTGGCATGGAATACCACGTCGGACAAGATCGCCTATACAAGTCGAAAAAAGGTTGGCAAGGAATATGCACTCTCAACCAACTCGGATATTTATGTCTATGATTTAAAAAGCAAGCAGACAACCAATATCAGCGAAGGCATGATGGGCTACGATGTGAATCCGCAATATTCGCCCGACGGGAAATATATCGCCTGGCAGAGTATGGAACACGACGGATACGAATCAGACCAGAACCGCCTCATCGTGATGAATCTTGCCACCGGCGAGAAGACTTTTGCCAGCAAGGATTTTGATTCGAACGTGGACGGGTTTGTATGGAGCGCCGATTCAAAGAACATCAATTTCACTGGTGTATGGCATGCCGAGATACAGGTCTATAAAATTGATTTCGCCGGCGGAAACAAGATCACACCGCTCACCTCGGGCGCAAACGACTATGCTTCGGTGGATCTTCTGGGCAACGACAAGCTGATTGCCAAACGTCATTCTATGAGCATGGCTGACGAACTCTACTCGATCAGTCTCAAAGACAACAAGGTGACACAGCTCACAACCGAGAACAAACATATCTACGATCAGATCACGATGGGTAAGGTGGAAGAACGATGGATGAAAACATCCGACGGCAAGCAGATGCTTGTCTGGGTTATCTACCCGCCTCATTTCGATGCTACAAAGAAATATCCGACCTTGCTCTACTGTGAAGGCGGTCCGCAAAGCCCGGTAAGCCAGTTCTGGTCATTCCGCTGGAACTTCCAGATGATGGCGGCCAATGATTATATTATTGTAGCACCCAACCGCCGCGGACTCCCCGGATTCGGTATGGAATGGAACCGCGCCATCAGCGGCGATTACGGAGGCCAGTGCATGAAGGATTACTTCACCGCTATCGATGAAATGGCCAAAGAACCGTTTGTAGACAAGGATCATCTGGGTTGTGTAGGTGCCAGCTTCGGAGGGTATTCGGTTTATTGGATCGCCGGTCATCATAACAAACGCTTCAAGGCGTTCATCGCTCACGATGGATTTTTCAATATGGACATGCAGTATCTCGAGACCGAAGAGATGTGGTTTGCCAACTGGGATCTCGGCGGTGCATACTGGGAGAAACAAAACCCGACGGCTCAGCGTTCGTATGCCAACTCGCCTCATCTCTTCGTCGATAAATGGGATACGCCCATACTCTGTATACACGGCGAAAAAGATTACCGCATCCTGGCTAGTCAGGCAATGGCCGCATTCGATGCAGCTGTATTGCGCGGGGTTCCGGCAGAACTGCTGATATACCCCGACGAGAATCACTGGGTACTGAAACCGCAGAACGGTATTCTGTGGCAGCGTACATTCTTCGAATGGCTGGATAAGTGGCTTAAGAAAAAGTAGTGTCCTCCGGTACGCGGGGAAGAATACTGATTCTTCTCGGCATAAGTCAAAGCATTCTTTAAAGCGCAAAAAAATACCTCCCGTATGTAAATCCAATCACATGCGGGAGGCGTTTTTTATTTATACTTCACCCATTTGATCATTTCTTTGATGCTCGGTTTCTTGCCGTACATCAGAATGCCTACGCGGTATATCTTAGCCGATACCCAGACCGTGAACAGCGCCGTCGCAAACAAGAGAACGAACGACAGCAGCAGCTGCCAGAGAGGAACGTCGAACGGAAGACGCACCATCATCACTATCGGCGACGTAAACGGAATAAGCGAACACCAGAATGCCAGCGGACCGTCAGGGTTCTCCATGCTGTAGATGCCGGCATAAAGACTGAACACCATCAGCAGCATGATGGGTGTTATAAACTGCTGTGAGTCTTCCTGCTGATTCAGCGAGCTGCCTATAGCGGCGAAGAGGGCCGAATACAGCAGATACCCGCCTATGAAATAGATGATGAAACAGCTGCCGATAAGACCAAAATTGATCGAATTAAGCACATCCTGTATCTGGATATTCACGTTCGGCGCCCCGGCGGCCATATTGCCCATACTCTGCGCCGACATCTGCGCCGCTGCGAGTTCTCCGGCCGAAGGCGCACCGCCGCCGAACATAAACAAGCTTCCACCTACGAGTGCAGCCGTCATTACCGTCCATATAAATGCCTGGGTGATGCCCACGAATCCAATGCCGATAATCTTTCCCATCATCAGATCGAAAGGTTTCACCGACGAGACCATCACCTCCACTATCCTATTGGTCTTCTCCTCCATCACACCCTGCATCACCATCATGCCGTACATCAGAATGAACATGTAGATAACGATAG
Organism: Parabacteroides sp.; assembly: GCA_028707405.1. Taxonomy (GTDB): domain Bacteria; phylum Bacteroidota; class Bacteroidia; order Bacteroidales; family Tannerellaceae; genus Parabacteroides. The sequence continues at coordinate 202 of JAQWBH010000261.1, read as the reverse complement.
TAAGCACGATACCTAATATCGATGCTACTTCGGCCGAAGTACTCTTCTCGCTGCCATCGGCCTCAAGCTTCATGGTCCTGATATCATAATTCACCTTGCTTTCTTCGATGATCTGCTTAAGGTTGTCGATCTTGTATGAAGCCAGTTTCTCGTCGCGCAGGAAGTCCGATAAAGTTTTGTTGACCATATTCTTCAATCCCAA
>JAQWBH010000260.1 GCA_028707405.1 Parabacteroides sp. | reverse complement strand
AAGTTATTTGATTGAATCGTGTCTTGGAATGCTCGCATTTGAACAAACCCGTATCCACCAGAATCATGGACAGATGTAATACCTTCTTTGATGAGCAGATTCCCTGCAATTACTAATGCTTCAGAAATTTCCTCGTAACGTAATGCAGCTACTTTCATTGCGTGCATATGCGCATTTTCCATGACAACACCGGTAATATGTCCATTCTCTTTTATATAAATACCTTCTGATATATCAGTGGTTCTGTCATCTGTAATGCCAGCTAATTCCAAACTTTTCGTATTATGTGTTGAAATGTGAGCGCATACCCGAGTAAGCATAACCGGATGGTTAGGAGCCACCTCGTCCAGATCCCATTTAGTAGGATGACGTCTTTCAACTAATTTGGTATGATCATAACCCCATCCTCTGATCCATTGACCTTTCGGGGTTACTTCTGCTCTTTCTTTAACCAAACGTTTAATATCTTCAATTGAGTTTACATTAGGCGATCTGCAATCAATAGCTAAGGCATTTGCACCCATAACAGCCATATGTAAGTGTGAATCGATGAATCCAGGTACTAAACTACGTCCCCTTAAATCGATTAATTTGGTATTTATACCCTTGTATCTCTTAACTTCTATGTTGTTACCGATGTAGATTATCATATTATCACATACTGCAAGCGCACTGAAGATATTGTTTTCTCTATCAACCGAAATGATAGAACCATTGTAAAAAATAATATCTGCGATTAATTGTTTACTCATTTATTGTACCTACGCTTTTTTATCTTTAATATATTTGATTATCTTGTTATATGCAGAAGACTGACTTATATTTAATGCTTTTGCCAATTTATAGCTACTGGGGTATATATTATAAGCTTTAGTTATCAACTGTTCCTCCATTTCTTCCATTGCTTCCTGAAAAGGGACGATATTATTTACGACTATATTTTGGGAATTATTTAATATCCCATTGTTAAATATGCATTGGACATCTTCCTCCCTAATGATTCCGCTATAATTCATGATTATCATTCTTTCAATGAAATTTTCAAGTTCACGCACATTCCCAGGCCATGAAAAGGATTTTAGCATCTCTAAAGCTCTTTCTTCAATTTTCACACAACAGTTATATTTTTCGTTATAATGTTTCAAAAAATATTCTGCTAAAGGTATAATATCTTCTACCCTTTTGCGTAATGGTTCTATAATAATTGGAACAACGTTTAGTCTGTAATATAAATCTTCTCTGAACCTTCCTTTTTCAACCAATTGTTTAAGATCGGCATTTGTAGCAGCAACTACCTGAATGTCCACAGGAATATCTTCTGTTCCCCCTATGCGACGGATTTTCCGTTCCTGCAGCATGGTAAGAAGTTTAACCTGCAAAGCCGACGGTAATTCTCCGATTTCATCTAAAAAAAGGATCCCGCCATTTGCTATTTCAATTAAACCTCTTTTGCCTGTGGGCTGAGCACTGGTGAAGGCTCCGCCAACATAGCCAAAGAGCTCAGATTCTAATAAAGCTTCAGGAATTGCTCCGCAGCTGATTTCAATCATATTTTTATTAGCTCGTGTGCTGTGCCAATGAAGATATTTGGCATAGAGGCTTTTGCCTACTCCCGTTTCACCAAGAAAAAGTACGGTGGTTTCCATCATGGATATTTTTTGTAATAATTTTAGTACTTGTTCAGTTTTTGAACTACCATAAATAATATCTGGTTCTTTATATTTTTGATTTATATGTTTAGTATTCTGTAGATAATCTAATATCTGAGCATCGCCTTGTCTACTGCCGCCTCGAAGATATCTTCCGCCGGCTATTACAAATTCTAAATTGGCATCATCATCAAAAGTAGGAATCGCCGTAACTAAATAAGTTGCTCCATCAGACATAGTCTGCAAAATTGTTATCTTTTTTCCCTCCTTTATTGCTAGTTTAGCGGCAGAGGGATAAAAAATACCTTTTTGTTCAATCATTTCAACATTTTTGCCGATTAAATTTTCACGACGCACCCGCATGAAGCCTTCTGAAGTTTTATTGATGAACAGAGCATTACCATTTTTATCAGTAATATAAGCGCTGAAAGATAGGTTGTCCAAAGCTTTTCGGAACATATCATTTTCTTTAATCAGCTTTTGATAACGTTTTTCACTAAGGTTACCAATATCGTTTTCTGTTGTTTGATTTTTCTTTTTTGCATGCATCTTCATTTCCTCGCTGAATAATGTATTATATAACAAAAATAATCAAATATAATTGAGTTACCTTTAGCTACATGTATCAAACCTAGTGATTAATTAATAAGCAGAAAAACTAAGTTTCTATTATTAGTTAACTGTAAGTTATGAATAGGATACAGAATAACCACATCATACAACCATCAGTAGCCAATTTGTCAGAAGACTGCATGGAGGATTCTGTTTTCCCTCAATCTGAAAATGGTATCCTATTCAAGAACAATCCGTGCATCTTTTTCAGGGTTTCCTTTTATTACAATTTACTGATATATGCCAACTTTTATCTAGGTTAATATACATTGATTATATTAAAAAAGGCCTCAAAGTTCAATGATTTCTGCAGATCTGGAATTATTCAGTGGTCTCAATTTTGATTCGCTTTTGCTACAAAAGGTTGCATTATTTCTCTCATGCAACCTTTTGTGATGTTCTACAAATTGCTTCTATAATACTTCTTTTTCTGTATTGGACAAAGCTTTATCTACTCTATCCACGATAATTTCTATTTCCTCTTTACTAACTTCAAAACATGGTCCTATTAATGCGCCGTCTCCTCTTATTCCTTTGTTATATTTTGAGCCGGCATTCAAAAGCAATCCTTCTTCTCTGGCATTATTAATAAACTTTCCAGTAAAATTTACTTCAGGGTCAAAAGACTCTCTGGTGTTCTTATCTTTTACAAATTCTGTACAAACCATCAAACCTATTCCTCTGACATCCCCTAAGGTCGGATGTTTCTTCATTAAATCTTCTAATCCTGATTTTAATAAAGCACCCATATTTGTAACATTTTCCAACAGATTTTCCGAATGGATAATCTTCGTGGTCTGTATCACAGTAGCGCAAGCGATAGGATTTGATCCCCAGGTATATCCACCCATAAAGGATCCGTGGGCTTTGATAGGTGCGGCCACTTCTTCCGTAGTTCCAACTGCACCAACCGGGAAATAACCACCACCCATAGATTTTGCTAAAACCACAATATCAGGTTTTATACCATAATGCTCCAAAGCCAGCATTTTTCCTGTCCTACCATAACCGCACATTATTTCGTCAGCTATTACTAAAACATCATATTTGTCACATATTTCTCGTATTTTTTTATAATACTCTAGGGGCGGTGTAGCAGCCCCTGTAGTGGATCCGCCTATTGTTTCGAATATAAATCCTGCAATATTTTCGGGTCCGTGCATCAAGATTTCCGTCTCAAGAGCCTCAGCACATTCACAATTACATGAATTTCTTTCTTTCCCAAACCAGCAATGATAACAGAGAGGTGGTGCGATGTGTCCATCTTCTGTCAATTGAGATATGTAATCACTGCGCCGAGCAACATTTCCTCCAATCGACATCGTATGACTTGTACAGCCGTGGTAACTCAGCCATCGGCTTAAAATTTTTGTTTTATTGGGTTTCTCTCGATAACGCTGATAAGACAAGGCAATCTTCGTTGCCACCTCAACGGCTTCGGAACCGCCTGACGTTAAAAAGAAACGGTCCATGTGTGTGTTATCTGCCAAAACGCTGGACACTTCCTCATATAATGGGGTAATGGAAGTAAGTCTGGTTACATATGCTAAAGTTTCGGCCTGTTTCCTCAGTGTTTCAGCCATATCCACTCTTCCATGGGCAAGGCTGCTGCTTATTGATCCGCTGGATCCGTCAATGTATCCCTTGCCATCTTTATCATAAAGATAAATTCCTTTCCCCCTAACTATTTTCGGCGTATCGGATTTCCAGTTATTTTTAAAAACATGATTTTCCATAGTGAACCTCCTAGTACAGCTATTGTTTTAATTGGTTTATTTCTTGTTCTTCTTATTTTGCAATTCAGGGAAATATTTTGGATTACCATAGAAATCATCAATTTGTTCTTTTACCTGTTTATGCATGATGCAGACGCCGATCACATTCGGTAAAACAACCAACGCTAAGAAGATGTCAACAAAGTTAAAGAAAAATGCCATTTTCCCAAGAGCGCCGGCTAAAATTGTAGCCACATAAAATGCTACCACATATTTGACTGCTTTCACTCCAAACAAATATTCCGATTGTTTTGAACCATAGTGAATCCCTACTAAAATCGTTGTAAAAGCAAAGAGCAAAATCATAACAGTCATCACAACGGATCCAAACTTTTCACCAAGCAATCCTTGTACAGCTAAAGTCGGTATTGTTGATGCATGGGCTGCATCTGTGGCAGTCCAAAGGCCAGTAGTTAACGCTAAAAATGCTGAAGTTGTACAGATAATTAAGGTATCTACAATTACTTCAAAAATACCCCACGCTGCCTGTCTGCAGGGATGATCGGTAGTAGCTGCTGCATGCGCAATTGTAAATTCTCCGAGACCGGCTTCATTTGAGTAGATGCCTCTAGCCATTCCCCAACGCATGCCAGCCACAATACCCGCCCCACCAAAGCCTCCAAGAGCAGCTGTCGGTGTAAATGCGGATTTGAATATCACTCCGATACATGCCGGCAGCGCAGTGATATTCAAGGCAATAATTATCCATGCAATAATCAGATAGGAAAGTGCCATAAAGGGTACCAGAAATTCACTTACCTTTGCAATTCGGGTAATGCCACCATAAACGACTAGGCAAACAAGAGCCGCCATCACTAATGCAGTTATAATTCCCGGAATACCTAAAGTGGATGCTGTGTCGACTACGGCAACGGTCTGGGTTGGAATTGATGTTGCTAAAAAGAGGATCAACATAATTGCATAAAAAGACCCGACCCATTTTTTCCCAAGGCCTTTTGACAGATAATAAGCAGGTCCTCCTGTATAAACGCCTTCTTCATTGATAAAACGATATTTTACTGACAATACAATCTCAGAATATTTCATACCAACACCGAATAATGCGGCAATCCACATCCAAAAAACTGCTCCCGGGCCTCCCATGGCAATTGCAATAGGTACACCTAGCATATTTGAGGCGCCGACAGTTGCCCCAAGCGCTGTTGTAGCTGCTTGGAATGCACTAACTGTTCCGTCCCCTTCCTTTTTGCCAAACATTTTACCGAAGGTACCTCGCAAGATTTGTTTTACATACTTGAATTGAACAAAACCGGTAAAAATTGTCATAAAAACGAATGTTCCCATGAATAAAATCAGAATAGGGGGCCCCCAAATCCATGTTGTTATGGCTGCATTGATTTCTAAAAACCTTTCCATAATCCTTTTTCTCCTTTATGTATTATACTCTTTGGGATCTCTCATTAATTTACAGTAAATTTAGTTATTGATTTTATGAATGATATAGGAACTCACTTTTCCCGCACCAGCTTACAATAGTACATGCAATTATCTTTGCACATTTAATTAAATGGTCTATAGAAACAGATTCATCAACTTGGTGCGCCTGTTCGGTTTCTCCCGGCCCAAAGTTGATTGCTGGGATCCCATACATATTCATAAAAGTTGCATCTGCCGGCCAAGGAGCCCCAATTGTCTGCACTTCCTGATTGAGGGTTTTTTCCCCCTGCATTTTTAACAATTGTACCAACGAAGAGTCGATATCGACAGCGGAGCCTTCCCATGAGGGTCCAAACCATTCTACTTCAGGTATATGATTTCTGAGCCAATTATCTTTTCTTGCAGCATTGTATATTGCTTCCTCAAATTCTTGCCTGGCTTCCGCTAATGTTTCATTCGGAGATACCCCTAATCTTCCTTCCATAATGGCTTCGTCCGGTACAATGGATGGCCAGTATCCAGAAAAGAATTTCCCTACATTGATGCAAAAGGGCTTTTTCATATATGTATATAAGGGATGTGCTTTTTTTACAGCTCTTCGACTTTCTAATTGTTTTAGGGCCTTGTAGATTAGATAAGATTTTTCAATCGCATTAACTCCCTGATATGCTATTGCCCCATGTGCCCCACGGCCTTTTACATTTATTTTGAACCAGGCTGAACCCATAGTAGCTGGATATATCATTAGGTTTGTCGGCTCAGTAAAGATGGCGGCATCTGCGATATAACCTTTGATTATTGTGGCAAGTGTCCCACCACCGCCAGTTTCTTCATCAACTACACTTTCCAACAAAACGTCGCCTTTCAACTTGATTCCTGCATCTATTAATGATTTTACCGCTATATAGCTAACAGCTAACCCTCCTTTCATATCAGCGGCTCCTCTTCCATATATTCTTCCACACTTCTCAAAACCGCTTTGCGGAGAAACGCTCCATTTGCCGCTCTCTGCCGGAACTACATCAATATGGCCGTTTAGAATAATGGATCGCCCTCCGCCTGAACCCTTAAATACACCGACAACATTAGGACTTCCTGAGTAGTCGGGGCGGCTTTGGTAAAAATCCTTTGCATCATCGAGCTTATCAATTTCAGGTTCCCACACATCAGGTATGATATCGATTTTTCTGAGCAGTTCAGCATAGTAAGCCTGTGCGAACTTTTCTTGAGTCTGTATAGAGGGAAAGGCTACCAAATCTTTTGTGATCTTTATTAAAGTGTCTGCATTAGCGTCAACAGCATC
>JAQWBH010000030.1 GCA_028707405.1 Parabacteroides sp. | reverse complement strand
CCCTATCTGTTAGCTGCCGGAATAGATAAGGCTGATATTCCTTTGATGTTCGATCAAGTTCTTTATCAAATGGAGCATTAATCGATTAATTAAACGTACAGAAATATTCCTTCGCAGAAAATACAAAACAAGTTATAAGTAAGTTTTGAAAAATAATAGTTCTAAAAACAAACTATTCAAGAGTTCGTCTGATTTATAGTAAAAACATTGGTCGGCTGGATTTAATTCCGTCAAGGAACTTTACAAAAACCATCTTCTATTTTCTGCGCAAGCTGATGCCTTACATTATCGAATAAAGTTAGTGTAAACCTTTTCTTCCTCTTGTGGAACAAATCCAGCCTGCTTACCGGCTTCAATACATCTTAGCAGCCACGCCATATTCTTGCCGAGTACGCGCATTGTTTGTAACCCTTCAATATCTTGCTTTACATCATCAGGTGTATTACCATGCACCATATTCCAATAGTTGGACGAAACGATAGGCATACAACGGATGGTAAAGTATTTATTCAGCTGATCAAAAGTAGAAGCGGCTCCTCCCCGACGGCAACTACAGATAGTGGCAGCCGGTTTGTTTCGTAATCCCGAAGGTACAATGAACGCACGATCCATGAACGAGGTGATAGCACCTGTAGCCGATGCAAAATGTACCGGAGTCCCAAACACAAAACCATCACACTCAAAACTCTTCCTGGCAAATTCATTGACAATATCATCACGGAAGCATTTTCCAGTCTCACGACATTTGCCACATCCGATACAACCGGCCAGAGGTTTTACGCCAAGCCACATGATTTCGGTTTCGATACCTTCCTTATTCAGCGCATCGGCAACTTCACCGAGTGCCATATATGTGCAACCCAGTTTATGAGGACTGCCATTGACTAGTAATACTTTCATTGTTTACGATTATTATTTTAACGGTGTAAAGTTACGAAGATTCTGTTGTATATTTGCACAAAATAAATATTATAATAATGAGAAAGATATTCATACTATTCATTGGAATTCTCCTTTCGGCAGCTACTTGTTTTGGTGCCGGTAATGACTTGTTCATGCTGATCGGTTGTATGGCAGAACCTTCGCAGCCAGGTATGTACCTGTATCGTTTCGATGAAGCTTCAGGCAAAGCTATACTTCTACGTAAAGTAAACCAGATTGCTAATCCTACGTATATAAACTTCACTAAAGACGGTCGCAATCTATATGCTGTCAGTGAGACGCAAGATGGCAAAGCTAAACTCTATTCATACGTTTTTAATAACAAGAACGGTAATATCCGTCTTCTCAACTATCAATTAACCCATGGTGATAATCCCTGCAATGTTTGGATCGATGCAGACAAAAGCCTTGCAGTGACAGCCAACTATTTCGGAGGTAGCATCACTGCGTTCCCGTTGCAACGTGATGGGCGCCTGCATAAAGGCAAACTCTTTCAGTTTGAAGGCGGCGATCCAAAGTCGGCCCGCCAGGAACAGCCACACCTCCATTGCATTTATACCTCGCCCGATAACCTCTATCTCTACGCCAACGATCTGGGAACTGACCAAATTTACAAATATGACTTGGTAGAGAACAAAGCGCAACACACGCTTTCACTAAAAAAAGGCACACCCGCCTCATTCAAACTTCCCGCCGGCGAAGGACCGCGTCACACCGAATTCCATCAGAATGGAAAATTTGCTTATATCATCGGTGAACTGTCAGGTAATGTAACTGTCCTAAAGTACAACAAAGGCAATCTGACACCGATACAAACTATTATTGCAGACACACTGAATGCTGCTGGCAGTGCCGATATACACGTCGCACCAGACGGTCGCTTTTTATATGTATCGAATCGTCTCAAAGGAGATGGCATTGCTATCTTTTCGATTAATGTCAAAACGGGACTACTGACCAAAATTGGATATCAATTAACGGGTCTTCATCCGCGTAACTTTATCATCACTCCTAATGGGAAATTTTTACTTTGTGCCTGCCGCGACAGTAATGTCGTTCAGATTTACACCATCAATAAAGAAAATGGACTACTGACGAGCATTCATAATGACATTTCCATAAGTAAACCTATGTGTGTAAAATTTACAGAAATACACGAAACCTATCAGAACAAATAAAAAATTATCCTTATATTTGCTGTCTGTATTGTTTCTGCTTCGCTTTCGCGGAACAGGATTAAAAGGGAATCGGGTGAAAATCCTGAACAGTCCCGCTGCTGTAAGCTTCGTTAAGTGATGGGCAACACTTTAGCCACTGAGAAATCGGGAAGGCGTCCATTTCGAGGAGTAAGTCAGAAGACCTGCAATACTACTATTTATCTATGGCTTCGAGGAAAAGCTGAGAGAATACAAAAGGGACTTTCTATATCATTTTTCCTGCGTATTGTTCTTGCCCTGTGTAGCCACCCACATGCTAATAATTATTTGCCATAATAATTAGTTTAAGAAGCATGAATCAAGAAGCGGGATGAGCTCCGCAGAATGATTCATGCTTTGAATTATATCAAATATATTAATTATGTAAACGACCTATATGAATACTCGAATACAAAAACTAGTGAAAAATCACTAGTTGTAGTGATTGTGCAAACATTTTTTAATGCCGTCCTTTGTAAAAAAATAATAAAACGAAAAGCATGAAGAAGTATTTTTCTCTAGTGATGGCTATAATAGCCATTTCTTCCATTATGATGAGTTGTAGTAAGGACGACAAAGACGAGCCGGCAACTAATTCTGTCAAAAGAAGCATAACAATCAAGACGAGTGATTATACAAAATGGACTTATTTCTCTTTTGAAAAAGGAGACACAGTAGCTGTACCCGCTAATTTAAAAAACGATAAGACCTGGGATTTAGCGCTTCATCGCTGGGATGTACGAACCAATAGCGGCGAATCAGGTATTGGACAGGGCGGAGCTTATGCAGTCGCTTATTCCATTAAAGATGTTACTGAAGAATCAGCTCTTGCCTCATGGAGCGTTCCTGTATTGTCAGCCAGCTTCACAAAAGATTTGCTCATCAAAACCTATATGAACATTCCTAATATGTATGCTGATTCTGATGCAGACCAACGCGTAGATGTCCCTGCAAATACCGTCCTGGGTTCGTGGATGGTAGTTAAAATGGCATCTATTCCACCAACATATGCTATGACAGAAAACGCTTTTGTCGTTAAAACGGCAAACGGTAAATATGCAGTCGTCCAGTTTACTAATTATATGAACGATAAGGCTGAAAAAGGCTATGTGACTTTTGAATATATCTATCCTGTAACCATTTGGAATTAATACGATGATCATCGAAACGCTGCTCACTTGCCTGTCTGTTTTATCGCTGCCTGCAGATACTGTATCTTTACGTGGGACCATCACGGATGTCAATGGCAATCCGCTACCTGGCGCAACTGTCATGATTCAAGGCACATCACGTGGTACAACTACAGATACAAATGGGGACTTCAGGCTGATAGGCAAAGGAGGTCAGCGCACATTTCAAATTCGATACACAGGCTTTACACCTGTTGATACAAGCCTTTATTGGCGCCCGGGAACTCGTCCGCTTCATATTTCAATGAAAGAAAATTCGTTCGGAATGGATGAAGTAGTCGTCACAGGTACCCGTACGCCAAAAGCACTAACCGATTCTCCTGTCATCACTCGTGTTATAACTGCTTCAGAAATCCACAAAGACTCACCGCAATCGCTGATGGATGTACTGGAAACAGAGCTTCCCGGAATAGAATTTACCCGTACGGAAGGCGTTACAAACAGTGTGACCTTTCAGGGATTAAGCGCAAACTATCTACTGTTTCTTGTGGATGGAGAAAGAATGGCCGGCGAAACCTCACGAAGCAATCCAGACTTCAACCGTATAGATATTGATAATGTTGAACGTATTGAAGTGGTCAAGGGAGGTATGTCAACACTTTACGGATCAGGAGCTGTCGCCGGTGTGATAAATATTATAACACAATCAGCAAACAAACCTTTTCAAGCTAGAGTAAACGCCCAGTATGATACGGAAGGCGAACAAAAATACGGGTTGAATATCGGTACAAAAAAAGGACGATTTACTTCCTTCACTTCAGGACTGGCCCGCTTTAAATCTGCATACATGATGCACGATAGCAAACTTCTGCAACATTATTACGACGACGGACGAGTGGCGGCCTCTGACTCGACCCTTTCAGAAATAGAAATTGAGGGATACAAAAATTTTACTATCGAAGAGAAATTAGGTTACCGCTTTTCAAACAAGCTAAATGCTTCACTCAAAGTAAGTTATTACAATCATGAACGCTATAATGCCGGCTTGGAAGGAACCCTAAAGCATGATATCTACCACGATTGGAATACGGTGGCAAAGATGCAGTATGACATAACGGCCAAAAGCCGATTTGAACTGACATACAATTACGACGACTACAACAAATACTACAAATATTTCAAACTAAATGAAACTGATCTTAATTATAAAAACATTTTACACCATCCGAAATTACTTTTCATCACGGACTTTATTCCATCGAATACGGTGGTTGCCGGCATTGAAACCTTTTCCGAGAAACTGCAAACTTATCAGTTTAGTGATTCTACCCATCATGTAACTCGTGCAGCAGCATACCTGCAGGATGATTATACCATTAATAATCATTTTTCATTACAAGCCGGACTTCGGATGGACCACCATTCGAAGTATGACAATGTGAACCTGAATCCCAAACTATCAGCCATGCTGAAGACTTCCGGCTGGAACTTCCGCGCAGGATATGCAGCCGGATTTAGAGCGCCAACGCTCAAAGAATTATACACTGCATGGGACCATCAGGGGATGTTCAAACTCATAGGGAATCCTAATTTGAAACCGGAAAAGAGTCATAATCTTTCAGCTTCTGTAGAATATACAAAAGGAGTTTTTAATGCTTCGGTAAATAGTTATTACAATCACATTTATAATAAAATTTCAACGGTCTGGAATGCCAAAGAGGACACAAGCTTTTACAATAACATTGATAAAGCAACCGTTTCGGGTATAGATTTTAACTTGCGCGTCCGCCTGTTTAATCATTGGACACTAAAAGGAGGTTATGCGTACGTACGAGATCGGCAGATGGTAGACGGATACAATACTTCATCTACTCGTCCGCATTCAGCCAACATCCGTCTGGAATATAACTTCAAGGTAAACAAAATGTTCTTTTCTGCCGGCTTAAACGGACGCTATCTAGGTAAGCTTAAAGTTTATAGCGAAGACAGTAAAGGCGATTATTATGCTGTACGATATCCAGCTTATTCGCTATGGAAATTAAACTTGACGGGGCAGTTTTCTCATGGTATAAGGGCAAATCTTGGAGTGAACAATTTATTTAATTACAAACCAGATAATGTCACTTATAATGCGGGAATTACCCGAGGAATGACTATTTTTGCAGCTGTCTCTGTAGCCATTGAAGAATTGACTAAACAATTATGATAAATATGATAGATATAAAAAAAACAATATGCATTGTGCCGTTACTGCTGTTGACAATCGGCATGCAGGCACAAAAAAAACAATCTTCCGGGACATCGGAACTTCAAAAGATTGTTACTTATCTGGCCTCTGATGAGCTAACAGGCCGGTATCCTGGAACTCATGGCGACACTTTAGCCTCAAACTTTATCGTTTCGCAGTTTCTAAAGGCCGGCATCAAACCGTTGGGGAACACATCAGCGATCGATAAGGGAAAAAGGTACTTCCAAGACTTTGATTTGCCTGTATCACAAAAAATGGAAGGCGAAAATCACCTGATGATTGGGACAATTTCTCTTACTCTGAATAAAGATTACCGACCACTGACCTATAGCGCCAACGGAGTAGTTAAAGGTGAGATCGTATACCTTGGATTCGGTCTGCAAAGCAATGATAAATCATTTCCCTGGAACGATTATCGATCTACCGATGTAAAAGGCAAGTGTGTATTGATTCTGCGCGGACTTCCAGACAACAAAAAAATTCAAAAACAGATGGCACACCTGTCATCCGACCGCAGTAAAGCCTTGTTAGCTCAAGATATGGGTGCAACAGCTGTGATGTTTATTAGTCAGGCTAACGACAGTATTGACGCCTTCGGTAACTTAACGGAACGTGACTTTGCATTGAAGATTCCGGTAGTACAAATCAAACGAAACAAAGCTGAAAAAATTTTTGGCGATGAAGCTCTCAATGATAAAGAATCAGGCATGGGAGCAATGGCAGCCATGGGTGGCGCAATGGGGAATATGGAGACAAGCAAGGCACCCCGAATACAAAATAATCAGGCTGATCTTCAGGTCAATTTGGTAAGAATCTTTACCAAGACGCACAATATTGTCGGTTACCTGGAAGGCCGAAATTCCAATCTAAGAAATCAATACATAGTCATAGGCGCTCATTATGATCATCTGGGTATGGGCGGTGAGCATTCAGGTTCTCGAAGACCTGATACGTTGGCTATTCACAACGGAGCTGACGATAACGCATCCGGTGTAGCTACAATATTACATTTAGCCCGCCGGCTGAAAAGTCTGCAGCCTGAACGTAGCATTCTATTTGTAACCTTCAGTGCCGAAGAAGAAGGAGTTATCGGATCAAAGCAGTTTGCCGACAGATTACCGGTAAAATTACAATCTATTTCAGCCATGTTCAATTTCGATATGGTTGGAAGTCTGCGAAACTCAGCACTAACCGTTGGAGGCAGTGGAACATCTACCGAATCAGACTCATTGATTCATATAGCTGCAAAAAGCTCTGGATTACATGTTACTTGTTCGCCTGAAGGGTACGGACCCTCCGATCATGCGTCGTTCTATGCTAAACAGATTCCTGTATTTTACTTCACAACCGGTGGTACCCTTACCTATCATACGCCTGACGATAAAGCTTCCACCTTGAATTACGCTGGAATGGACTCTGTTGCTAGCTATGCCGAGAGACTAATCATGCTCGTTGCTAACCGTCCTGACAAGCTTACTTATCATGAAGCAGGTGCTCCAAATGCTGAGCCTATGCGTGCTCATTTCAAAGTAACGCTAGGGTTGATGCCTGATATCACGGGAGGCGATAACAAAGGATTGCGTGCTGATATTGTAGTCAAAGGTAAACCTGCATATGAAGCCGGATTGCGTTCAGGAGATGTAATTACTGATATCAATGGCAAAAGTGTCAGCAACATAGAAGACTATATGGCAAGACTTGCAGAGCTTAAGCCTGGTGAAAATGTAAATGTCAAAGTCCGCAGAGGCGAAGAAATAATTAATTTTGTTGTTCATCTTGCAAATCAAAACAAATGAAAAAAGCTTTATACTGGACCATAGCAGTCTTCATCACCATAGCAGCCAGCGTATATCAGCGAATGACAGGCCCGACATATCCAAAACATCTCCAAATTGAGATGAATGACACAACATATAAGTTTGCTCTACCCCGTAGCGCAAAAACTGATCCTATAGTGCGAGTTGTACTAAAAGGAGCTCCCAAAAATATGGACGCATATTTATTATGGAAACATTATCCCACAAATGAATATTATAAAGAAATACATATGACTCCGGCTAAAGATGGATTAATAGCATTACTGCCAACCCAACCCGCTGCCGGCAAATTACAATATTTTTTAAACATCAATGGAAAAAGCTACTTTGATAACGCCCCCCTAATAATACGATTCAAAGGGGATGTCCCTGCAGGAGTTCTTGTTCCGCATATTATCTTGATGTTTGCAGCCATGCTTTTTGCCTGCTATGCAGGAATTATGGCGATAATCAAGAATCCGACATTTAAAAAATATACATTAATTACGGCAGTTATCCTTTTCGTTGGGGGATTTATATTCGGTCCTCTTGTTCAACATTATGCTTTTGGAATGTATTGGAGCGGATTACCTTTTGGGGCTGACCTGACTGACAACAAGACTCTCTTTGCTCTGTTAGCCATCCTTGCTGCGGTTTTCACCGGGAAATGGAAATGGAACCAAATCGTGACAATCATTGCAGTATTAGTAATGTTCATTGTATTTTCAGTACCTCACAGCGTCCAAGGTTCAGAACTCAACCGGAATACAGGGAAGATTGAAGTCGGTAAATAAACAATTTTACTCGAATGTCACAACCTCTTCAAATGTGCCTCAAACTCTGATTTATTAAGGGGGGATTAAAATGCATTGAAAATTTTTTTTAACGGTAATCTCATTTCCATGTAAAATATAATTACTATGTTTACGCCAAATAAACATGTAACAAATATCTTATAAAAAAGAGAAACGCTATGAACAATGCAATTTTCAGATTTCCTAAACCCATCAACGAACCAGTGCAAGGTTATGCTCCAGGTTCAAGTGAAAAACTCGCTTTAAAAAAGGAATTAGCCCGATTGTCTTCTGAAGAATGGGATATTCCTTTGGTTATTGGTGGAAAAGAAATCCGTACCGGCGATACAGGGAAGGTTGTCATGCCTCACGACCATCACCACGTATTAGCCACTTATCATAAAGCTGGAGAAAAAGAGGTACAAATGGCTATTGATGCTGCTATGAAAGCACACAAAGAATGGTCGGAACTTCCTTGGGTTGAACGCGCATCTGTCATGTTAAAAGCTGCAGAACTTTTAGCAACAAAGTATCGCTATATCCTAAATGCATCTGTCATGCTGGGACAGAGCAAGAATCCATTTCAGGCAGAAATAGACGCTCCGTGTGAATTAATAGACTTCCTTCGCTTCAGTACATTTTATGCAAGTCAGGTTTATGCAGACCAGCCGTATTCAGACGGTGGCATTCTTAATCGCATGGAATATCGTGCATTGGAAGGCTTTGTATTCTCGCTTACTCCATTTAACTTCACCTCTATTGCTTCAAATTTAAATATGGCTCCTGCAATGATGGGCAATGTCTGCGTTTGGAAGCCATCAACAACGGCAATATATTCTAATTACTTCTTGACCAAAGTATTTAAGGAAGCAGGTCTGCCTGACGGTGTTGTTAACTTTATCCCTGGCAAAGGAAGTGTTATTGGCAAAGTAGTTACAACCAGTCCTGATTTAGCTGGATTTCATTTCACAGGATCAACAGGAACATTCAATACTTTGTGGCGTGAAATGGGCGAAAACTTAGGTAAATACAAATCATATCCGAAGATTGTAGGTGAAACGGGTGGTAAAAATTTCATTTTTGCACATCCGTCAGCTTCTGCTGCCGATATTGCCGCTGCCATCGTACGTGGCGCATTCGAATATCAAGGACAAAAATGTTCAGCCGGTTCACGTGCATATATTCCCAAATCATTATGGAAAGAAGTCAAAGAGAGAGTTGGCGCAATGATGGCTGAAATAAAAATGGGTGACGTTCAGGACTTCACCAACTTTGTCAATGCCGTTATAGATGAAGCTTCGTTCGACAACATCATGAACTACATCAATTACGCCAAACAAGCACCAGATGCAGAAATATTGTTCGGTGGCAAGGGTGACAAGTCTGTAGGCTATTTTGTTGAACCTACTGTTATCCAAACAACCAATCCGACATTCAAAACAATGGTTGAGGAAATATTTGGCCCGGTTATCACAATCTATGTTTATGAGGACAACAAATATGAAGAGACCTTGGAACTCTGCGATCGCACCTCACCTTACGGATTGACTGGTTCGATTTTTGCAAGCGACCGCTATGCCGTTGACATGGCATTTAATAAACTGCGCTATTCGGCTGGCAATTTCTATATCAATGATAAGCCAACCGGAGCCGTAATCGCTCAGCAACCATTCGGAGGTTCTCGTGCTTCGGGGACAAATGATAAGGCTGGTGGCCCACTAAATTTAATCCGTTGGACAAATGCACGTTGCATCAAAGAAACATTTGTTCCATCGACTACCTACGGATATCCGTTCTTAAAAGAAAAATAATCAATAACGCAGAGAGAACTAAAAATTCTAGTGAATTTTTGGTTCTCTCTTAACTCAAACAAAATACTAATCATTATTAATACCATGTTAGATTTTAAAAATACCGAAATAGCTTTCTCTGCCAAATCGCAAGGCGAACTAAGAAACGCTTATTTATTATTTAATACAATAAAACACCCTGGCCTAGTAAAGTTCGCTAGTGCGGCAAGTACTTTAGCTTTAAATATTCATTTTCCTGTGGCTTGGGCTATAAAACCTACTCTCTACAAGCAATTTGTTGGTGGGGAAACTTTGGACGATTGTACAAAGACCATTGATCACTTAATGAAATTTAATGTTCGTTCAACACTCGACTTTTCTGCTGAAGGGGAACAAACTCCTGAAGGAATAAAGGCCACATTTGACGAAACCATGCGTTCTATCGATTTTGCTAAGGGTAATGATAAATTAGCATACGCGGTTTTTAAACCCTCTACCGTTATCACTGACGAACTACTTGCTAAAGCTTCAGAGAAACGGGAAGAATTGACAATTGAAGAAGTTAAAGAATTTCGCGAATATAAAGAACGCTTTATGGCATTTTGCCAGCGTGCTTACGATAATGATGTTCGTTTAATCGTTGACGCCGAAGACTATTGTTTTCAAGATGCAATCGATGAATTAACGGATGAAGCCATGCGAAAATTTAATAAGAAACGTGCTATTGTCTTCGCCACTTTACAAATGTATCGCCATGATCGTATGCCATATTTGAAACGTATATTATCCGATGCTACAGAAAAAGGGTATATTGCAGGAGTAAAATTTGTTCGTGGTGCATATATGGAGGCAGAACGCGCACGTGCAGCTGCTATGGGTTATCCTGATCCTATCTGCAAAAACAAACAAGTTACTGATGATAACTATAACGCAGCGGTACAATTTACAATAGAAAATATAGAACATCTTGAAATGTTCATGGGTACTCATAACGAAGAGAGCAACTATAAATTGGCAAAACTAATGGACGAAAAAGGGTTATCACATGACGACAAACGAATCTTTTTTGCCCAGCTGTTAGGAATGAGCGACAATATTTCATTTAACCTTGCACATGACGGCTACAACGTAACCAAATATGTTCCTTATGCAAAGGTGAGAGAGGTTCTTCCATATCTGATTCGTCGTGCTGAAGAAAACACTTCCGTAGCAGGACAGACTTTACGCGAACTCACTATGCTAAAAGCAGAATTGGATCGTCGCAATAAAGCAAACAAATAATTTCTTTTCATATAGGCACAGCAAAAGTCACCGTTTACTGTGCCTTTTTATATCTATTCCTTAATAAAAACAAGTCATCATATAAAGAGGGTCTATTTCATATTTGCAACCTGAATTGATGTTGTAAATATAATTGAAACTAAAAAAGTAGTAGCTACAAAATCATAAATGATTAGATGGAAGAAGTTTACAATTTTTACAAGCGAACAATAGAAAAATATACAAAGTTAGCAAGAAAGTTAGGTAAACAAGTATATCTATTAGGTAGTATAAGGTTAGCATTAGTTATTGCGATGATAACTGCAATCTGGCTATTTAAAGCAAGCTATTGGATCGTAATCATGGGTATTATCATTGTTTTTATGTTGCCATTTGCAATACTTATGGTTTGGAATACTCGACTTTCCGCAAAAAAAAATTATGATGAAGCAATAATCAGGCTTTGCAAAAATGAGATAAACGGGCTGGAATATAATTTCAGTGCTTTTGATGGCGCACCAGAAAAATGTTCAACTGAACATCCTTTCAGTTTGGATCTCGACATATTTGGAGAACATTCCATTTTTCAATCCATTAATCGTACAGTCACTTGGATGGGCAAAGAATTATTGGTGAAATGGTTTGAACAGCCTTTAGCAGACAAACAAATAATAATAAAACGTCAAAAGGCTATATGTGAACTAAGTAAACTGACTGCATTAAGACAGCATTTTTACGTAACAGGAATTCTGCAACAAGGAGGACAAAATGACTTTAGGCAATTAAAAACTCTGTCTGAAACTAAATCTTACTTTTTGAAAAACAACCTTTGGCAAACCTTGATTGTTCTTATCCCTATTATCTGGTTAGTTGCATTAGCAGGAAGCTTATTTCATATTATTCCAATGTCTATAATCGGTCTGTTGTTCTGTTTTTCCATCTTGATTGCATACATAAAATCTCAAAAGATAACTACGCTATACAATTCTGTCAACAAGATGGAGAAATTGCTTCTTACATATTCCGTCCTTATAAAAATAATTGAAGAACAACACTTTGAATCGTCAGCATTAGTTCACATTCATCAAAAATTATCAAATCATGACAAAATTGCTTCTGTTGCAATAAAACAATTATCACGTTATATTGGAGCATTGGATCAGCGTTTTAGTCTTATCGGATTATTACTGAATATTTTTTCTTTGCGAGATATACGAATAGCCATACATATTGAAAAATGGAATGAAACATTTGCCATTGAAATGGTTCACTGGTTCGATGCTCTTGCCGAATTTGAGGCATATAGTTCTCTGGCTACTTTTGCTTATAATCATTCGGATTATACTTATCCACAAATATCAGATTCATATTTCGAGATGAGAGGGAAAGCTTTAGGCCATCCTTTGTTAAATAGAAATGTATGTGTTCGAAATAATATAAATATAGAAAAAGCCCCATGGTTTTTAATTATCACTGGTGCAAATATGGCTGGAAAAAGCACTTATCTACGTACTATTGGCGTCAATTTTTTACTAGCTTGTATAGGTGCACCTGTATGTGCTGAATCTTTAACTCTCTATCCTGCACAAATGATCACGAGTCTTCGTACTGCGGATTCATTATCCAGCAATGAATCCTATTTCTTTGCAGAACTAAAAAGACTAAAAACTATCATCGATCGTTTGAACAATGGAGAAAAACTGTTTATCATATTAGATGAAATTTTGAAAGGGACCAATTCCATCGATAAACAAAAAGGATCACTAGCGCTTATTAAGCAACTGGTATCCTGCAAAACGTGTGGAATAATTGCCACGCATGATCTTGTATTGGGTAATCTGGAAAAAGCATTCCCTAATGAAGTAAAGAATTATTGCTTTGAGGCCGATATTACAGAAGACAAACTGACTTTCACATATCATTTACGTGAAGGTGTGGCACAAAATATGAATGCTTGTTTTCTTATGAACAAAATGGGTATCACTTTACCATTATCATAGAAATAACCTACTTCGGAATCAAATTTAAAATATTCTTGATTTCGGAATAGGTTATTTCTGGTATTGCTACAATATCATTTCTTTCTTGTCTGATTTTCCTTCGTTGAAACATCAGTTTTCATAGTAGCCTTTGCCGGGTTTGTAGTTGTTATTGTTCTATACTTTTCAACTTCAGGCAAATGTCTTCTAATATCAGCGATACGCGTGGCATCACTAGGGTGAGTACTTACAAATTCAGGAATTTTATTTGCGTTTCCATTGGACATCTTCTGCCAGAAATTAAGAGCCACATCCGGATTATATCCAGCCATTGCCATAAAAACCAAACCCATATAATCAGCCTCCGATTCATGTCTGCGAGAGAACGGCAATGTGACGCCATATTGTGCTCCCAATCCATAAACTGTATTTCCTAACTGCTGCATAGCCGTTGATTTGGTACTTAATGCCTCACCAACAATAGCTGCCCCGTATTGAGCAAGAAGCTGCTGGCTCATACGCTCATTACTATGTTTAGCTACAGCATGAGCAACTTCATGTCCGATAACAACAGCCAGCTCATCATCCGAAGATACATAAGGGAGTAATCCTTCATACACAACAATTTTTCCACCAGGCATACAAAATGCATTCACCTGTGGATCCTTCACCAAATTAAATTCCCATGAAAAATTTTTAAGCTCACTTTCCAATCCATTCTGTCTCAAATAAGCCTCTGTAGCAGCTGCTATCTTCTTTCCAACACGCACAACCATGGCAGTTTGAGCTTGATTAGTTGACTTTGTAGCAGATTTAATATAACTGTCATACTGAGTAAGACTAGATGACAAAACTTCTGAATCAGAAACAAGCAGCACTTGTTTTCTCCCAGTCAAAGGAACACTACTGCAACTACTTAGCAATAATAATGTCGCAAATAAAAGAGTTATAACCTTTTTCATTGTATCATAATTTAATAATGAGACAAAATTATCATTTTCTTTCTATAATGATAATTTTTAGAGACCATTATTTGAATAAAACAAATTTATGCATGTATATACAAAAAAATAGGCCAAACATGAATATTTATTCAATAATAGTCCATATATTTGCATGCATTTTGCATAAAATGAATTATGACAACAAAAAAAGCTAGATTAGAAACAGTTAGAAACATTCTTGAAACTGAATCCATAGAGAATCAAGAAGTATTGCTTAAGAGATTAGAAGCAAAAGGATTTCAAATTACTCAAGCTACACTTTCGCGAGATATCAAACGCCTCAAAGTAGTAAAAGTTCACGATGGAGATAATAGTTATGTTTATCGTTTACCGGATTATCAGTATACATTACAAAGTCAGGATAAAGACATTCAAAACAATTTCAAGGTTGAATTTTCCGGAAATTTAGCCGTAGTAAAAACTCGCCCAGGCTATGCTATGGGAATTGCTTCAGATATAGATATGCATGCTCCACACGAAATCCTTGGAACAATAGCCGGCGATGATACCATTCTTATTATTCCAAGAGAAGGTATCAGTCGTGATAAGATTGTCAAGGCTTTATCAATGTTTCTATAAAAATAAATTAAGTATATTCGAAAAGAAATAAAAGAAGTATATAAAATGGAAGAAGAAAAAGAAATTGACGTAATGGTTGCCGATTCTTCACATGAAGTATATGTCGACACTATTTTAGACACAATTGAAACTGCCGCAAAAGTACGCGGTACAGGCATAGCCAAACGGACACATGAGTATGTGGCACAAAAAATGAAAGAGGGTAAAGCTGTCATTGCGTTAGCGGGAGATGAATTTGCAGGTTTTAGCTATATTGAATCATGGGGTCACAAACAATTTGTAGCAACATCCGGTTTAATCGTTCCTGAAAAATTCCGTGGATTAGGTATTGCTAAACGTATTAAGGAAGCAACCTTTGCGCTAGCACGCCTACGTTGGCCAAAAGCAAAAATATTCAGCTTAACTTCTGGAGCTGCTGTAATGAAAATGAATACCCAATTAGGATATGTACCTGTAACATTTAATGAACTCACTGACGACGAGGCTTTCTGGCACGGTTGTGAAGGATGTATAAATCATCATATACTAATAGAAAAAGAAAGAAAATTCTGTATTTGTACTGCAATGTTATATGATCCGAGTGATCCTCGCAATATTAAACACGAAAAAGAAAATAAAGATAATCCGGAAGTATCGGATGTATTAACGCATTTAGTAAAAATGCTCGGTTCAGCACAAAAATAAAATATAATAAAATGAAGAAAAAAGTAGTAGTAGCATTCAGTGGAGGCTTGGACACTTCGTTCACAGTCATGTACTTAGCAAAAGAGAAGGGTTACGATGTATATGCTGCATCAGCCAATACGGGTGGTTTTAGTGAAGAACAACTAAAAAAGAATGAAGAAAATGCCTACAAACTGGGTGCCATAAAATATGTCACTATAGATGTAACAAAAGAATACTACGAGAAGAGCTTAAAATATATGGTATTCGGGAACGTCCTTCGTAACGGAACTTATCCAATTTCTGTTAGTTCGGAACGAATTTTTCAGGCTCTAGCTATTGCTCGTTATGCAAATGAAATCGGTGCCGATGCTATAGCCCATGGTTCTACCGGTGCAGGTAATGATCAGGTTCGCTTTGATATGACGTTTATGGTCTTAGCTCCAAATGTTGAAATCATCACGTTAACTCGAGATATGGCATTAAGTCGCAATTTTGAGATTAAATACCTGAAAAAGCATGGTTTCGAAGCAGACTTTACAAAACTCAAGTATTCATACAATGTGGGATTATGGGGTACATCGATCTGCGGAGGAGAAATCTTAGACTCAACCCAAGGCTTACCTGAAAGTGCATACCTGAAACAGGTAACAAAAACAGGAAGTGAAAAATTAGAAATTGAATTTAAAAAGGGAGAGATCGCTGCTGTCAATGGAGAAGCTTTCGAGGACAAAATCAAAGCTATACAAAAAGTTGAAGAGATCGGTTCAGCTTATGGTATTGGTCGTGATATGCATATCGGCGATACGATTATTGGTATTAAAGGACGTGTCGGCTTTGAAGCCGCAGCTCCCATGTTGATTATTGGAGCTCACCGCTTTCTAGAAAAATACACATTGAGCAAATGGCAACAATACTGGAAAGATCAAGTAGCTAACTGGTACGGAATGTTCTTGCACGAAAGCCAATATCTTGAACCTGTCATGCGGGACATTGAAGCGATGTTATTAGAGTCACAACGAAATGTCAATGGAACAGCTCTACTTGAACTACGCCCATTATCTTTTTCGACAATAGGCGTTGATTCAAAAGACGATTTAGTAAAAACTAAATTCGGCGAATATGGTGAAATGCAAAAAGGCTGGACAGCTGAAGATGCAAAAGGATTTATAAAAGTTCTTTCTACCCCGTTACGTGTATACTACAATAATCACAAAGACGAGAAAATATAAAATGATAAAAGTAGGAATTATTGGAGGAGCTGGTTACACAGCAGGCGAACTTATTCGCCTGCTGATCAATCATCCTCAAACCGAGATCGCATTTGTAAACAGTACCAGCAACGCGGGAAACAAAATCACAGATATTCATGAAGGTCTATATGGTGAAACCGACTTAACATTCACCGATGAACTTCCATTAAAGGATATTGACATTCTATTTTTTTGTACGGCACATGGAGATACGAAGAAATTCATTGAAACGCACGATATTCCTGAGCAACTGAAACTAATAGACCTCAGTATGGATTATCGTATAGAAAGTCCTGCTCATGAATTCATTTACGGATTGCCGGAACTTAATCGTTCGAGGATTTGTAAAGCGCAACGCATTGCTAACCCCGGATGTTTTGCAACTTGTATTCAACTAGCAGTCTTACCTCTAGCAAAGCACTCATTGCTGAATGCCGAACTGCATGTCAATGCAATTACAGGATCGACAGGCGCTGGGGTAAAGCCTTCTCCTACTACACACTTCAGTTGGCGAAATGATAATATCTCCGTATACAAACCATTTATTCATCAACATTTAGCTGAAATCAGGCAAAGTCTTGTTCAATTACAAAATAATTTCTTAAATGAAATAAATTTTATTCCTATGCGAGGTGATTTTGCCCGAGGAATATTAGCAACAACATATCTGGATTGTCCTATTGAATTAAAAGACTTGAAAGAGATTTATAACACATACTACTGTGAGCATCCGTTTACTTTCGTAACTGATAAGAATCCCGATCTCAAACAGGTAGTTAATACAAATAAGTGTCTCGTCTATTTAGAAAAGTATAACGGTAAATTATTAATTGTTTCTATAATAGACAATTTAATAAAAGGAGCTAGCGGACAAGCTATACAAAATATGAACTTGATGTTCGGGTTTGATGAAATGACAGGATTACATTTGAAACCTTCTGCTTTCTAGCTGATTTATATAACATATAATTAATTAAACATATGCAGTTATTTGACGTATATCCATTATTCAATATAGAAATTGTAAAAGGTAAAGGTTGCCACGTATGGGACAAAGAAGGCAACGAGTATCTAGATTTATATGGCGGCCATGCTGTTATATCTGTTGGTCACAGTCATCCAGTTTATGTAAAAGCAATTACGGAGCAAGTAAACCGTTTAGGATTTTACTCAAACTCTGTGATTAATAGTCTTCAACAGGAACTTGCTGACAAATTAGGCAAAGCAAGCGGATATGATGATTATTCGCTCTTCTTGATAAACTCAGGAGCCGAGGCCAACGAAAACGCGCTAAAGCTAGCCTCGTTCCATAATGGTAAGAAACGTGTTATAGCTTTTAAGCATTCGTTTCATGGAAGAACTTCAGCCGCTGTCCGAGTAACTGATAATCCCAAAATCATTGCACCAATCAATGAGGGTTTAGAGGTTTGTTATCTTCCATTGAATGACGCAAATGCGGTCGAAATAGAACTAAAAAAAGGAGATGTATCATCAGTCATCATCGAAGGTATTCAAGGAGTTGGAGGGATACAGGTTCCAAAAGATCAGTTTATGCGCGATCTACGTTCTTTATGTACAAAATATGATGCATGCCTAATTATTGATGAAATTCAATCAGGTTACGGCCGTAGTGGAAAATTCTTTGCTCACCAATATGCAGATATCCGTGCTGACTTGATTACTGTTGCTAAAGGTATCGGTAATGGTTTTCCAATGGGAGGGTTAATTATCAGTCCAATGTTCAAACCTGTTTATGGTATGCTTGGTACCACCTTTGGAGGTAATCATTTAGCATGTGCTGCCGCTATGGCAGTATTAGATATAATGAATCAAGAGCATCTAATTGATAATGCAGCCAAAATCGGCAACTATCTTTTAGAACAACTACATACTATTCCCGGAATAAAAGAAGTTCGCGGACGAGGATTAATGATTGGAATAGAATTTGAAGATTCAATAAAAGAAATGCGAAATAAACTTTTGTTTGAGGAAAAAGTATTTACCGGTATTGCAGGGACAAACACTATTCGTCTGCTTCCTCCACTGTGCCTTTCGTCAAACGAAGCAAAAGATTTTCTTATTCGCTTTAAGAAAGTGCTAAAAGCTTAATTGTTGCTTTATTATATAGCTGTGTTTTTTATTTTAGATTTGTAACAAATCTAAAAAGAGGGTGCTCTAGAATGGCACCCTCTTTTAATTAAAAACGCATTTTTTCAAAGTTAAGGTAACAAAGTGAATTAATAATTGTGCTCATGCTATAAAAACAAAATCCCAAAACAATAATTATCGATAATTTTTATTACTTATCATAATTATTACTTTATCTTTTGCAAATATATGCCATAGTTTTATCATAAACAAATTTATTATAGTAAAAAATTGAATATTTTACTATGTTCCTAAACATAGTAAAATATTTCAATTCACCACTTATTTTATTATAAAAGAGAATAATCATTCTATATAATAAAAAATTAATTATCAATATTATACTATATATGAATAGAAGCAATAAAAAGTCAATAATAATGCATTAATATTGACATAATGTCGCATTTTCA
This sequence comes from Parabacteroides sp., assembly GCA_028707405.1. Lineage (GTDB taxonomy): Bacteria > Bacteroidota > Bacteroidia > Bacteroidales > Tannerellaceae > Parabacteroides. The sequence continues at coordinate 8,419 of JAQWBH010000030.1, read as the reverse complement.
ATTTTTTGTTAACTAAATGTATCTATTGTACATAATAGAATTAATTGTAAAATAATAAAGTAATAAAATGTAAATATTTTATTACTTTATTATATAGAATGTCAGCAAATAATCGATTTCCAAGCAAAAAGAAATATATCTATTCAAAAAGCATACATTTGTTCATAAACTATTTCATCATTATTTGGTTTACCAATGAGCATTCCACCGTCACAACGAACATATTCCAAACAAATCAAATAAAGTTTGCAAATTACATTTTGAAGCAATACATAAAATCAAATGTTCATCAACTGACCGATTGTAAAAGAATTAGCGATAAACCATTATTGATCCGTCATGATTGATTTCGGATATCGAATTAGGAATGCAACACTCAGGCTAGTTTCAAAATACATATGCCCCAATCATGCTTATATGTTTACGCAACACATTCAAAACAATCTTCTACTTTTTCTTTCCATATTCAGAATCTATTTTCAAAAATGCAGTAACAATCAAGGTTATGATACAGCATCCCATCACCCACCAAAAGAAATTAGCGTAACCCATTTGTTCTTCCAGCCATCCGGCGGCCATTCCCGGTAACATCATTCCCAATGCCATAAATGCGGTACAAATAGCATAATGGCTCGTTTTATGTTCTCCCGCTGAATAATACATCATATAGAGCATATAGGCTGAAAATCCAAATCCATAACCGAACTGTTCTATAAAGACGCAAATATTGACTACCAGCATACTGGATGGGAGCGCAGAGCTTAAATATATATATACAGCATCCGGTAGCGTAATAGCCAATGTCATTGGCCAAAGCCACTTCTTTAATCCTCCTCTTGATACTGCTATACCACCTAATATACCACCAATAACAAGTCCGATTGTGCCTATTGTACCATAAACAAAGCCTATCTCAGCCGTAGTTAGCCCCAATCCTCCCACAGATTTCGGATCCACAAAAAAAGGAGTAATCAATTTTACCAATTGAGCTTCCGGAAAGCGGAACAATAACATAAACAGAATAGCAACCAGAGCCTGCTTTTTCTTAAAGAAAGAAATAAAAGTGGACAGAAATTCCTTCAGTATGGTTGCAGGCGTTACAGTTACGGACGGTTTATCATCAACAGGATGTGGCAGAATATATTTATGATAAAGGAACAATGCAATAAACAATCCCGAAAGGACAAAAAAAGATATAGACCAAGCTAGTGGTATATTCCCGGTATGTATTTCAAGAAAGCCTGCCAACATTACAAGCAATCCTTGACCTGATATCATAGCTATACGATAAAATGTACTTCGAATACCAACAAAAAAGGCTTGTTCATGCGGATTAAGGCCCAACATATAAAAACCGTCTGCTGCAATATCATGTGTTGCCGAACTGAATGCGATTAACCAAAACACAGCCAATGTTGCTTGAAAAAAAAACGGTGTTGGTATTGTCAATGCAACACCAGCCAAACCTGCACCAATCAATAATTGCATCACAACAATCCACCAGCGCTTTGTTTTCAACAAATCAACGAATGGACTCCAGAATGGTTTAATAATCCATGGCACATTTAGCCAGCTCGTATATAAAGCGATATCGGTGTTTGACAAACCCAATCGCTTATACATCAATACTGAAACTGTCATCACAGCTACATATGGTATTCCCTCTGCAAAGTACAATGTGGGAATCCACGACCAAGGGGTCAATTTTCGCCTCATAAAGCTTTACATTTACTAATTATACAGTCAGCCTCTTCCTCCGTTACTGAAACTTCTCTCCATATTTGCTCTATATCTCTTGCTTTTATTTTTCGATAATCACTTTTTCGTGGCATAGGGAAAAAACCGGCCATTTCTACTGTCGCCGGACTTATTAGAATATTTTCGTCGCCTTCAGCATTATAACATGAAGGACGAAATTCACGACGCGGAAAAATAAAAGTAAGCCATTCGCTATTCTCTTTCCACACAAGGATATTTACCATCGGTTCATATTCCCCTTCTTTAACCACTAGAGACGAATATATACGATTAAATAATTGAACAGATTCGGACAACATACGAGATCTGATCAGAAAAGTAACAGGTAGTAAGCAATGAACACGATATAAAGTGGAATCGTTTTCGGATATTATCTTTTCTAAATCATCCTTTTTCCACAAATCTTCCAAAGGGAGCATTCCCTTTTTACCGGCCTGAAAATGCATGTGATCTGGAGCTGACGCGCCACATTTGGGTCCATTATAAAAGACCAAGAAATTCTTTAACTCCATAGCTAAAAGTAACATATCCTCATACCGATCTTTTATCTGCTGCCTTTCATGATGAATTGATGAAATAGTCAAATGCCGCAAAAAAATAGGATACGGATTGACTCCGATTTCATATTTATCTTTATAGGGAAGACGTTTCTGTTCTTTGGGTTGATTTTCTTTACAAAGGAAACAAGGGCGATTCTTTAATGAATCAGCATCTATATTTGCTGCTGACGAATGAATACGCTCCGGATTAAACTGCAGCTTTGTCTCCCGTCCCCTAACAAGCATTCTACTCGTTTCTACCTCTGATAAAGCTTGGTAATTTTTCTCAGCCAGTGGCCAATATCGAAGCTGTTCTACAAAAAGTAACTTTACATAAAGGTTCAAATAATTCATGGTGTTTTCTATTTAATTTAATTCAACTTAATTTGATTCAATTTAATCCGTGCCTGCAGTTCCCACGTACGAATACGGTCCTTATACAAATTATTTACATTCATTTTATTCACATCCAACGCAGCATCAGAATTATCTTCCCATCTGCGGCATAAATACAATACCTCATAAATACGACCAATCCGCCATGTCCGTGAAATACGTAATCCTAACGCATAATCTTCTCCATAGCTGGTGTTCGGTAAATTTATTGAACGGAGTATAGGCGTATAAAAAGCCCTGGGGGCCCCAAATCCATTTATTCGAAGAGCATTATTACGACCATTATCGGGAGTCCATTCCTTATGATCAATTATTCCCGGTGAAATCTCCTGCATTTTAATATCAGTCACACGATATGTACCTACAACCATCGCACAGTCTTGTTCATAAAAAGCATCAATAACTTTTTGTAAGATTTCAGGGCCACTATAGACATCATCACTATCCAGCTGGACAACAAACTTTCCGCACCGACAATGATGAATGGCCTCATTCCAACAACCTCCTATTCCCAAATCAGAACGTTCAGGTATTAAATGAATCACACGTTCATCATTACAAAACTTATCAATAATCTCTGTAGTTCCATCAGTAGAATGATTGTCTACAATGATCAGATTATATTTAAAGGAAGTTTTTTGTGCCAATGCGGAACAAATGGCTTCTTCTATTGTTCGTTTACGATTCTTTACCGGAATAACAACTGTAGCTTCATATTCAAAATGGGAATCAAAAGACACAGATTCAAAATGTGAAGAAAGGAATCCTCCCACACGCTTTAGATATGCTGAACATACTTTTTCCATTTCTATCTGCACTTCACGATTCCGAGGATTAACATAATCAAATAAACACTCGTCGCTTTTTCTTGAATCTGTTGTGATTTCTGAATACAAAAACTCATTCACATGAATCAATTCTGTAGACTCAGAAATACGAAGACGCAAATCGTACAAAGCTGCAAAACGATATTCAACATCCATAGAATCCAACGCTTGCTTCATAACATCCGAACGTATCAGAAGTAATGATCCAAAATCGAAATCATCTCGCAGACTTCCTTTTTGATAATCTATAACAGGAGCCGGATAAAAAGTATCTCCATCTACAATTAGATAATGGTCTGCATAAATAAAGCCTGCTTTCGTATCTTCAGCTATCGTCAACATACGTTCAATGGCAAACTGACCTAAATCAAAAGTAGTACGTTTTATACATACTAATATATAATCCGTAGAAATGTTAGAGCCAACAGTATGCCATGCAGCAGACGATTGTAATGAATCCACCTGAAGGAACACACAACTGTCAACAGGTTGTTGTTGACTATCGCTGCCAAGCAAGAATATCTTATTCACACATGGACTCTGTTTCAAACTTGCCACAGTCTGCTCCAATATTGCAGAAGGGATATAAGGAATAAAGCAATCAACTCTTTTCATAGTACTATAAGTTTTTTGATTTAATTCATCGAATCGTAAATCAATCCTTTAATCTTATGCCCAATTGAAGGATAGACCAGGTCTGATTTTCCATTATAATAAGCATTCTCACTTTTTGAAGCTTGTCCCGTAATCAGCGAAACGGCTTTATCCAACAACAAATCTCTTGTATCTCCAAAAGGGTATAATTCGTTACCGATCACCACTTCCTTCAGACTGATATCCGGTGAAAAACCGTTAGCGTAGTCTGCACTATGCGAAGCGTTATAAATCCGCAAGGTAATGGGATGTAGCAACCAATCATATTTCTCGCTCTCTCCGAAAGTATTCGATCCTACGCGCTTTCCTATCGTCTTTTCGCCTATTAATGTAATATTGTTTCTCCCAATATATGGAATCAAACAGTTAATAACAGCCTCAGAAGCAGAAGCAGTAGTATTTCCTGTCAATATATAGATGTGCTTTAGATCCAGATTGCCATTCTGCAAATCCGTATTTTTCAATAACGCCAGTTCTTTATTATCGCTTGTATGCTTATCGTTATATTCCATAAAGCAGAAAGTCTTCCCCAGATCCGTCTCAGGCACAAGATAAGAAGTCATCAACCTTGCACTGGTTACCAATCCACCCTGATTATAGCGTAAATCCAAAATAAATTCATTCACATTCTTTGCCTTGAACTTTGAAAAGATCTGTTTAAGTTGAGTATCATATATCTCATTCCTATTGTCAGGACCTGAAGCAAATGTATTATAAAGCAGATAGCCTATACTTTTCCCGCCTATTGAATAAACACTATCTGCCAGAAACGGAGTATCTTCAACTTCACGAGATGCCGAGATTGAAATTGTCTTGTCTTTATAAAATTGATTATTAGCATATTTCGCCAACAAAAAAGTTGTAGCTCCTCCTTTTGCAAAAGTTGAGGTTGTGGTTACATTTGGTGTATCACTTCCTGCAGCTACAATCCAATCGCCACGTTGTACTCCGGCTTCAGCTGCCGGTGAGTTCGGAAGAACATATATCACCCACGCAAAATATACACTTCCATTCTTATAGGAAGCGAAATCAAATCCATAAGAATCGGATATATCGATAGATTTAGTTGCTGCTGTTTTTTTCTCTATTTTAGAAAAAGTCAGCCAGCTGTTTTGATATTGCACACCATCCTGCGAAGATAATAAAGAAGCAAAGAAGTCTTCAGGCGACTTAGAGAAGTCGAGCGTATTCTTGTTTGGAATATCTCCATACCACAAATAATAGCTTGTCATTGTATTATATATCCACTCATTCGTGCCTTCGTCGGACGTATCAATATGATCATCTTTCTTGCACGACTGAGTAAACACAAAACAAAGAAGCAAGCCCAGTACGACTACCCATTTATCTATTTTCACACTCAACATCGATTTCTTGTTTTTTTACCATTTAGAAAAAAGCCGCGCAGTTTCCAAAGGAATACTGCGCGGCTTCATATATAAAGACTTCTGTCTATTACTCTAAAGTCTTTTCCGCGCCATCATTCACCTAAGAGTATTTCCAATATCTGGCAAGCGGCCTTCGTAACTGAAGAACCAGGTCCAAAGATGGCAGCTACGCCCGCTTTATACAAGAAATCATAATCTTGTACAGGGATTACGCCACCGGCGATCACAATAATATCCGGACGACCAAGTTTCTTCAACTCTTCAATAACCTGTGGAACCAAGGTTTTATGACCGGCAGCCAAAGAGGAAACGCCCAATACATGGACATCATTTTCTACAGCCTGGCGAGCAGCCTCAGCAGGAGTCTGGAACAATGGTCCCATATCTACGTCGAAACCACAATCGGCATAACCTGTTGCAACAACTTTTGCGCCACGGTCGTGTCCGTCCTGACCCATTTTTGCGATCATGATACGTGGCTGACGACCTTCCTTCTTCGCAAACTTCTCACAAAGCTCACATGCCTTCTGGAAGTCTGCATCTTTCTTTGTTTCTGATGAATACACGCCTGAAATAGTTCTTATTATTGCTTTATAACGACCTGCAACAGCTTCGCAGGCATCAGATATTTCACCTAATGATGCACGCAAGCCTGCAGCTTTCACTGCCAAATCCAACAAGTTGCCCTTTTTAGTACGGACACATTCTGTAAGGTCAGCCAAAGCTTTCTTTACAGCTGCTTCATCACGGTTTTCACGTAACTTTTTCAACAAGGCAATCTGCTCATTACGAACGGCTGTATTATCAATTTCAAGAATATCAATAGGAGCTTCTTTGGACAGACGATATTTATTAACACCCACAATAGTCTGAATACCGGAATCGATTCGAGCTTGAGTACGCGCAGCAGCCTCTTCGATACGCATCTTTGGAAGCCCTGTTTCAATAGCTTTAGCCATACCACCCATACTTTCGATTTCCTGAATCAAAGCCCAGCCTTTATGTACCAATTCGTTTGTCAAAGACTCTACATAATAAGAACCGCCCCAAGGATCAATTTCCTTGCATATCTGTGTTTCATTCTGAATATATATCTGCGTATTACGTGCAATACGGGCAGAAAAGTCGGTAGGCAATGCAATAGCCTCATCCAATGCATTTGTATGCAAAGACTGAGTATGACCTAATGCAGCCGCCATAGCTTCAATACAAGTACGCCCAACATTGTTGAAAGGATCCTGCTCTGTCAGCGACCAGCCTGAAGTCTGACAGTGCGTACGCAAAGCCAAAGATTTTGGATTTGTAGCACCAAAACTCTTAACAATCTTTGCCCACAACATACGAGCTGCACGCATCTTTGCTATTTCCATGAAGTGATTGACACCAATTGCCCAGAAGAACGACAAACGTGGAGCAAAAGCATCAACCTTTAAACCTACAGCCTCACCTGCACGAAGATATTCCAAGCCGTCGCACAAAGTATAAGCCATCTCAATATCTGCTGTTGCACCGGCTTCCTGCATATGGTAACCTGAGATAGAAATTGAGTTAAACTTCGGCATGTTCTGTGATGTGTAAGCGAAGATATCGGCGATAATACGCATTGAGAATTCCGGTGGGTAAATATAGGTATTACGGACCATGAACTCTTTCAAGATATCATTCTGGATCGTGCCTTGCATTTCTTCCAATTTAGCCCCTTGTTCCAAACCGGCATTGATATAAAATGCAAGAATAGGAAGAACGGCTCCGTTCATTGTCATTGAGACAGACATCTTATTCAATGGAATACCATCAAACAGAACCTTCATATTCTCTATGGAACAGATAGATACGCCAGCTTTACCCACATCGCCTACCACGCGTTCGTTGTCGGCATCATAGCCGCGGTGTGTCGGAAGATCGAATGCAACAGACAATCCTTTCTGGCCGGAAGCCAGATTACGGCGATAAAATGCATTTGATTCTTCAGCCGTAGAGAAGCCGGCATACTGACGGATCGTCCAGGGACGCATCGGATACATAGCACTGTACGGGCCACGCAGATAGGGAGGAATACCAGAAACATAATCCAAATGCTCCATTCCATCCAAGTCATCTTTTGTATATACAGGCTTTACCTCTATATGCTCAGGTGTCTTCCAAACGGTTTCAATGCCGTTGGCTTTTGCCCATTCTGTAGCATCGGTTGCTACAAAACCGGCATTCTTTATATCTATATTTTTAAAATTCGGTTTCATAACTACTTATTATTTAATACCCAATTTAACGTTGAATGCCTGCAATGTTTCAAGCACATTGCTCTTTACATGAATAAAGTGTTCGATACCCTGAGCTTTCAAATCATCCATGCAAGCAGGAGCACCGGCTACAACAAACAAAGCACGTCCAGCCAAAGCCTTATTGGCAGCAGGAGCGAATTCAACATATTCATCATCACTTGAGCAAAGAACCACGATCTCGGCACCAACTTTTAAGGCCTCTTCAACGCCTGCTTCCACCGTATCAAATCCCAAGTTATCTATAATCTTGTAGCCTGCACATGCGAAGAAGTTTGCAGAGAACTGCGAACGAGCCAGACGCATAGCCAAGTTACCTATTGTAAGCATAAACACCTTCGGGGTCTTTCCGCTCTTTTCGGTCGCCAGACGCAAATCTTCAAACTGGGAAGCACCGCGTGAAAGATCGAGTGTAGGAATTGTAGCTTCTTCACAAGCACCTCCACAGCAACAAGCCGGAGCCTTCTTAACTTTCTCGGCAACGACCTCATTGAAGTTCGGGAACTGATTAGAACCCAACAGAATCTCACGACGTGTAGCAACGGCTTTTTTACGCAAAGCATTAGAAGCATTAACGG
>JAQWBH010000259.1 GCA_028707405.1 Parabacteroides sp. | reverse complement strand
AACTCCGGTAGCCCGGTTCTAAATGCTAACGGTGAATTAATCGGCATTAACTTTGACCGAAACTGGGAAGGGGTAGGCGGAGATATCCAATATTTGCCGGATTATCAGCGTAGTATTATCGTGGATATACGCTATGTGCTCTTTATCATCGACAAGTATGCCGGTGCTGGTTATCTGATGAAGGAAATGGATGTTGTACAATAAAACAGACTATTGTTTTGTATGTTAGGAACATATAATAGAACCCAGAAAACAGCTGTTTGATTATTGTCTTTAATCTTTTAATCAAACGAACTGGATGAAAAGATTGATTTTTTGTTTACTGAGTTCATTGCATTTATCAAACACAACCGTTTATATTTGTAGGGCTTCAACAGAGGATGCTCTCCACACTCGTAAAAACCGGCTAAAAGAGAAACTTCCACAAGAAGTTTCTCTGCTATTTTTGATAATCAGAATATATTTTATTCGAATGAAATGATTGTTATATCCGAATGAAATATAAAATACAATTAGGTGCATTTAAGCCTATTTTTTATTGAACGAAGGTTATTTAGTAGTAAAAGTGTAACGCTCCATTTAGCATTGTAACGAAACTGAAACATCCGTTCGTGACTTCTATATCAGATTGATTGCCTATAAAATGTCCGTCCTTGTCATATATAACGTTTCGTCCGTTTCCTGCAGAAAAATAGATGTGTCCTGCAGCCTCATTCATCCACCCCGAAAGGGATAGAGATCCTTCAGGATCATTTCCGATATGTCCAATCGAACCCATGAACGACCGGTTCTTTTATCAAATGACAAGCATTGTTTTTGATTGGAAGAAACGATCAATCGGTCACCGAGAATTCATACTGTTGTTTCACTGCCAACTAAAGATTGATCATTGGTTTCCAATGGAATGTAATGTATTTTTCGAAAATAGTCAGAGGCTTTTAATGCTGTGGGGTGTAAATAAGCCGTTTCAATCGGAATTACTTTCAATTTGGTAGTTCTTTAGCGAGGTATGGGGCTGTTACAGATTGCTTGCTTTGTAACAACTCGTGCGGAGTACCGCCGAAAAGCAGTTCGCCGCCCATTTGTCCTCCTCCGGGACCAAGCTCAATCACATAATCTGCCGCTTTCAGAACATCCAGATTATGTTCGATCAGGAAGACAGAGTTGCCTTGTTCTACCATTCTGTCGAACAGGGCGATGATATTCTGTATATCCCTTACATGCAGACCGTCAGTCGGTTCATCGAGTACAAAAATACGACCTTTGTTCGCTAAGTATGAGGCAAGTTTTACGCGTTGTAACTCGCCCCCCGATAATGTTGATAGCGCTTGATTGAGATGGAGATATCCCAGGCCTACTTGCATGAGTGGACGAAGTTTCTCTTCGATGTTTGTACCTGCATATCGCAGTGAAGCCTTGCGCACAGTAAGATCCATTGCTTCGGCAATATTAATACCGTCGACGGTGTATTGCAGCGCTTCTTTTGAATAACGCAGACCGCCGCAAGCTTCACACATCGTTTCAATGGTGTCCATAAATGCCATGTCTGACACGATGACACCTTTTCCCTTGCATACCGGGCAACCTCCTTTGCCGTTGAAAGAAAACATGTTGAGACCCGCTTTAGTCTTCTGAGCGAATAGTTTACGTATATCGTCGGCCACCCCGATGTAGGTTCCTGGCGTTGAGCGTAAGCTTATTCCTATATTCTTTTGACTGATGTAAATAACATCCTCGTTGCACTGCCTGCGGAAGCAGTCCATCAGCGAACTTTTGCCTGAGCCGGCTACTCCGGCTATCACTGCCATTACACCCAGGGGCAGGCGTACAGTCAGATCTTTCAGATTATGCTCTCTGGCATGTTCTACCTTGAACCAGCCCGTCGGTGTACGTACTGTCGTCTTGAGTGACGTCTTGTTGGCAATCATCAAACCAGTTTGTGTATCACTGTGCAACAATTCACTGTATGAACCTTCGAATATAATATTTCCTCCCTCCATTCCTGAACCTGGACCCATATCTACGATATGGTCGGCAATCTGGATCATTTCCTTGTGATGTTCAACAAGCAGCACCGTATTGTCGTGGTCGCGTAGTTTTCGGACGGAAGCTTTTAGAAGATGAATGTCGTGACTGTGCAACCCGACACTGGGTTCATCCAATATATATAAAATATCGGAAAGAGCAGAGTTGATGTATTTGGCAATCTTGCAACGTTGTGCTTCACCACCTGAGAGTGTCCCCATACTGCGGTCGAGTGTCAGATAACCGAGCCCTATTTCCTGTAAGGCTTCCAGTCTGTTTCTAAGTGCTTGTTTCATGTCTGCTGCCAGTGGGTCAATAATTTGTTGGAGCCATAAGCAGATATCGGGGATTGCCATGGCTGTCACTTCTGCTATATTTTTCTTGTTGATGACACAGGAACGGACCGTCTCATTGAGTCGTGTACCACCACAATCGGGACAGACTCCCATTGTCAGCATCGGTTCCAGCATTTTCATGTGCAGTTTGCCTTCTTCCGAATTGATGCAGCTGCGGTACATACGTGTCACCAACCCTTCGAACTTCGCCGTCTTCGGCCAGCCTACAGATGGATTCTTCAGTCGTATTTGCGGGGAGTACACGAAGAGCTTTAGCTCTTCGGGTGTATAGTCTTTAATTTTCTTGTCAAGGTCAAACAGTCCACTTTTGGCATAACGTATCCAACGCCATTCGCCCGGTTGAAATGCCACGTAATGAATCACATCGGGATCATTCAGGCATTTGTTGAAGTCTACAAGCTTATGAACATCAAGTTCTCTGATTTCTCCCAGTCCGTCGCAACGCTGACACCTTCCCTGTGGATGGTTGAACGAAAACGTGTCTGAGTATCCTACAAAAGGTTTGCCTACGCGCGAGAATAATAATCGGAGCAGCGCATAGATATCCGTATATGTTCCGACCGTAGAGCGTGCGTTTGGTGCCGGTTTCTTCTGGTCGATAACAATAGCTACCGGTAAATGCTCAATCTTATCGACATGCGGTCTACCATATTTGGGTAGATATTGTTGTACGAAGCTTGGAAATGTCTCATTCAGCTCTCGCCTTGAGCTGGCGGCAATCGTGTCTAAAACCAGTGACGATTTGCCCGAACCCGAGACGCCGGTGAATACTGTAATTTTTTTCTTGGGAATCTCTAATGATATGTTTTTTAGGTTGTTTTCCCTTGCACCAACGATTTTTATCTTGTTTTCTTCAGACATGATAGTTTATGAATAGCCCTAAACAGAAAAGGCCGGTGATTCGTGAATCATCAGCCTTGTATAGAATTTATAAAATTGTTCAGAAAGTTCCTTTGTCCAAATCAGTCGCTTTGACACGGAAAATGTAGCCGTTACGTGAGAATACGAGCTCGCCGTCTTCTTTTTTCTTTTGATTTACTAAGCGCTGAAATGCAATGTTAGCACCTTTTAAAATGTTCTCTTCAAATTCTCTTACTTCTTGCTCATTCATGATGTTCAAGTTTAGTGTAAATGTCAGAATTAATTATCTCCTTTTTATCGCTCTTGAAGCCTGTTGCAATAATTTGCATCGGCGACATTGAGTTGTCTGTTATCATCCAGTAATCACAAATGGGGATATATAGTTCGAAGAGGTTATGAATTCCTGCATCATAGCGGCGACGTATCGTCTGCTCCGGTATGTCATGTCCACCGGCAGCAACTCTCATTTTTACTCTTTCAATTGCCAATTCCGGTGTATTTAACCAAAAGAATAGCAACGTTACAAAATATCCTTCCCTTTGTGCTTCCCGTATCAAGTTTACCACTGACCGGGTAGCTAATGTAGTCTCCATTGCGAACGTCTCGCTTATCGAGATAAGTTCTTTAACTCTTTTGTACATAATACGACTGGCTTCAACTGCGACCGCTATATTACTCGCATTGAAAGGAGAAAGTCCTTTCGCTATTTCATCAGAATTGACGAACTCTTTACATTTCAACATCTCCGGTAAGATTGTAAATGAAGCTGTCGTCTTTCCAGCGCCGTTGCATCCTGCTATAATGTACAAATATGGCACTACTTTTTTTTACTTCTGTTTTAACGGTGCAAATATATGCAATAGATTTTTACGTTGTATTATTTCTATACTGAAAAAAATCTAAAAAATAGGAGCTTGTCCTCAATATTTGCTATTTTGTTGTCGAAACCCACCCATTTCGTTTTCTTTCAGTCTACGTACAAGAGGTCGCTCATAATTCCATCTGAAACAAAAATACCTCTTTCTGAGAGCTTTATTGTGTCTTCGTTTTGGATTAGAAATTGTTCTTTTATATAGGGTTGAGCTGTTTTTAAAAAGTAATTCTTTAGATTGTTACCAAAATTTTTTTGTATATCAGACAATTTAACTCCCCACATGGTACGCATCCGTGTGATGACGTAGTCGTTGTATCGTGTAAAAAGATTTAATATTTCACCGCTAGTAATAGGTTGGTTATTTTTAATACCTTCTATGTATTTCGGCAGAGACGCCACATTCCACTGTCTGTTTTTTCCATTGTAAGAATGTGCTGCCGGTCCAAGGCCAAGATATTTCTTACCTGTCCAGTAGGAACTGTTATGCTGCGAAAAAAATCCCCGGCGGGCAAAATTTGATATTTCGTAATGAATATAGCCTGCTGTTGTCAGCATCTTAATTAGTGTAGAGAATGAAGCCAGACTTAAATCATCGTCAGCAGATTTGATTTTTCCTGCTTGCAGCATCCGATAGAGTGGTGTCCCTTTTTCATAAGTCAGCATGTAGGCTGAAATATGCGGAATATCGAGGGTGAGAGCTTCATTGATATTGGCTATCCATGCTTCGATGGTTTGTCCCGGCAATCCATAAATCAGGTCAATACTGATATTGTGAATGTCGTTTTCTTTCCACAGTTTTATGGCCTGATGTGCTTCACGGCTGTCGTGACGGCGATTTAGAAAGTGCAAATCGTTGTCGTTGAAACTTTGTACACCCATGCTCACCCGATTAAAAGGCAGTTTGCAAAGATTTTTTACGGAAGATTCAGTTATATCATCGGGGTTCGCTTCAAGCGTGATTTCTGCTTTTTCCTTAATAATGAAGGTTTGTTGTATGGCTTCAAATAGATCCCTAAAATCAGTGGCGGAAAGCAGTGATGGCGTGCCTCCCCCAAAATAAATGGTCTCAATTTCTTCTCCTTCAATATAGTCTTTTCTTAAAGCCATTTCTTTTATGATGGATTCAACATAAGATGACTTGTATTTCATCTCTGTGTTTGAAAAAAAATCACAATAGATACATCGCTTAGTGCAAAAAGGAACGTGGATATAGAGACCTGCCATTTGATAATGATTAATGTTTTGTGGCAAAGATAGCATAAGTTAGGCATAAAATCAATATTCAGAGGCCTTTTACTAGCCGGAAAATTAGATCAGTCGTAAGATGTTTCCAAGGCGTTGACAGTGTTTCGTCGCATAGAAGATCTTGGCGGAATTCACGCAAGATAAGCCAGTCAGCCTGTTTTACCCAATTGACGAATGCTTTATTTGGAAGATACTTTTCTGAAATAGCAAGAAGTACATTTAAATCAAAGTATTTGGCAATTGTTCCAGCTCCTATTTGTAAAGCGTCGAAAGCATTACATATTTGTTCGATATGGGTTGGAACCATCAATACGGGTTTTCCTAAATACATCGCCTCACATATCGATTCGAATCCCGCTGTCGTAGCAAAAGCCTTTGAAGCCGCCATAGATTGGATGAAAAGCGTGTCGTTTAACTGATGAAATGAGAGATGAGAATCTACTATTACTTCCGCTTTTACATCTGTTCTGTCCCAGAAAATATGAAGGTTAATTTTAGGATGTAACTTATGCCATGAATAGATCTCTTCACTGAATCCACTGTTTAGCAGGTAGCCGTGAAGATAATCGCCTTGCGTGGGAACAGATTCTAATACTTCTTCCCTTAATAAGGGGGGTACGACAATGAGTTTTTTGTTTTTTATTTCACGCATTTTGCGAAAGGAAAGTGCTAATTTCTTTGTTGAACCAATAGCTGTCGCCCGCGTAAATAGGCGCAAAACCAATAATGATAAACGATTTGTTTGTGGAAAAACGAAGTCGGGGTGGAGGAATAAATATTGGTGTGCAATACAAATCATTAAAGGTTTAGGACGGTAGAACAGATATGTTAGCCCGGTTAGTAGTTCATAGAAATTAACAACCACGTCGGCATTAGTTTGATTGATGGTCTGTTGAATTTCATGGATGCTATTCGCATATTTAGGAAGACGTAAGAGGTTATATAGGATGCTTTTTAATAGATTTGACCGCTTTCTTTTTGCTGTTGGCATAAAATTCGGACTTTCGAAAGAATGAACAGGAACACCAATCTTATTTACGAAGAATTCCGGTATATGTCTGGCTGGACTTTTTCCAACCATAACCCCGACTACTTCATCTCCTTGCTTTATTAGTTTTTGACGTAAAGAGAGCGCTTGTGCCAAATGTCCACGACCTTCTCCTTGAATAATAAATAGTACTTTCATCATATTTATTTGTATTTTGTAAATCCAATACAAAAGAACATATTGAATATTTCAGTAGCGTTACAACGGTATAAAGAGTATGTTAAGGAAAAATGAATTTTGTACAGATGTAGTGTACTAAATAAGTTGACAGTTTATTCAACAAGAAAGAATGAGAAAGCATACAGAAGAAGAGATTCTCACGTTACTAAAG
>JAQWBH010000258.1 GCA_028707405.1 Parabacteroides sp. | reverse complement strand
AATGCGCGCAGAAAACGAGCTTCACCTAATAGTTCATTAAATTTTTTCTCCGTATAGAGATGTTTATATTTCTCAAAGTTATTGATAAACATGTTCACATCACGTATACGATCATACCGCCAGTAATTGTTGCCATTGTTATTCACCTGGGGATCTCCCACGTACTCGGCCGACATAGTTGCCTGCTGTTGTTTCGGAGACTCCCAAGTACCCCACGCGTCACCAGGGCGATAACCATTATTCTGTTGATAATGAAAATCCTCAATGGGTAACCATCCGTATAAACCTGCAAAATAGGTTTGTACGCCTGCCTCCGTACCGAAAAATTCAGCCTCTGTAAACTGCCCTTTGGGTTCCAAATCTAAATCAACACATGAATAGAAACCAACACAACAAAAGGCTATAAATACGATGATAATATTTTTTATTTTCATATTGTTCAGTTATTTAGAATTTAAAACTTACTCCAACGGTATAAGTTTTGTTGTTGGGATACACATACATCTGATCTGCTCCACCCTGAGAACCTCCGGCTCGAGCCGTTGAACTCGGGCGTTCCGGGTCGATATCTTTATCCAGTTTTGAGAAAGTCAACAGATTATATCCATTCAGATAGATCCGGATATCTTTAATTTTTGCCTTGGTCAACAAGGATTTGGGTATGGAGTATCCCAACTCCAGCGTTTTCATACGGACATAAGAAGCATCCATAATCCCATTTGAATTATCCCTGCGAGAGCCGCCGCCGGTAAGGGGATAGTATCCCGAAATCCATTCTGTATCGGGATGCCAATAATCGGCATTCGGGTCTACCGGGTGCCATCTGTCCAGGAACCAGTTCAAACCGTTTTGTCCGCCAAAAGGCAACGCTTCGGTAAAGACTTCCGATAACTGGGTATAAACCTTGTGAGCACCCTGGAAGTTGGCTGCGAGATCAAAGCCTTTATAGTTTGCGGTCAGTGTAAACCCGTAATTGAAATAGGGTAATCCTCTGGTAGCCATCGGGCGGTTATCACTTCCGTCAACAACACCATCACCATTCCAGTCATTTAAATACCAATCGCCTGGTAATGTAGCTTGGCCAATGGGATATGTTGTAAAGTTGCGGATTTCTTCAATGCTTGTAAACATTCCTTTTGATTCATTCGACCACCAGAAATCATCACTTGGAAATCTTCCATTGTACCGGTTCCGCCAATGATCATACGAGTTACTGGCAGGAGATTCTTGCAGGTACAGCCACTTCCTTCGTGTAGATGAAATCTGTCCTGAGACAGAATAATTAAAAGCTTGGATCCGGTCGCGATAGGCCAGTTCGAATTCCCATCCATAATAGCGGTCACTATTCATGTTTACTTGCGGCAGAACAGCACCCACAGTACCTGGAATAACCGCAGTATTGGTAGCCATTAAACCATCGCGATCGCGTCTGAAGAGATCAAAAGTCCCACTGATCTTGTTTCCCAGGAAGCCGAAATCCAAAGCCACGTTTTGAGATGTGATCTCGATCCATGTCTTCTGCAGGTTAGGGATAGCGGTAGCGCGCACCCCCTGTGATCCCACACCCTTGGAGTAAATCCATCCAAAATCACCGTGTGTCTGGTATCCCACAAAAATTTCCGGATAATTGCCGGCATTCGCTTCATCTCCTAATTTACCGTGTGAAACTCTTAACTTCAGGTTGGAGATGAAATCAAAATTATCCCTGACGAAATTCTCTTCGCTTACACGCCATGCCGCCGCCACTGAAGGGAAGAATCCCCAACGCTTGTCGGCAGCCCAGCGAGAATTTCCTTCATAACGGCCAATAAGGCTGAGCATATATTTTCCGGCATAATCGTAGTTCACCCTTCCAATGTATGCACTTTGTGAACGGTCACCTGGCGTACCGCCTGAACCGGTTTGTCCACTGGTTTCTCCTGCGAACAGGTCCTCCGCGTTCAGTTTCAATATACGTGAAGCGCTGAAGTTATCCCACTCCGAATAATTTTCTTCATAAATAACTTTCCCGTCAACATTGTGATCTCCAAAAGTATTTTTATAAGCCAAGGCCAATTGCAGGGTCGTTCCGGTAGTATAGCTTGCGGAACGTGTGGCAGTATTGGTCGGACCATTTTCCAGTTTCGCCAGAACATATGAGTCGGATTCCTCAACATACTTATAGGTACTATACATTTGTTTGTATGTTTTGGTATCCGGCGCATTGACAGAATAGTCATAAAATGCAGATGCCGACAAGCCTTTTACTCCGGGTATATCGTAGTTAAGAGACAAGGATCCGTTCATTCTGCGGTCTTTTCTATGGGTGTATCCTGTATATTTTTCATCCATTTTACCTATCAGGTTTGTGAACTCATTATTCCATGGCGTGTACCCATTGAGGAATTCCGGGTTATCATTGGCATAGAAGGGAGTACCAGGAATGGCAAGAAAAGCCACTTTATAGTTGTCCCAAAGCCCTGCCGCTGGTTCATGTACGGCTCCTATAACACCTCCTAAGGAAACTCTCATGCTTAGGCGGTCGGTGATTTTCGCGTCGATATTCGAGCGCAAATTGTATCTGTCAGCCCATAAAGAGCCACTGGCATACGCACCATCCTGCTTCAAATAACCCAGACTGAAGAAGTAACGCAGTGTTTCTGTCCCTCCATTAATACTCATATTATGCTGAGTCTGAGGAGTTAGTTTATTAAACACTCTATCCTGCCAGTTATATTCTTTTGCACTGAGCGCCTCAGCCAATTCTTCTTCTGAATGTATCGGCGACTTGCGAGAGAAATACATATTGTTGAAGTCCCTGTAATTTTGTTCATTCCTCAGTGTTTTCCACTCATGAATGGTATAGCCTCCGGGGATAAAAATCATTTCCTGCATGGTAATATTTCCCGAGTAGCTGATATCGACCTTTCCATTTTGCGAAGTACCGCTCTTTGTAGTGATCAACATGACTCCGTTGGCTGCCCGAATCCCGTAAATTGCAGCCGATGCATCTTTCAACAAAGATATGGATTCAATTTCTTCCGGATCCATGCGCGCAAAATCGTCTTTACTACGGGCTACGCCATCAATTACAAACAACGGTTCGCCGAAGCCACGGACATCAATCACCGTGTTGTATTGCCCTGGTTGTGACGTTCTTTGTGTGATACGCAAGCCGGGCATTTTACCACTCAACATATTCACCACGTTTTCATTTTTCGTAATAGTCAATTCTTCGCTGTTTACTGATGAAATTGAACCTGTCAGCGTCGCTTTTCTTTGCGTACCATAACCTGTAACTACTACCTCTTCCAGAGCCTGTACATCTTCCAACAATGTGATGTTGATATTTGTCCGGTTATTCACATTCATTTCTTGAGGGATGTACCCCAGAAAGGAAACTACAAGAGTTGCATTCCCTGGTATATTCAGGGAAAAATTGCCATCAATATCTGTTGCCGTACCGATTGTTGTCCCCTTTTGGGTCACATTGGCTCCAATGATGGCTTCTCCTGTGTTGTCCGTTACTTTTCCAGTAACTTGAATGTTTTGAGCAAAGGCAGATAAAGAAATTGTACAAAACAAAATGTACATAATTCCTCTTGATAGATTTAAAATTTTTCTTTTCATTTCATTGTCTCATTTTTTAGATTAATAATTAAAAATGGAGTTTAAAAGGATGCTTTTCTTTAATTAGTGTCTTATTTTGTATCATCAATAAATTTTATCACAAAGAAAGCCAAGCACACTTAATAGAGTGATTAAAATATCGATTAACAGTATTATTATTATTATAACTTTTATTATTCAACCAAAGTAAAAGAGTAAAGATAAACCGAAATAATTAACAAAACGTGTAATTAAGTAACAAAGAAAGCAAAAAGAAATACTGAAAAATATAACCAGTTCTATTTAATTAAATCATCAAATATTAGTTTTGTCTTCTCAGCGAGTAATGATTCATAGTCTGTAGCGAATTTATTAAAGGAATCTAATGCTTGTTTTTTATGTCCCATGTGAAAAAGCGCATAACATTTAATTGAAATTGCATCTTCATCAATATTATCGTGTAACAAAATTGCATCTGCAATTTTTACTAAGAGAAAAAAATCTCTTTTTACCTCAACATGATCCTTGTATTGAAGCAATGTATCTATTATTGAATTTGCATATTCTGACTGGTATGATTCAAGCCACTCAAATTGATATAAAGGTAGAAGTGTTCCAGATAGAGCCAAATCTACTAATTCTACGAATACCGATTTATTAAAATTAGGGTTATTCTTAAGTAAGTTAATGAGCGCTTGCACTCTTACATAATCACAGAAAACTAGCTCAAGACCTTTAATTGTTTGGTAGCCGTCTTCATTAATTATTTTAATTTTATCAAAAGATTTAAGAATAATTCTTAATTTATTGATGTTTACATTACGATTGTTACGGGCACTATTATTATCCATGTCGAACCACAGTACACTCTTTAGCTCTTGAGAAGTTGTTCCTTTGCCATTCTTAATGGTATTCATCAACATTAAGAGAAACAGCTGAGTGGTGGTAGGTGTAAAATTACTGGTGATGTCACTACCTTCGCCATCAATTATCTTGAAAGTACCCAATAAATAAATAGAAGCAGATTTATTCTGTTCAAGTGCTACGATTGGTTCCGTATAATTTATATCAACGGGAACTTCATATTGAAGAGTAGTTTTACGACGTTTGTTTTTTTTAAAAATATAAAATCCGCATAACAAGGATACTAAAAGTACTACAAACCAATATATATGCGACACGAATTTTGTGTTTTTAGTTTTCTGTAAAACATTTTTCTTTAACCGAGGAGGATATGCAATTGAAAAAATTTCCACTTTTGATCCTGTCGTAATATAGGTAATTAATTCTGAACTCTTCTTATTCAAAAAAAGAGAAGTCCATGATTCTACATCCAGAAAATTATAAGGAATGGAATCATTAAATATTACGTACTCTCCATCATCGATATTAAAACGAGCTAACTTAAGACTGGTGTCGTGATGCATATTATTATATATCAGAGTATAAAAACAATTCTGATCTACGTCATATACTAATGTTTCAATTGGGACAAATGGTGTTTCCGGGGTCTTAAGAGTCCAGATTTTTTTGAAAGTATAATTATTTAAATCAAATTGATATAAGTCATAATAAAAATTTGGGGATAATTCCTGATGACCTGTTGGGCTACCATATCCTCCGAATATCAATGCAGTTTGATTATTTATAACGGTTGAACCACTTAAATAGCGTGGTCCTATCTGATCTTTCCTATCAATTTTCCCCCATGATTGCGACTGTCTATTGTAATGGTGAACTGCGCTTGAATAAGTATAATGCCCATATCCCGAAATGGTAATTAACGAACTGTCGACAGGAGATATGAATCTATTCTGATGGGCATACAATGACTCTACTATTGTATTTGAATTCTCAGACCATGTTCGCGTATCAAAATTAAATATATTGATTCGTTCATTGTCAAAATCATAAGACCATAATTGATCAAAATATTCATTGTAAATTATTTGTCGGGCAAGCTTTTCATTGTATGGTTTACTACCCAGAAAAGGAATTGTATCAACAACTAAGGAATCTAAATAGATACAATATATCTCTTTTTCGTTTATGAAAAATATGCGTCTATTGCGCGTGTCATGAGAACTTCCCATGATACCCTCCATTTCAAATTCTTTGACCTTTTTCCATTTCACATGTCTGTCGATAATCCAGTTAGGATTAGAAACAGATGCTTCGGCATTTTTTACCTCATCGAATACTTGATCGTTGGAATGTTCTGACAAACTCCAATATCTACAAAGTTCTCCATCATTATATATTCGTACATTCTTTAAAGACATTGGACAAACATCAACACTCGCAAAATGCTGCAAATGGAGTGCTCCAAATACAATATTGAACAAATTAGTATTAATAGGAGTAGGAAATGATACCTCTTGTTTTACGTCATTAATAGATAGTGAAGCTCGGGAATTTGGTAAGTCGATGTCAAACTTTATCTTTATCCACTCATTATAACCTACTCCCCGTAACTTATCCCATTTAAAGGTAAGAAGTGTCTGTTCTTTATACACCAGCCAAAAGTTAGAGGTAGGAGAAGCTAGGTTTGACACCAAATCAATATTGGTTGCATTATCCCCCAACAACCTGAAAATATAACCGTAATAGCCATCACCCTCTCTGAAACTGGCTTCAAACTCAAGTGAAAATTGGTTGGATAATTTAAAATAATCATGAGGTGTGAGATTTAATGAAGTGCGTTTGTCCTGTATTACTTCATGGGAAGAAAAATACAAACCGGAAAGCAATTCATCTTGAGCCGAGGCATTAAATGAACAGACTAAAAACAGAAAGTATATTGCTATTTTACTCCGATTTATAATACTAGAAATCATAAATAATTAATGTTTGAATGAAAAAATCGGTTAATTCTCAATAAGTTCATTTAAGACAAAGATAAACTTTCCTATGAATAATTCAATTATTTTTAAAAATTAAGATTTTCTTATATTCGAAGAAGGGTTAAATTAAACAACTTTCTAGCTTATACTTTTTTTATTAATACCGAGACTCCTAAATTACTATTTGTTTTAACTCGTTAAAACCCATGTTAATTAAAAAGAGGCTGTCTCAAAAGATTGACAGCCTCTTTTTTTGCATTCAATTTTCTGTAAAAAAACCTTCCTAAATATTGTTGTTTAAATCACTTTTTCTTATCTTTATATCTGTATATCAAATATAT
>JAQWBH010000257.1 GCA_028707405.1 Parabacteroides sp. | reverse complement strand
TAGCTCACTGGCCGATCGTGCTTGGGGCCGCGAAAGTGCAGTCTACCGCATCACAGGTGTTTTATCGGTTATCGGCGGTTGGTTTATCACAGCCGGTGCTGCATTCCTTATCTGTTTCATTGTTGCATTGCTGATTTATGTCGGAGGTATTGCAGCCATGGCAGCCATGGTTGGAATAGCCGTGTATATGCTTATTCACAGCCGACTAATCTACAAAAAGAAAATACGTAAAGAAGCTATGCAGGAGGAAATAGGAACTACCATCAAACGCCTGCGCGAAACAACCGATAAACACGAAGCACTCCTACTATTTCGTCAACACAGCCGCGAAGAGCTGAACGATGTCATCAACTTCGCTTCAAAAGAGTTTTGTAACTCCATCCACTCGTTCATGAATGAGGATCTGCATGGTTTACGTCAGGTAATGAGCGATATAGAAGAAAAGAAAACCTACCTGAAACAGGTAAAACGTATAGGTACACTGGGTGTTACACAACTTGATTATGAGATCGCCGTCGACAAAGGACTGTACTACTATCAGGGCAACGACTTCGCTAGCGAGATTGTGTACAGTATCCGACGTATGACAGAGCCGGCGAAAGAACATGTCGACAACCATTTTCGTCCACTTAGCGAGGCTCAGAAAAGTGATATAAGCAAAATAACCGACAGCATCATGATCTTTCTCAACCATTGCTCAAATATGATTTCAACTAACGATTATCATAGAATGACTGATTTAGTAACTGACTCAATAATATTAAATACGAATCTTACCACCTTAAAAAAAACAGAATTGAAACGAATTCAAGGACAGGAAGGTGGAACTAAGGTAAGTATGGTCTATCTGAACATGTTACAAGAAGCACAAAATGTTGTATCGTTCACAGGAAACTTACTCAAGGTAAGTCACAAATTCCAAATGGAATAAACCTTATACTATATCCAACTTTTATTTTTACTTTCACAGAGCTGTCCGAATATTTGCAAAAGAATGTTCGGACATGTTCATAGAAACTAATCTGTACAAACCCGATTATTCCCAATATTTTACTAATTTTGCGGCTGTTCACTTAATAATTCTTAGATTGAAAAGAGACAAATACATAGCAAATTCATTCCGTGCCGTCATCGGCATTCTGGTTGTCTTGTTTGCCTATTCGTGTGCCAACATTGGGACGCCTAATGGTGGTCCCTACGATGAATTGCCCCCAAAATTTGTAAGCAGTGTTCCACCACCAAACACCGTGAACTACAAAGGAAAGAAGGTAGAGATCCTTTTCGACGAACTGATTCAAATTGAAAAAGCCTCAGAAAATGTAATCATCACTCCGCCACAAATGGAGATGCCTGTAATCCGTACCGCAGGAAAAAAAATCGAAATCGAACTTCAAGATTCCTTGAAAAACGATGCGACCTATACTATAGACTTTACCAACTCTATCTCTGATAATAATGAAAAGAATGTTCTTCAAAACTATTCTTTTGCTTTTTCAACTGGTGGACAAATCGATACGATGGAAGTTTCCGGTATACTACTCAATGCGGAAAATCTGGAACCAGTTTCAGGTATCATCATCGGCTTGCATAGCAATCTGGAAGATTCGGCATTTGTAAAATTGCCTTTTGATCGTACTTCACGTACTAACGACCGTGGACATTTCACCATTCGCAATATCAAACCGGGCAAATACCGCATCTATGCACTTAACGACATCAGCCATACGTACAAATTCGATCAACCGTCGAAAGAGATTGCCTGGAGTGATTCATTAGTCATTCCTTCATCGGTTCCGGCCTCCCGGCAAGATACAATATGGAAAGATACTTCGCATGTCGATACAAATATCGATACGATAAAAACTATTGGTTACACGCATTTTTTGCCTGATAACATTGTCCTCAGGCTCTTTAAAGAAAACTACATACGCCAATACATGACAAAGCCCGAACGTCCGGACTCTCGCTATTTTACGCTACGCTTTAATGCACCATTGGACACCATCCCGGTTCCTGTTCCGATAAATTTTAATGTTCCCAAAGACAGTAGCTGGTACTATCCGCAAAGGATAGAAGGAAATTTAGGCGTAAACTACTGGCTCACCTATCCGCCTATTCTGCTAAAAGATACGCTGCAGTTCTCTGTAACCTATCCGAAGAGCGATTCATTAAACATTCTTCATCCGCAAACAGACACCTTGCAACTATTCATACATAAACGTCAGGCTGAAAAGAAAAAGAAAAGAAAAGAAGGAGAACCCGAACCTGTCAACTTCCTTGGTATGCAGGTCGTAGCCCCAAATTTGATGGATGTGTTCGACACGATTTCGGTTACGTTCGACGAACCGGTACTCAATATCAGGAAAAATTTGTTTCATTTGGAACAAAAAAACGATACTGTATGGAAAGAAACTAATTTTGATCTCTTTCCCGACTCAATCAACAGTCTCAAATATTGGATCCTCCATAAGTGGAGATATGGTGAAGAATACCGATTCGACATCGATTCAGCTTCCATCCGAAGTATCTACGGGCGATGGAATGACAAATCTCTTAACGACATTAAGATGAAAAAAGAAGAAGATTATGGTAACATCTACATTAGTCTGGCCAATATTGACACAACGGCCTATATGGAATTGGTTAACAGTAGCGATGTCGCTGTTCGCAAAGTGAAAGTAAAAGATGGCGGAGCCCTGTTCATGGACCTAAAACCCGACAAATATTTTGCTCGTCTGGTTATCGATTTGAATAATAATGGCAAGTGGGATCCGGGAAATTATGCTAAGAAACAGCAACCCGAAGAGGTTTTCTACTATCCAAAAATGTTCGAGGTCAAAGCGTTTTTCAACTACGAAGAGGATACGCCGTGGAACTTCCGTGAGAAACCGCTTGATAAGCTTAAGCCGGGTGAAGTTATGAAAAACAAGCCGAAAGAAGAGACAAAAAAGAAAAAGAACTATAAAGATGAAGGAAAATCAACATCGAAGAGTAGCAACCCTCTGGGTGGTATGGGAGGCGGTATGTCGTTCTAATATAATGATTATAGAAAGACGCATACAAGGCATCTCTGCGATGCGGGTTTGGATTCTGATAGCTGTATGGATAACAATGGGCGCTAACACTGCTGCTCAATCAATTCCAGTACGCGACCGATTCAATCCGGGCGAAATCACTTACTACGACTTATATTTCAAATGGGGTGTCATCATGTCGCACGCCGGCAAGGCTTCCATCTCAATACAAAATACTACCTACGCCAATAAGCCGGGTTATTTCTATCGATTATTATTCAATACAAGCGGATTGTTTGAGAAAGTATACAAGATGCGCGACACGATCGACAATTACTATTCATCAAACATGCAGTTGCTTTTTAGCCAGAAAAGAATCAACGAAAATAATTACTATCTTATTGACGACCTGACTTTCAGCTATGGAAAAGATTGTGTTTATGCACATTCTCACCGATATACATTGGAAAAGACTAAGATCGACACAATACTTGCATCTACAAAGCAATACATGTTCGACATGCTGGGATCAACCTTATACCTACGTTCACTAAACTGGGAAAATATGCAAAATGGCGACACCTTTCCATTCAATGTAGCTATCGGACGAGACCGTGTGAACATCCGTTTCCGTTATGCCGGGCAGCAAATTGTCGAACGCAGCGAAACCCTTAAATACCGTACACATCATTTCTATGTCGATATCTTCGATGATGCTTTTACGCAAAGCAAGTCGGCTGCCGAACTTTGGATCGGCGACGATGAAAATCATCTTCCTGTCAAGATCCGTGCCAAGTTGAGAATCGGTGCCGTAGAAGTCTACTACAAAAATGCAAGCGGCCTGCGTTATCCACTCACCTCACGAGTTTTCATTCAACAACGGAGATAGCTTTCCCCTCCTATAAAAAAGTAAAGCCAGTCCAGAAAACTTTATAAACCCCTATATTAACAAAAGTCGACTGGAATATTTATAGCCCCTTATAAGTAACAGCCAGACAAAACAGATGCATTTCCTATTCTATTGGAAGAAAAGGTAAGGCTCTGTCTTTGCGGTATCCGGTTCCGTTGAACGTGGCAATCAGTTCGCCGGCTTCATTGGTAATACGGATCTCACAATTTGCGAGACGTGTGTGATTGAACACTTCATGAGCCTCAGCATACAGATATCCTTCACTTTGAGATTTGAAGAAGTTTATAGTTGAATTAATGGAGAAAGTAAGCCGTGCATGACTATTTATCGCAGCCGCAAAAGCGAGATCAGCTAAAGTAAAGATAGCGCCTCCTTCACAGACACCACCACTATTCAAGTGTTCTGGTTTTATTTCCATACGAGCCTTGGCATATCCGTTTCCTGTTTCCATCAATTCCACACCTGCAAGCAGGGCAAATTTGTCGCCCTGCAAAAATTCATCTATGGTCATATTACTTATTTAGTTTCCATTCAGCACCATCCTTCGTGTCTTTAATCTCAAAGCCCATAGCAGTAAGCTCGCTACGTATTTTGTCAGATGTGGCCCAATCTTTATTTGCTTTTGCCTGCTGACGGATATTAAGTAACAAATCGATAGCTTTGCCAAAAGCTTCACGATTGCTATCGTCAGACGAAGAAGATATATTCTTCATACCCAAAATATCAAAAAGAAATATATCAAATGTTTCCTTTAAGTCCTTCAAGTCAGCAGCCGAAATAGTAGCCTTCCCGTCATTCACCAGATTGATATTGCGGGCTGCGTCAAACAGATGTGCAATCACAATAGGCGAATTCAGGTCATCGTTCATCGCTTCATAACATCTACACCGCAAATCTTTGATATCTACGGTCGATGCTTCTGCCGGAAGCAATTTTTGAAGATGCATATATGCGTCCATCAAACGATCTAATCCTTTTTCGGCAGCCTGCAAAGCTTCATTACTAAAATCGACTGTGCTGCGATAATGAGCCTGCAGAATGAAGAAACGTATCGTCATAGGCGAATAAGCCTGAGTCAACGATTTATGATTCCCAGTAAAAAATTCTTCAAGTGTAATAAAGTTTCCCAACGACTTGCCCATCTTTTGTCCATTGATGGTAATCATGTTATTGTGCACCCAATAGTGCACCATTTCACTTCCCTGTGAAGCTACAGCCTGTGCAATCTCGCATTCGTGATGTGGAAAAATCAAATCCATTCCACCTCCATGAATATCAAAATGATCTCCTAGATATTTCTTCCCCATCGCTGTACATTCGCAGTGCCAACCGGGAAAACCATCACTCCAAGGTGAAGGCCAGCGCATAATGTGCTCGGGCTGTGCTTTCTTCCAAAGAGCAAAATCGATAGCATTATGCTTCTCGTCTTGACCGTCAAGTTCGCGGGTAGTCTTCAGCATATCTTCAATATTACGCCCTGAAAGTGCACCATAATTGTAGGCTTTATTATATTTCTCCACATCAAAATAAACGGAACCTTCGCTCACATATGCAAATCCATTGTCCAAAATATGCTTCACCAAATCAATCTGTTCGATAATATGACCGGAAGCATGTGGCTCGATACTTGGCGGAAGCACGTTCAGCGCATCCATAGCCTGATGATAACGATTGGTATAATATTGGGCAACTTCCATCGGTTCAAGTTGCTCCAGACGAGCTTTCTTCTCGATTTTATCCTCACCTTCATCAGCGTCATGTTCTAGATGACCTACATCGGTAATGTTGCGCACATAGCGGACTTTATATCCCAAATGTTTAAGATATCGGAATAACAAATCGAAAGTGACAGAAGGACGTGCATGCCCCAGATGTGGGTCTCCATAAACTGTTGGTCCGCAGACATACATTCCTACATGAGGTTCGTGCAGCGGGACAAACTGTTCCTTCTTCCTTGTCAGTGTGTTGTAAATCGTTAATGGATGTTCCATAATTTGTTGCTTAACTTATTTATTGGGGACAAAGATAATGCAAATGAGCCCAGAATCTTCACGTTTACTTGAAAGTTGTACCAAATGCTACTTATCTTCGTTTTTCTGTGACAAAGATAAAAATAATCTGCCGAATGTTAATCGGTTTGCATTATCTTTGCTTCGAATAAACGAATATATCAAACAATAAAATAAATCAAACTTATGAGAAGCATTCGATTAATTACCTGTTTGCTATTTATAATAATGATTATGACTTCATGTACTAAAGGCAATTATCATGATTTATCCGAATACGGAATTACCCCCAACAATCATGAAAATTGCTCTCCACTCATGGCAAAAGCATTACGTGAAATCGCACAGCTTCCAGTGAAAAAAGGCGATACGATTCGGATCATCTTACCTAAAGGACGCTACGATTTCTATCCCGACAGAGCGGCCAGGTGTGAGTATTTTATTTCCAATCATGATCAGGACAATCCAAAGGTAGTTGGCCTCCCTTTCGAAAATATGAAGAATGTCATCTTTGATGGACAAGGTTCTGAACTTATCTTTCACGGACGGATGCTTCCCGTTTCACTCATCAATTCACAAAACTGCCAGTTAAAAAACTTCAGTATTGATTTTGAAAATCCGCACATCAGCCAGATCAGAGTTCTCAATAATGATACCATAGCACAAATTATCACTTTCGAAGTAGCCAAATGGGTCAAGTATGAAATACACGACAGTGCTTTCATAGCCAAAGGTGAAGGCTGGTCGCACATTCCTAAAGCCGGTATTGCATTCGAAAACGCGACCAAACATCTTGTCTACACAACCAGCGATATTCCTTTAGGCACCAAACATGTTACAGAAATATCCCCGCGCGTCATCAAATCATTTGGTT
>JAQWBH010000256.1 GCA_028707405.1 Parabacteroides sp. | reverse complement strand
CCGGATATTTTCCCCGTAACTCGTCCCATAAACTTACCATATACTGTCAAAAACGAAAGTGCTACCCCTCTTTCACAACATAAATGCATTAGCCCCGGACTAGCTCCGGCAAACCCAAAACAGACAATTCCTTCAAGATTATGTATTGGTACTCTAAATTTTATCTCGTCATTTATCTTAACTAATACGTTTTCACCATCACAAGCAAGATAGGCATCCGGAATAGTTACATAAAGAGTATTTAGAAGTCGTCTCAAAGATCTGCCACCTCACAATTAATCATACTCGCCAAATATCCCTCTACTGATTTGTGGCATAAAGTAAGATTTGGTTGGCATATTTCAATTAATGAGCACAAAGAACAGCGCTTACCTTTTTGTGCTTTTGGTGTCTTCCCTGTAACTAACATCATATGCATTTTCTCCGACAACTCTTCTACACGTTCACGTAGAGTAAAGTTCAAACATACCTTTTCGCGTCGTTTTGTTTTTCCGTAAAAAAGATACCCTATATCAATTTCTATTTTTAACATTTCCTCTAAAGATATTGCCTGTGCACATAATTGAACAGCATCTCGATCATCTGATTTCGGATTTCCACGTTTGTATTCAACCAGATAGGGCTTCCACCAACCACTTCGATTATCAAGTTTTATTGTTTTACCTTCTTGATACTCCCCTATTCTATGAAACTCAACTACATCTGCAATCCCCTGAAGCCCAAGCTTATAAGAAATTATAGGCATCGCCCTGACGACCCTAATATCTTTTCTTGTTTCATCTAAAAATGGGTCGTCAGTGCGTTCATGCAAATGTTTTCCTTCAACAGTCCGAATATTCTCAGCCCATGCCTGTTCAATGTAAATTAATGCCCACTGCCGCTCACAAAATGCCATATGCTGAATACCGGAGAGGTGAAGAAACTCATCTTCATGATAAGGATTAACCATATTATTATCGTTCAATTATTGATACAGTTTGTGGAATCATATTTTTGTCGATTGAAATAATGTAATCGCTAAAATCTCTCGCGGGCTTACTTTCATCATTTCGTTTAACAGTAACAGCATCAAATAATTGTTGAACGGGAACATCACCCATCTTAGATAAATGTTCAAATATAATTAATTTTCTCGTTCCCATCAAGCCCCGTGCAGCAGAATGGTCATGTTCAAACATATTCACTAATGATTCCCAAAGGAGCTCTAAATCCTCCTCTGAAAAACCGGTTTGATTCGCAAAAGGGGCAGAAATAAAGCCATAGGCACGATAAAGCCCATAAGGCACAGTAAACTTCCGCCCCATCGTACGATTATCACCACCTTGCTTTTCCGCATCTGCTGCCGTAGTTACTGCCATACGAGTAATACTATGCTCAAGTGATACAATGGGATCTATTGACCGGGCAAAGGTAAATTGTACTGGACCACGAACTTGTCCTGCATTAGGTCCAGTCATTAAAACTGCCCCAAAAGTTCTTATGTCGAAAAAGTTTTGGCATAAGAATTGTCTTGCCCGATCAATTTCTTTTCCTTGCCCCTGTCCAGACTTATTTCGTTTGTTCCCATCCTCTGGATCAGTTGGTGGTGCTTGTAAATCAATGCCCAACCCAGTATAGGCTTGTTCAATTGTATTGTTTAATATAGATTTCTCTTTAATAAAAATCCCATAAGGCGGCTGTTCATCCATTTTAAGCCCTACATAATTTCTCACTTTTCGTTTCAAGCAAACATCCGTAATTAACCCATGTCCCGTTTCAGCATCTATACGAGGTAAATTTCCTGCATCGGGATCCCCATTAGGATTGCCATCTTTGACATCAAAAAGAATGACAAAATCATACCGTTTTTGAATAGCATTATTTGTACTCATTATATACACCCTTTCTTTACTAATTTTTCTTTAATTCATTTCATTTTTATTATTTTCTTTTGTGGAAAAAAACGCCTGTCTCTGATGATAATAACCTATAGCAAATCGACCTTGTTCATGTAAATCCAAATGTGCTGGAAAATCATTGAGTTTACTCATGATTTCGCCTAATAATCGTTCAAAATTTACTACTCTCCCTTTATTTTCGATTTTAGCAAGATGATGATTTTTGAGACGAAGAAGGTTCGTAAATACTGTTACAGGCGTTGCACAAGCAGCCCCGTAAAAACGTTCGCGAATTGTAGCATTAATACCCGGATTAGCTTCTTCTTGAATTTTTTCCAATGTAGCAAACAATCTACCAAGTTGATAGCCAATAGATGGCTGAAAAATGTCCAATTCCATATTTACCTCCTTGTGATTAAGATTTGGATTAAAACGATAGTATCGATTCAAATAAGCTTTAATTAATGCAGCTCTCACCGGTTTAACCCTTTTTCCCGTATCACTGCGAATACGCCGTAATACGGCTTGGAGTAATGTAGCCGGAAATGGAGTGCCATTCAGAATAGATCGCATGAAATCACCCGCAAGATTAGGAGGAATGTTCTCGCTTTTGTCTTGCGTGGCAATATTCACCAGTATGCGCCAAACAGAATAAAAATCTGGTTCATTCTGCGGTTTAATGATCGAAAAGTCCTCAAAATATTGCTTTATTCGTATTGCAAATTCAGATATTGTCCCTACTTGCCAAAAACGAACTGCAATTCGTGCAGCATTAGGAGCTAACCCCAAAATATAGAAACGGCTATCCCCTTCATCTGCTAAATAGGCACCATTATTAATCGATTCGAAAAGTGTTTTTACTTTTTCAACTCCTGCATCAGGCTGATCTTTCTCCGGTTCTTTAAAAAAGAAAGAAAAATCAGACTCAAAGATTGATTGTTTTTCAGCCCAAAAAACAGTAGATGCATCTCCAATATGCATACATTGCTGTGGAGAATCAAGTAATGTATTTAACGCCTTCCCATACTGAGACGCAACGACTTTACTAACAGGTGCATTTATACTTTGAGTTTTACCATATGAATTAAAAGCATCTTTATTAAAACTCACTATACACGCTCCCGCTGACTGGGCTCCCCATACACCCTTTGTTACCGGATGTGTCAATTCAATAGCAACATCTTTTTCTCCGGTCACTAAACATATACCTATTGGATCAGAAGCTTCCTTACTATACATTTTTTGTTGTAATGCGTTAGCAACAACTGGCGAATTAAACACAATTGGTAAATTCGTCTGTGGTATACAAAAACTGATTTTAACATTTCCTTCTTTAAATAACTCGCCATATTCTGAGTGCGAAAGAGCTTTATCGAAATGACTTCTATCAGTTAATCCTTTTTCAAAAAATTTTCGTACAGCAATAATTCCGATATCATTTGTTTCGCTAATCCATTTATTAATTGCTTCAATCATACTTTCAAGACGTATAGTCCCTTTTTCCCCTAATCCAAAAATAAATGATGCGTTATCCCAAAGTAAATTAGCATCCTTGCCACTATTCGTATGCTTTAAGGCCTGTTTTCCAATATTCGGGACATCAAGAAAACGAGAAATTTTCTTTTTACCATCTATTTCCCGTAAATCACTTATATTCTGAATGTTTCCATCGGAATCAAGTTCTAAAACAAAGTCCATCCCCCCCTTTATCCATCCATCTGGTGCAATTGAGCCTTCTTCCAGTTTTCGATCATAGTATTCTTTCAGCGCTTGTAGAATCATCCCCTCACCTCCACTTCATTGCGGTTTGTATTTACAACACCATTCTCGATATGAGCTTTAAAAAACAAGGGCTGGGGTTTATTGTCATCTTGTTTAAAGTCCATATCGTATAACATGAACCCTAGATCACGCGTTTCGTTAATAGGTGCTGCTAAATCGTTTTTTAGATCGACCAGTCTGAAATAACAGGCAAACTCCCTGCAACCTAAATAGGGTCGATGAAAACATTGCCCCTTTTTCGCCCGTCTTTCAAACATTGCCGCATATTTTGCCTCAGTTTCATCTAAACGAATAATTTCACTTTGTTCTCTTTCGTCTGCCCAAAACTCAAGTGAAGAAGGATGATTCTTCTTTCGCATTTCCGGAGGAATAAAATCAAAATAACCATGAATACGATACCTGACATCCCTTAAAAACAGCCCGGCTCTTTGTTGCCTTTCGTCTTCAATAAAAATCCCCATTGGCTCACCTATTGCACCTGAAAGTTGCTTCGCCGTAGGATTAGATACCTTTTTACCTACCTCATTACGGCGAACGGAAATCCACTTGATCGGATTGATCACTTCGATTTTCGTCACATTCCACCGAATAGCCGGTTTCCACAGAATGGACTCGAAAATAGCTCTTGCTGCCGAGGGAGTCATTATCTCATAGCTTACTCGTTCTACTTTCATTTCCGGACGTGTAAAACAGGCATAATCACCCCATACCTCTAAACACCAATTGTGCATCTTCTCACCACCTTTCTATATAATAAAATGTTCAGGGTTATAAAATGTTTCATCAACAAGAAGTCCTATATCCTTTGAATAAACAAAATTTGTCGTAAGTGCAAAAATATTAGGTTGTATTTCTTCAATAGAGCCTTGTCGAAGCAATAAATTAAAATCATCATTATAAACATTAACCGTATATCTTTGCAGTTTACGCATTAACCAGCGTTCAGGTCCTTGGGCTTTTAATAAATCTATCCACTTATCACTTTCACCGTAACGAATTAAAATTGTTTTTTGGATGGAATCATCAATTAATTTAAATCTTTCAGCAGCTGTTCTGAAATTAATACCGCATTCTTGATAATCTGGGGATAATAAGGAGACTATGCCCATAGAATCCAACGAATTAGCCTTCCAATATAATTCCGAAAAATATTTTTCAAATTTACTTTGCTCTAATGGATCGTCATAACCAGAAGAAAAAATACTAAGCGTAGTCTCCGCAGCCTTACGAAGAATACCTATTGGTGCCTTTCTTGGAGGATTAAAAACAACTACTTTACCCATCTTTGATAATTTGCCTTCCCTGTTGCACCGTCCTGCCGCCTGTACAATAGAATCTAACCCGGCAAGAGCCCTGTAGACAACCGGAAAATCAAAATCAACCCCTGCCTCAACCAACTGTGTACTAATAACACGAACCGGTTCTTGGTTTTTTAATTTTTCCTTTATTTCCTTGATAACTTCACTACGATGTTGTCCACACATCAAAGCTGATAAATGATATGTACCTTCTGGCATTAGTCGATATAACTCACGACAACTTTTACGATCGGAAACAATACATAAAACCTGATCATACTGTTTTAAATCTTTTGCAATTTCCTCCCAAGTTGATAAGGTATGAATATCATCAGGCAATTGAACATGCACACGTTTTAAAGAGTCATAGAGCTCCTTCACATCATCATTATTTCCCATTATTTCATTAATCTTTTTTAGGCCCTTGAACGACTGCCCAGCAACGATTCGTTCTCCAAAAGCTGGCTGTGTTGCAGTTGAAATTACAAAAGTTACATGATAATGCTCTACAAGTAATTGCATCACTTCTAGAATCGGATTCAAATACTCAATTGGTACCAGTTGAGCTTCATCTAAAATAACTACAGAATTCACGATGTTATGTGACTTGCGACAACGGCTAGATTTTGCCGCAAAAAGAGATTCAAAAAACTGTACGGATGTCGTGACAATAATAGGGGCATCCCAATTTTCTGTAGCTAGCCGAGATTTTAGCGTAGAAGTATCCTCATCTAAACTTGAATGGTGTTCCACTACTTGATCTTCACCAACTACCAAACGAAAAACATCTGCATTTTGTTCAATAATACTAGTATAGGGAATCACATAGATAATACGATCTAAATTATGTTTTTTAGCATGTTCAAGTCCAAAAGCAAGGCTCGATAATGTTTTCCCCCCGCCTGTTGGCACTGAAAGTGAAAAAATCCCTTGAGGTTCATGTGCTGCTTGTATACACTTTTTACGAATATCCCGTCTTATCTTATTAACCCTTGAATCCTCTGCTATTGTATCTAAATGTTTAGTAAATTGATTATATCTTTCTAGAAGTTCTGGTATAGAACAATAACCGCCCCGAATGTCAGCTTGAGATTCATTCATATATGATTCCGTATCTAAAAAGTCCGCGTCAACAAGACATGAATACAACATTCTTATCCATAAAGAAACATCTAACCCTTTGGAAAATTTCCAAAGCGGAGGCTTTAACTTAGCCGCTTGAATTTTTTCTATAATAGATGTATCAATCTTCTCTAAATCCTTTACTTGTGTTTCTTGGAACTGAAGTGAAGACTGTCCTGCTCCCTCTGCACTTGACCAATCTGGTAATCCGGCATGATGCCCTGCAATACAATAAGCCAAAAATCTCCCGCATGCTTTACCAAATAGTTTTTCAACCAATACGGCTCCATGAATAGCATGCGTAACTTTCCCTAATTTACCTTCAATATACTCATTATCATTATAAAAGCCACTTTTCTGCCGAATATAGTTCTGCCACAATAACCTTCCTTTACCTGCATCATGGGCTAATCCGGCTACTTTGCCCCATTCACCGGAATGAAACCTGACTGCATAGATTTCTGATAATCTTGCAGTATTCTCTAAGTGTTCAGAAAGCAACTGGGGTGATGCCCAAGTACCATCATCATTTTTTCGCACATGTGCAATAACCTTATCATCCATTTCCCATTTTGCCTTTCCTTTCACCATTTTTATACTAATTATCATCATATCACCCGCCTTGGACAAACTACGACAAATTATATAAACTTTGCATCTTTTTTGTTTGCTCCACTACTTCATCCTTTAATGATGCGGGTTCCAAAACCTTTACCTCAGCTCCAAAGC
>JAQWBH010000255.1 GCA_028707405.1 Parabacteroides sp. | reverse complement strand
GCGGATGTATCCTGTTGAGGATAAATGACAGCCTTGTTGGCGATGTACTTTCGGTTGACGATGTACTTGTTATTCCCAATGCTCTGAAGGGTACCAAAACAAAAACCGGTATTTGTATCGGATCTGCTAATCGTCAAACAAAGGAAATCTATAGAAAGTTTAATATATCTATACCGAAGGTTTTGAATGATTTATAAAACTTGTTTGTAAATGTAGTGTGCAATTTATCATGAACTTGGGATTAAGAAATGTTACAACGCGTGATGATGACCTTGCTTATTTTGATGAATTGATAAAAACTCTTGTGTGTTTGAAAGAAGAAGGTGTCGCGGTACTTCCCATTCTTGGTTATTGTTTGGAGCCTGACAGCAAAAATGGAAATGGCTATATAATTCAATTGCGAGCAAAAGGCGAGGAACTTTATGACGATGCAATTATGAAAGAATACTATGTCTGCAAACCTAACCTTTCATATCTTTCAAGTGATACTGATTCAAAAAAATATATTATTTCCAGAACAAATTTAATATCCAAAGTACCTCAAATTCACTTTGATAAATTCATAAGCGATATTATCGTTTTATTAAATAACGATATTTTGATAGATTTCAACGGTAAAAGCAACTTTTTCTATGACGATATCGAAGGCTTTCAATTTATTGATCTTGATTCTCATACTGACTATAAATACGGATTAGTTGAACATAAACTGGACGGCAAGGAAATTGCCGCATATTACGGCTTTACACCATGCCATTTTGCGGTCGGTACAAAGGTGCTTCCAAACCTTGCATTGGATGAAAAAGCTATTTCAATGATTGACGACAAAGAATTACTCCAACTTGCTGTGGATAATAAAACCATTTTTGAAAAATGCAGAACTGCATTGTTTAATAATGGAATCTCGGAAGAACAACTAAACAATTCACTTGCAATACTTAAATTGTTCGGGTGCTGACAGAAGCAAATTTCAAAAAAATATAGTGATTGGAGAGAAATTATGCATACAATCGGTAACTATGTGTTCGATTCAGCCAGGCTTATCATATATAAATCAGACAAAGAAATAGTCGATATGATTAATGCGACATTCCCAAACGATATTTTTATACCTATCACTTCGGACAGCGTGTACTACCAAACACAATAGTGCTTATTGAGGATGAAACGGTACGTATAAAGCTGGAAATAAAGCTTCCAATCAATGCGACAGCTCTTGATGGGAAGCTGCTTAATATGAATGTCAAGTTTGCATCAAAACAATTGAAAAAGCGTAGAAAGGATGTGATCTCGTCAAAATCATTGAAGATCTTGCTTATGAAAAGACTTCCTGAGCTAATGGAAAGCTTTATTGAAAGCTTTTCTGAAGACGAGTTAATTTTGTCAGTAGCGTTGCATCAAAATCAGAATTATATCAGACACTATATGGCAGAAAAAGGTTACGTTGCGTTTATTGGAAATGGTGCAGTGCTTCCGCGAAAAGGAATGACCGAGTATAAAAATCCAAGAGGAGCAAAAGCATTCAAGTCACCTCCGTCAATGGAGATAAGAATAATGCTTCCTGATGGTAGCTGTATATCAGGTATGGGAATCAAAGAAGGTATCACTGTGATACGAGGAGATGCCTATCAGGGGAAGAGTACATTGCTTTCAGCCATATATGAAGGAATCTATAACCATATCGGCGGAGACGGACGTGAATATGTACTGACGAGCATCAGTGCACTGAAAATAAGAGCTGAGAGCGGCAGATACATACATAATACAGATATATCATTCTATTTGAAAAATATTTCGCAATCAATTTGTAATGCAAAACACTTCACGACGATCAGTGCCAGCGGTTCAACCGCACAAGTAGCTGCGATTTCCGAAGCGGTTGAAAGTGGTTGTAAGTTGATGCTTTTCGATGAGGATTATTGCACAAATAATTTCATGTACAAAGAAAAACGGATACGAGAAATTTTCGGAACCTCAACTACGACTCCATTGATGGATAACGCACACAGTTTTTTTATACAGTATGGTATATCGATGATCATAGCTGTGGGAGCATCAGCACAGTATCTTGATATTGCAGACCGGGCACTTATATTACGCGACTATCAGGTATATGAATTCGATGATTATGAAAAAGTCGAAGATCATGTAGAGCGTTTGAACATACGTCACCACGTTGCAGATTGGATGGGCTTACGAAAAGCAGAAGTTGTTAATTCAATATCATCGACTGGAGAGCAGAAGCTAAAGCTAGGAGCAGATCTTATCGATATCGGTGATATCATTGGGAAAGTAAGTGTAGGGCAGATGAATTTTATTGTAAACATTCTAAAACACCTTGTGCTGTATGAATCTGTTGACGGTAAACCAATTCCGGCTACGCTTGATGATTGTTACGAGAATATTAAGCGTAATATGGGTATTCCGACATTTTTGGTGACATCGGATTATCTCGAGTATGTGCGTAAATACGATATCATGCAGATACTTTATCGTTGCCGGTATATGCAGTTTAAATAATAAAGATCTATGATAAGTAACAAAAAGTTAATAAAAAGAAGTTCTTCAAAATTCATAAATTTGTCGAGAAAATGGCGTAATTATGATAAGATAATGCCAAATAATACAATCTCAATTATAGTAAAGGAGACTAGGATTATGATTATCATTCGACCGGTTTCGGATTTGCGTAACAAGTTTACTGAGATTGAAAATTCGGTAAAGCAAGGCCAACCCGTCTATTTGACAAAGAACGGTTATGGCTCTATGGTGGTACTCAGCCTGGAGCAATACGCTGCCCTGACGGACGAAATTGAAATAAAGCTGGATGAGGCGGATAAAGCCGCTACTGCAGACAATACCCGCTATTCGGAGGATGAGGTGTTTGGCAGAGTAAGGGAGCGTATTAATGGATATAAAGCGGTAAAAGCTGAGGTTTCTCCCTCTATTTGAGGACGATCTGAATGAGGTTGTTGACTAT
Organism: Parabacteroides sp.; assembly: GCA_028707405.1. GTDB lineage: Bacteria > Bacteroidota > Bacteroidia > Bacteroidales > Tannerellaceae > Parabacteroides. The sequence goes on along the minus strand of JAQWBH010000255.1, from coordinate 3,838 downwards.
ATCGCTCTCCGACTTAAAAATCCCATCGCTGCCGATAACCTGGTGCATGAGGTGCAACAGGCCATCCGAGAGCGGGTGACTTGCGCAGAAGCATTTGAGCAATACCATTCTGCCTCGGACTGTATAGTAGATAGGCATCAGATTTTAATTTTCAAGAGAATGAATTTGATGGATTATATGCAGAAATAGATGATGCGGATCAAGTGTTGAATAATATTGAAAAAATTAATTTCTTTGTAACGAGTTACTTTGACGAATTTTTAATCGGAAATAAAATAGAGGAGTTACTCTTAGGTAACCGGAAATATTTATCATCAAATTAGATAAAGGATATAATTTGTGCTGTAATTGGAAACCGGAGTAGTCCTTGACAGTATGGGGTTTTATGGTTAATATGGGGTAGAGGAGTAGCATCTTTTATAAAAAGCGTGGAATCAATGCTGCTGCCGAGATGATGATAGAAATGGGTGTTTCAATTTGATATTTAAAAAATGTTAAATACGACACAAAAGAATTCTCTTCACAAATTGTATTTAGACTAATTTTATATGAGTAAAAATCTAACTCAGGTTTTTTTCAAAACCATATAGGAGGTGAACTCTTTGCACAAGAAGATTTTGGTTGTCATTAGAAACAGTATTTTTGCATTAAAAACGATGTTTACTTATGCTCCCGTGATATCAAGCACATACATTGTTGTTTCCCTCGTCTCTTCACTATTTACAGTGATTCAAATTCTATTTTTACAATATTTAATCGACAGTGTTGTAGAATATTCAAACAATGCCAATGCCGTTTCTTCTGTTTGGTTATGGGGTGTACTGTATGTTACATCCCTTATTGCAACGGAAGTTTACCGGTTTTCACTGGCAAAGATGGGACGTTACTTAAATAGGAAACTAACAAAAACATTATCTCCTGCCGTCATCAGAAAATTTTCCTCAATTGAATACCGGTATTATGAGAATAGCCGTTTTAAAGACATTGTTACACGTATGACACAAAATCCTCAGCAGACAGTACATAATACTTTTTTCTCGGTTGTCACAAGCACAAAATCAATCATTAATTTAGTCGGGATCACTATTGTGTTTTTCGCCGCATCCGTGTGGATTGGTTTAGGTGCCGCTCTTATTGGTATTCCCATGAGTATACTGGATTTTAATAACACAAAAAAGCGGATGGATTTATTAAAAGAAGCAACAACGGATCATCGGAAGAGGGACTATCTTCAAGGGTTGTTTATCGATAAACATTCTGCATACGAGATAAAGATTTTTAATGCAAAAAATTATTTGATTCAATTATGGAATTGTATCAATGAAAAAATATTTACTCGATACAAGAAAATAACAAAAGAAACATTAACACTACAATGTAACTTAAATATTTTTTTCTACTTACCCCGTTGACCTCACCCGGTACCTTTCGCAGCATTGGTTCTCGCTTCTAATACTTTGCGTATTTTCGAAGACGCATGTGAATTGAAGGAATCAGCCATGTTTTTCAATTTAAAGTCAAGAGCCTTCCTGATCTCTCCAATTTTTGTCATAAAGCAAGAGATCAAATCAAGGATCAAGCCAATAGTCATGATCTGCTGCGGCTTGTCAGGCATTGCCATAATGTGTGGATTTTCAACCGGCTCACCCTTTTCGATCTTCTCATATGCATCGAGGTATTCATCAAGAGATACGGGACTGTCCACGTAAGGTGCAGAACCCGGAATGTGTGGCGGGACACTCAGCAGCTTGCGCATTTTAGCTACGAATAGGTGAGCAATAAATGTGAGCAAAATATGACGACGCCAACCGTGCCACGTACGGACTTCGTAATGATCCATCCCCAGATGCTGTTTGCACTCGTTAAAGCACTGTTCGATAGACCAGCGCATAAGAGCAGGTTTGCGGATGTTCGCAATTGTTGCCTCCATGGACTCGTTGCACAGGGCATATTTCAAAGAGCCGTCTTCAATTCTGCGTATATAGAGCCAGATGTCCTTGCCGGGTTCTCCGTCTCTGACTTCGACAACGGGCACACATTTATCTTTGGTGATGATCGGACCTTTTGCGCCAATGCCCAACACAACATCGTTCCATGGTACAGAATCGTCTTCCGCAATTTCTTTCACAGAAACAGACGCAAAGGAAGGTGCCATTTTGGTAGGTCTCTTACCTCTACCTGAGTATTCCGGAACGGCCATGACGGGCCTGCTTCTGAAAACCTCGCAATTGCAATGAACATCAGCAAAATATATGAGATCTTCCGGTAAAGAGTCTAGAAATACCTTATCATTACCAAAGGAACTGTCGACGCCAATATACTTGCCGTTGAAGTTTTCTAAGTCGGCGACTTTCCGGATGCTCTCTGACACTAACTCATTTTTAGTTTTGAACAGAAGGTTTTCAGGCACATTGCACTCTTGACGCAGGTCGGCGTGATCGGCGTTAAACCAGGTCTTGGGCATATATAGCTCGTAATCCAGCAGGCCATACCCGTTAGGTCCGGCATATCCTACCATGACAGACGCCTGGCAATTGTCCGTCTTACCGAGGCGGCCACAGTACTGACGCTGCACTCCGGCGGAATGCTTACCCTTTTTGGGGAAGTCGCACCCATCGCCTGTGATCATGCCTTCCGGATGGAACAACAGCTCCCCGGCCTCTTTCCGGTAAGATTCCAACATGCCGTTTTCGTCCCAGATGCTCCTATTCATGAAATTTGCCACGTTCCTCACACTGTCTACTCCGGAAAACGCTATTGCTATAGGTTCGTTTGACTTCCTTTCCAGATCACTCAAACGACCTTGCACCAAGGTCGTGAAGTGCTTCTTTTGCTCGCTGCGACCAAGAGATGGCGCATAAACCGCAAGATGCTCCGCAAGAAGCTTTGGAACCGTCTCCATGTTGATGTCTTCAAGACCCATTATTTCCAGTACTGCCGGGTACCACGTGGGGACGCCGTTGATCATAGCCAGTATCTCCTCTGCATCGTTTTTGCGAAGCCGTCCAAGGTCGGGGTGGAACCGGTTCTTGAGTCGTCTGTTCATCATCTTGACATAGATGTCCTTCGGTTGACCATGGTAAACAAACGTATCGCCTTGTCTTCCGTAGCCTTGTGTTATGCCCAAATATGTCCAGTTAGCGGCTTTGTAGCAGGTGCCGCTGTAAAGCTGCCTGTCCACAAAAGTTTCTGCCATGTATGGTTCTATCCCATACTGCTTCTGCCAGTCAATGCGAACTTGTTTTAGGCTGGCGGAAAGGATGTATGAGGCCAGGTTTTTAATCTTTATCCAAGGTAGAACCAAAAAACGGTTGTTGTTGATCATGTGCGGTAGCATCGACTTGCACGTCACTTCGTCCCATCCAATGTATCGATCTCGGGGGCCTAACTTGTAGACCGCCGAGCAGAAACTGATGGCACCCACAGGTTGCTTCCCTATAGCAATTATGTATTTTATGCGACAGCCAAACTGTCCTTCGTAACCGATGTAATGGTACTTGGCAACCATATCGTCCCACAAAGCTTCCCACTTGGTCTCGTCAACCTTTATTAGTCGTACCGAATCTGCGTAATCGCTAAGTGTTCCTGTTAGCGGATCCATTCTAAACCTATAGCCCATAAGAAAGTTTTCCCTCGCTTGTTCCTATCTTCACGCACTTCACTCTATCATGCGGTAAGTCAAGTGTCAAGCTAATTATTGTTCATTGTAGTGTTAAAGACGTCAACCGTAGTATCTTCTCTGAAAATTCTATATACCGCTTTTACCGTTATAAGCTTAGCAATAGGATTTATTAACGGAAATATCAGCCTTGGTGTGGCTGTTTCAATTATAAGCTCA
>JAQWBH010000254.1 GCA_028707405.1 Parabacteroides sp. | reverse complement strand
GATGGAAAATACTTCAGTGGTTTTGATGGAAAGATTCATAATGATGGAGGTGTCGACTTTTGGACAGACGACTGGATCTGGGATACATATCGTGCGCTGCATCCATTGCAGGTCCTTTTGAATCCTAAAGCTGAATCGCAGAAGTTGGCTTCTTATTTGCGTATTTATGAGCAGTCTGGTTGGATGCCTACTTTCCCTTGTGTGTTTGGTGATGCGCATTGTATGAATGGTAATCATGCGGCTATAATGTTTGCTGATGCTCTCTGCAAAAATATTTCTTTTGATGTGACTAAAGCCGCTGATGCTATGAAACATACAGTTCTATCTGAGTCAATGGTGCCGTGGTATCGTGGACCAATAACATGTCTTGATGAATTTTATCAAAAGAATGGCTGGTTCCCAGCATTACATCCAGGAGAGATGGAGACTGTAAAGGAAGTTAGTCCGTTTGAAAAACGTGAAGCAGTAGCGGTTACTTTAGGGGCTTCATACGACGATTGGGCTATAGCGCAATTGGATAAAAAAGCTTTGAAGGAAGATGATTATCATTATTTCCTTGGTCGTTCGTTGAATTATCGTTATTTATTCAATAAATCAACCAATTTCTTTCATCCTAAGGATAGTGCAGGTCGCTTTATTGAACCATTTGATTATATTTTCTCGGGCGGTATAGGAGCACGTGATTATTATGACGAAAATAATGCATGGACTTATAATTGGGATGTTCAGCATAATATTGCTGACTTGATTTCTCTTTTCGGTGGAACTAAACCTTTTACAGATAAACTGGATCAACTTTTTGTTGAAGGAATGCAGCGTTCGAAATGGCAATATTATGCAGTTCATCCCGATGCAACGGGGAATGTGGGGCAATTTGTGATGGGGAATGAACCTAGTTTTCACATTCCTTATTTATATAACTACGTTAGACAGCCTTGGAAGACACAGAAGCGCATTCGTATGTTAATGGAAAGTTGGTTCCGTAATGATTTGATGGGAATATGCGGAGATGAAGATGGAGGTGGAATGTCTGCTTTTTATGTATTCTCTGCCTTGGGTTTTTATCCCGAAACACCTGGAATTCCAATGTATGTGATCGGTAGTCCTATATTTACAAAGTCGACTATTCGATTAGATAATGGAAAGAATTTTACAGTAATTGCTCTTAAAGCATCTTGGGAGAATAAATACATTCAGTCTGCAAAACTAAATGGGAAATCGTATAACAAAACGTGGTTCACACACGACGACCTTATGGAAGGTGGAGTATTGGAACTTGTGATGGGTAATCGTCCAAATAAACAATGGGGAACGTCTCTCGAGTCTGTTCCGCCTTCTTGCAAAATGGAAAACTAAATTTGATATATATGCTAATATCATTGAAAGAAATGCTGAAGAATGCCTACACGAATAAATATGCAGTAGGTGCATTTAACTGCTTGAGTTTGGAAAATGTGATAGGAGCTATTAAAGCCGCCGAGGAATTACGCTCTCCTATTATTATTCAATTGGCAGAAGTTCAATTTCCTTGTGCTCCAATCGAGTTGATGGCTCCGCTATATTTGAATGCAGCGAAGGCAGCTACCGTGCCAGTGGCCGTTCATTTAGACCATGGAGAAAGTATGGAAACTTGTATTCATGCTATGCGACTGGGTTTTGGCTCTGTGATGTATGATGGAGCTTCTTTACCATTTGCTGAGAATGTACGTATTACTCGCGAAGTGGTACGTATAGCAAAAGCATTCGGTGTGGATGTTGAAGCAGAGTTAGGTAAGGTCGGAAATGCTGATAATAACGAGAATAAGAAAGATCCAGATATTTATACAGGAGTTCAGGAGTCGTTACTCTTTATACAACGCACTGGCATTGATGCTTTGGCGATAGCAATCGGTAATAAACACGGTCATTACATAGCAACACCTCAATTAAATATTGCGCGATTGACTGAGATTCATGAAGCCTGTGAGATGCCTCTTGTATTACATGGAGGAACTGGTACGAGTGAAGAAGATTTTAAAGCATGCATACATAATGGAATTTGTAAGATAAATGTGGCTACAGCTATTCAGCTTGGTGTCACTAATCATCTACGTCAATATTTGCAGTCTAATGCTAATCCTGATTATATTGAAATGAAAGAGGAGGTTGTAAAGGCAACAAAAGAGGTTGTGGCTTATCATATCAAGTTGTTTGAAAGTGAAGGACGATTTTGAATAATAAATCATATGAGAAGAGGAATTATTTCAGCAGGGAACTGGTTGGCCGATACCGTGAAATTTATTCCAGTCTTTCCTTCACCCGGTAATTTGGTGACAATAGAAAGGATTGAAATGGGTTTTGGTGGTTGTTCTCATAATGTTCTGGTTGATCTGGCTCATTTAGAGACAGATATTCCTTTATATGCAGGTGGCTGCATTGGTGAAGATCCGACAGGTGATGCGATTATGAATGATTTAAGAAAACTTCAAATTGATTCATCTTGCATGTATCGGTCGACTGTACCAACATCTTATACCGACGTGATGGCTGACCGTGAACATGGAACGCGTACGTTTTTCCATTTCCGTGGAGCTAATGCAACGTTAAGTGACACACATATAGAAAGCATGAATGTGGAGGCAAAGATTTTCCACCTTGGATATCTCCTTTTATTAGATGAACTGGATGCTGTTGACAATGAATATGGTATTAAGGCGGCTCGTGTTTTGCATCGTCTTCAACAAAAAGGTTATAAAACTTCGGCCGATGTTGTTTCTGAAGAGGGAACTCGTTTCAGAAAAGTAGTACTTCCATGTTTGCCATACATGGATTATTTTATTATCAATGAAGTAGAAGCTGGAGCTTGCTTCGGAAAATCGTTGCGTAATGATAAAGGAGAAATCTTGTTGGACGAAGTAGAAGCAGCTGCACAGTTTATGTTGAATAGAGGTGTGTCGGAGGCTTGTTTCATTCATTTTCCTGAAGGTGGGTTTGGAATGAAGCATGATGGAGAAACATGCTACGAACCTTCACTCAAAGTAAAAGCATCAGAAATAGTATCGTCTGTAGGCGCTGGTGATGCTTTTTGTGCAGGGGTACTTTATGCGCTGCATGAAGGATTTTCGTTGAAGGAATCACTTCGTATTGGGAATGTTTCTGCGTACTTTAATTTGAAAAATGCGACCTCTACCGGTGGTGCTCCGACCTTGTTGACAATAATGCAATTCATCAAAAGTAATTATTCTAAATAAGTATTGCCATGAAAAGAAGTGAAATTAATCAGTACATCAATGAGGCGGCAGAGTTTTTTGCAGCTCATTTATTCTATTTGCCCGAATGGGCAAAGTGGACGCCTGTAGAATGGGAGACGAAAGGAAATGAATGCGACGAGATTCGAAGAAACGCTTTGGGTTGGGATGTGACTGATTTTGGAAAAGGAAATTTCCTTAAAGAAGGGTTGACATTAGTTACGATCCGTAATGGAAATGTAAAGCTTGATCACAAACCTTATTGTGAAAAGATTATGTTCGTTCGCGAAAAACAGGTCACGCCCATGCATTTTCACTGGACAAAAATGGAAGACATCATAAATCGTGGAGGTGGAGACTTGTGTATTCGTTTGTGGAAAGCCGGCAAGGAAGAAAAGCCCTTGGAGGGTAAGGTGTCAATTCAGATTGATGGAATAACAAAGACTTTTACGGCGGGTGAAGTGATTCGTTTAAAGTCGGGGCAGAGCATTAGCTTTGTTCCATATATTTATCATGAGTTTTGGTCAGAGAACGGACCGAGTATGATTGGTGAGGTATCAACTGTAAATGATGATGCCAATGATAATCGTTTTTTTGAACCATTAGGAAGGTATCCTTTTGTAGAAGAGGATGATAAAGCTGAACATTTGTTGTGTAACGAATATAAATAATATATGAATCGACATCTTTTGATTGTTTTATTAATGATTCTTTTGATGCCATTTTTCTTGTCAGCAAAAGATATAGAGAAAGAAATAAAGATTGAACCGGCTTTCTGGTGGAGCGGTATGAAAAATCCGGAACTACAGTTAATGATCCATGGTACGAATATAGCCGACTATCAGGCTTCAGTAAGCACATCTGGTATACGCGTCAATCAGTGTATTCGTTTGGATAATCCAAATTATCTTATTGTTTATCTCGAATTAAAGAAGGCTAAGCCGGGTCATTTTGACATTATATTTACCAAAGGGAAGGATCATCTTACTTATTCTTATGAATTGAAAACTCGTCGTGTTGATGCAGATAAGATTAAAGGATTTGATTCGTCGGATGTACTTTATCTGATTATGCCGGATCGTTTCGCCAATGGAGATCCTAGTAATGATCAGATACCGATGAGAACGAAATATAAGATTGACAGAAACGACCCCAATGCACGTCATGGTGGTGATTTAGTTGGCATAGAACAACATTTGGATTATATCAAGGATCTGGGAGTTACAGCTATATGGCTTAATCCTGTGTTGGAAAATGATATGGAAGGGGGTTCGTATCATGGATATGCGACGACCGATTATTATCGTATCGATCCACGTCTTGGCACAAATGATGAATATGTGCGTTTGATTGAAAAGGCTCACCAAAAAGGTTTACGTGTTGTGATGGATATGATTTTTAATCATTGTGGTAGCGATCATCCTTGGATGAAAGATATTCCAAATTATGATTGGTTTAATAATCTGAATCATTATGTTCAGACGAATCATGATAAAGAAGCTTATTTTGACCCTTATATCTCGGAATACGATAAAAACACACTGCTTAATGGATGGTTTGTTCCGACCATGCCTGACTTGAACCAGAAAAACCCTCATGTAGCAAAATATCTGATACAGAATTCAATTTGGTGGATAGAGTATGCAGGTATTGATGGAATTCGTCAAGATACATATCCTTATGCCGACGCAAATATGATGCGTCGATGGTGTAATGAAGTAATGGCTGAATATCCTGATTTCAATATTGTAGGTGAATCATGGATGGATTTTACAATCGGCTCGGCTTATTGGCAGAAAGGCAGTCGTTTGAATTTTGGTGAAGATACAGGATTGAACACAGTGATGGATTTTAATCTGATGGAGATTGCAGGATCCGCATTTAGTGAAGATACAGGTGATCGCAGAGGTTTACATGATATCTTTATGCATATGTGCTACGATTATGTCTATCCTGATATTTTTCATGTACTTCGTTTTCTGGAAAATCATGATACAGATCGTTTTCTTAAAGAGATGCCTACTAATCTTGACGCATTTAAACAAGCAGTAACATTTTTATTGACAATTCCAGGTATTCCACAGTTGTACTACGGACAGGAATTGTTGATGAGTGGCACAAAGAATAAGAGCGATGGTTATGTCAGACGAGATGTCCCGGGCGGATGGCCGGGTGATGAAACAAACTGGTTCGAATCAACAGGAAGAAGTGATATTCAGAATGAAGCTTGGAATTTTATTCAGAAAGTTTTGAAATGGCGTCAGAAAAACGAGGTTATTTCTAGAGGAAGTATGAAGCACTTTATGCTGAATCAGGGTGTGTACGTTTATCAAAGAAGCTATAACGGGAAGAGCGTTTTGGTTGTGCTGAATGGAAGTAGTAAAAATGTGATGTTGCCATTGGATCGTTATGTAGAAGTGTTGCAAAATAAGGTTGAGGGTAAAGATGTTTTGACGGGGAAAATAGTCACTTTAGGAAAGGCATTGAATCTTTTACCTAAAGAAATACTGCTTTTGGAATTGTAAAATAATATGGATTTTGTATTGCACTCGAGGTAAATGCATTAATTTTGTAGCATAACAATTATTCAAATAGATTTATATGGTTTATTATAAACGAATTCTTTTGAAATTGAGCGGTGAATCGCTTATGGGAAACAAGCAATATGGTATTGATGAACAACGTTTGAGTGATTATGCTGAACAGATTAAAGATGCGGCAGAAATGGGCATTCAGATTGGAATTGTGATTGGTGGAGGAAACATTTTTCGTGGTGTAAGTGGAACTGCTAAAGGTTTTGATCGTGTTAAAGGCGACCAGATGGGAATGTTGGCAACTGTAATCAATAGTTTGGCTCTTAGTTCTGCGTTGACTTCCCTAGGCGTTAAGGCAAAGGTTTTAACTGCAATACGGATGGAACCGATAGGCGAGTTTTATAATAAATGGCGTGCTATTGAATTGATGGAGCAAGGCAATGTGGTGATATTCTCTTGTGGAACCGGGAGTCCTTTTTTTACAACCGATACAGGTTCATCTCTGCGCGGTATTGAAATTGAAGCTGATGTGATGCTGAAAGGAACACGCGTGGATGGTGTATATACGGCGGATCCTGAAAAAGATTCGACAGCAACGAAGTTTACAGATATTACGTATGATGAGATTTATACGCGTGGTTTGAAGGTGATGGATTTGACTGCAACAACGATGTGCAAAGAAAATAACCTACCGATCATTGTATTTGATATGGATGTGAAGGGAAATTTGATGAAAGTACTCAAAGGAGAGCAAATAGGGACGTTGGTTCATAACTGATAAATGTAAATGTCCATGAAAACACACAGATGGGGTTTGCTGATAACTTTGATTGTTGCCAATCTGATACAGGTCGACGCTCAATTGTCGATGAAGATAACAAAACGCTATCTAAATTTCCCTATATCGCAAAAAACGGAAAGAGCAGGAATGGCTATCGAGTGCAAGGGGAAAGCAGATTATTCTTTTAGTGTTCGTTTAGCCTCAGACAAAGCTGATTATTGGACATTTTATGATGCATTGTCATTAAAAGGGGAAACTGTAACACTCACATACAACGGAAATAAGGAGGGCCTGAAGAACATATATCAATCAGAGGAAATTGCCGGTA
>JAQWBH010000253.1 GCA_028707405.1 Parabacteroides sp. | reverse complement strand
AATTTCTGGGCCAAAGTATAGAGGTAGCTTGGTATCTATGTATCAGTTGGGCATTACTGTCGGCATTGTTTGTGCTTATCTTGTGAAGCATTTGTTGCTATTGTATGCAAATGCACATGTTACTCTTGTAGCAAATGTAATCTCGCCTACTCTTTGGGAGCGTGTTTTTTATCTTGAATCGTGGCGCGGAATGTTGGGTATGTCGGCTGTCCCTGCCATTTTTTTCTTTATAGTGCTGTTTTTTATTCCGGAAAGTCCACGTTGGCTTATTCTGAGAAGGAGGGATGCACCTGCGTTTCATATATTGAGTCATATCTATTGTGATAAGGAAGATGCTGAAGCCCAGTTGTCTAATACAAAGGCACGTGTGGTTACCGAAAGCGATAAGAAGGACTGGTCGTATCTTTTCAGTCCGGGCATTTTTAAACTGGTTCTAATAGGTTCGGCTATTGCTATATTAGGGCAATTTATGGGTGTGAATGCTGTTTTGTATTATGGACCAACGATTTTTGAACAAAGCGGTTTGTCGGGAGGTGATTCGTTATTTTATCAGGTGTTGGTTGGTGTAACGAATATGTTGACTACCATTATTGCATTGCTTATTATCGATAAGGTTGGACGTAAAAAGCTGGTTTATTATGGTGTGTCCGGCATGATTGTTTCACTTTTACTGATAAGTTATTATTTCTATTTTGGTGAAGCAAAAGGTATTTCAAGCTTGTTTCTACTAACGTTTTTTATGTTTTATATTTTCTGCTGTGCTATTTCAATATGCGCGGTTGTCTTTGTACTGTTATCGGAAATGTTCCCTATTCGGGTTCGAGGTCTGGCTATGTCAATAGCTGGATTCTCTTTATGGATTGGAACTTATCTGATCGGACAGCTCACGCCGTGGATGCTCAAGAATCTGACACCTACAGGAACCTTTTTATTATTTGCGGTTATGTGTATACCCTATATTTTTATCATGTGGAAATATGTTCCGGAAACGACGGGAAAGTCGCTAGAAGAGATCGAACAGTCTGTTTCAAATGAGTAAACGTGATTTTTCTGACAGTGTTGATTTAAGCAGCGTAGAAATTCGGATTATTTTTCTTATATTTACCACAAAATTTGATTGTTCAAAGTATGCAGCAGTATACAGAAGATGAAATAATACAGCGACTACATGACCCGGCTGAGCAAAGGGATGCCTTTGCTCAGGTAGTTAAGTTGTATGGTGAAAAGTTGTATTGGCAGATAAGAAGAATGGTTTTGAGCCATGATGATGCAAATGATTTGTTGCAAAATACGTTTTTGAAGGCTTGGACTAGCATTGATCTTTTTCGTGGCGATGCTAAGCTTGCGACATGGTTGTATAAGATAGCGTTGAATGAGTGCATTACCTTTTTGAATCATCAGCGCGCAATGAATAATGTGTCGATTGACGATACGGATGTTTTCCTTTTGGAGCAATTGAGAAGCGATGATTATTTTGATGGCGATGATCTGCAGCTTAAACTTCAGAAAGCTATTCTTATGCTTCCGGAAAAGCAGAGAATTGTGTTTACGATGAAGTATTATGACAATATGAAGTATGAGCAGATATCAGAGATTGTCGGTACAACGGTGGGCGCCCTTAAAGCCTCTTATCATCATGCAGTAAAAAAAGTCGAAGAGTTTTTAACAAAGGATATTTAAACCTTTTGAAATGTTGATAGTCTAATAGGCAGTAAAGGAAGGAGAGAAGTGATGAATAGTGAAAACAATTTGGAACAATTAAAAGAAAAGAATCCATTTCGTGTCCCTGAGGGCTATTGGGAAGGATTGACTGACCGCATGATGGAAAAACTTCCTGAAAAAGAGTTTGTGCCAGTAGAACCTCGTAAAGTTACAATAATGGAGTATGTCCGTCCGTGGCTTTATTTGGCCGCCATTATTGCAGGGATGGGCTTGTTTTTCAAGGTGATTGCGCCTAAGGAAAACAGTACGGTATCAACGGATTCATTGTTGGTTAGTGAACAGAGAAAGTCTGCATCATTAGGTGCATTATCAAAAACAGGTACAAATGAAGATTATCTAGAATATGTAGAAGATCGGTGTGCCGGTTATGTTTTGTCAGGAAATCTGGGAGAAGGCGAATAAGCGGAAATAAGAAAGAAAGTTTTTCGGATAATTTTGTTATAAATATTTGTATGAATAAAATATTTTTTGTTACATTTGCGACAGTGTTATTGATGATTCCATTTTGTACTTTTGCTCAAGGCGGAAGACAAAAGGGAGTTTTTGATAGAGATGCATTTATTGCAAAACGAAATGCGTTTATTGTATCTGAAGCGGGCTTGACCAATGAAGAAGCTGCTGCTTTTATTCCAGTGGTTAATGAACTTCAGAAAAAAATGTTTGATATTGGACGAGAATATCGTCAGATGGCAAAAAGTTTAAAGCATAACGCGGATGCTTCAGATGCTGAGTATACAAAGACCATTGAGGCCGGTTTGAACGTGGAATTGAAGCAAGCGCAGTTACAAAGAGAATATTATGAAAAGTTTAAGAAGATATTGTCACCTAAGAAAATTTATTTATACAAGCGTGCTGAATTGAAATTTGCACGGGAGTTTATGCGGAATGGTAATAAATAGTAAAGGGATAATAAATTAAAAGATATTTAATCATTATTTGTGTTTTTTGTTTAGATTTAGTTTTGGCGTTTAAGTTATGGGAGGGGTAGCGACGTGATGTCGGTTCCCCTTTTTGTTGTGTGCCGAGTGTAGCGAGTATACTTGACAGTTATGGAAGTTGTTGGCTACCCCCATCAGCTTAAGGGAGGATTGTTTATGTGAAAATAGGAGAGAGAAGAAAGACTCCTAAAAGCTAGTTATCCAGCTTTCGAAATGTATTATCATCGCTAGGCTTTACGCTCAAAGCGGATTAAGAAATCACTATAAGCTCAACAGTACATACGTGTTACACAATAAAAGCAACTCCTCAAAAGAAGAGTTGCTTTTGTCATAAAGAGCCGAAAGCCGGACTTGAACCGGCGACCTACGCATTACGAATGCGTCGCTCTACCAACTGAGCTATTTCGGCAATAGCCTTTAATCGGGCGCAAAGATAGTAAGTCTATTTGACATCTGAAAGCAGTTCACTCAAAAAATCATCTAGATCTGCATCTAAATTTTTTAGTAATGGATCATCCAATCGTAGATTTTCATCATCTAGAAATAGCAATTCTTCTATAACAGAGAAGTCTTCATCTACAAGGCATATTGAGAAGGGCTTCATAAAACAAGCACTCTCGAATGCTTTTTTTGTAGAGAGGACTGATAGAGCTGATTTCAATGGAGATACAACCATATCATCATATTTTTCATCTTCGACGGCATTATTAACCCAATCGAAAATAATTGTTTTTTCTATCAACTTCTCGTCTTCATCGTAAATCTGCAATTCTCCACTGTCTGAATCTACTTGAACAAACAAGTCGCTGTAACAGTTGGATTCATTGCTTGCCAGTTTACTTATTACTCTGTCAAATGTCGATTCAATTACAGATTGGATCTTTGCATTGTTGGTACTCATAGACTAAATGTATTTATTCAAAATATTTGTCAAAAGTAATAATTCTTTTATTCTTTACCTAATTGCATGTTCAGTTTTTTATTCGCCATCAATCGGGCGTTAAGCGTGTTTGTATATAACTTTTGAATTTGTGTTTGCGAATCTTCTCCTCCTTTGTTCTTTTCGAACAAATTTTGCGCTTTTGTGCCCCATTCCAGCGCTTCTTCAAATTTACTATTAATTTCGTAATATAATGCCAGGTTTGAAGCGGCTTTTGCTTGTGTACTCCATGATGCGCTGTTGTATAATTTTTTCCAGATTACAGCAGCTTCATCCCATTTTTCTGTCGTTATGTATGCTGCAGCTTGTTTCCAAAGACTCCCCATCCCTGTATAATACCAGCGTGAATCTTTATTCCAGTGAGGAATAAAATTTGGAACAGATTTTTCGCCAATGAAACTTCCGGCTTCATTTAGTGCTTCAGTCGGAGAGGGGAGTACTTGTCGGAGTTGGTGCATATTACCGGCGTCTTCTGACCAAAAAATACTGTCATTTACATAAATTGTAGCCAACGGGTTCTTTCTTCCGGGATAATAACTGCGCAAAACTCCTGACATTTTTATGTCAATTGTTCCTGTAATGTACCCTTCAGCAAAAACATATACATCTTTTTCCATTTGAAATAACATACGATCAACGGAAATGATGGCATCTGTTCCTGTTTCTTCACATAAATTTTTTACATCTTCCGGTGATAGTTTTTTATCTTCCAGATAATCAGAGTCATTGCGTGTTATATTGTGGTATAACAACACATCATCAAAGAGTGGAGCATCTGCGATAGCTTTTCCTAATGAAGAACAAGTGTAAATCAAAGCGCTATCAGCCTTAGCCCGTGCAGTATCTTGAACGACTCCGGAGAGTTTGTATGTGTAACCCAGATTTGATGGTTGAGGTACAGCATTATTAACGATAAGCACGCGCTTAACGCCTTTTGGATAAGTGACTTCAGCCGGATTAAAAGTATCAATAGAAATATAATTAATTGATCCGCATGAAGTAAGCCCACAAACAAATAACAAACAGACGAATATCTTTTTCATATTATATAAATTGTGA
Organism: Parabacteroides sp.; assembly: GCA_028707405.1. Classification (GTDB taxonomy): domain Bacteria; phylum Bacteroidota; class Bacteroidia; order Bacteroidales; family Tannerellaceae; genus Parabacteroides. Next base: position 2,213 of record JAQWBH010000253.1, on the reverse strand, counting down.
ATTACGAATTATCAATTCATGAATTTATCATTCATAATTCACAATTCATAATTCGGATTAACTCATATCACATAGTGCCTTGAAATAGCCAATTGATTCAGCAATGCCTAAAAAAGGATCTTTCATATCCTTCTCAAATTCAAGGCTGCACATGCCCGTATAATTTAATTTCCGTAAGATCCTTATTAAAGCCATGAAATCTATTTTTCCACGACCAATTTCGGCACACTTGCCTGCTTTTGTAGATTCTGTTTCGTCCTTAATATGCATATCAAACACGCGAGTATGATATTTTTTAAAGTCGGCAACAGGATCGCATCCATTACGGAAATCATGACCAACATCTAAACACATGCCAATACGCGGATCCAAATCCTTTGTATGTTCCCAAACATCGGTGGCATCAGAATAAATCTTGATATCCGGTCCGTGCAAATGAATCGCGTAATTGAAATCGTATTCTTTCACTTTTTTGTCAACGTAGGGAAGTAATTCATAATTGGGAACACCAATTATTTTTTTTACTCCAACTCGTTTGGCATAATCGAAAGCTTTGTCGATTTCAGCTTCGCTTTTCATGTAGATCGGACCAACGGCATAACCGGTTACTTTGTGAGCTCCACATTTGTCTTTGAATGCCTGTATTTGCTCGTCAGTACAATTCAGCGGCAAATGGAAATCCTTGATGCAAAGATAATGAATATCTAAACGCTCCATCGTCTTTAGCGTAGTATCAAGATCAAAATTAACAAATGTATACCCTGCCATCCCTAGATGGAACGGATTAACGGCTTTTACAACCTTTGGTTTTGCTGGATCTGGAAGAGGTGATGCTCCTATCAGATTGGAAGTCCCTAACAAAAGCGTTCCTGCCAAACCCTCTTTTAAAAATGTTCTTCTAGACTGCTTCATATCATTAATTTTAGTAGTTCTAATTTTGTTGGCAAATATAGTCTTTTTATGTGTGTACGATAACATAATTGTAAAAAATCTTTTATTATGAACATAAAAAGGAATCAACGTTGATATGTTCCATAAAATATGTAATCTGATTTGAACTGATAGATAGCTCTGAAGGTTTCTTTTGAATTTATTTATAAAACTGTTTTCCTCACTTTTCCTTCTTATTCCGAATATCTATTATGCGGATATTTTTGCATTCGTTAAGTCCTGTTTTGGTGTTCTTCTTCTTTTTTACTGACGGGCAGGGTTACAAAGAAAGTTGATCCTTTGCCTAAGGTTGATTTTAAAGAAATGTTACCACCCAATATTATTGTCAGTCCTTTACAAATAGCGAGGCTTAAATCTGTATTATTCCATTGATTAGACTGATATGAGTATTCAAAAACCTTGCTTATTTTGTCTTTAGCAATACCTTCGCCGGTATCTTCTACAGAAAACAAAATCTTATTTTCTTTCATTTGATATCCGAAACGAATATATCCATTATGTGTATTTTGAATTGCATGCTTCAACAAATGGGTTATGATTTGTGTCAAACAAAGAGGATCGCTGTATATGATAAAATTGTGATAAGATTTCATTTGTAATGTGACACCTGCCGGAACTTTTGGTAAGATGGAATAGTATATAGTCTCCATAAGCGGCAGTAACTCGATACTATCGAAACTGAGTTTTACACTGTTTGATTCAATTTTAGACAAATCTAAGACATCTCCAATTAATTGTTGTAGCCTTTCGTTATTACTGAGTATAATTTCAGAATATTGCTTTCTGACTTCTGCATCATTCTCGTCTACAATTAATTGAGAAAACCCTACAATAGCATTTAGCGGCGTTCGTATTTCATGGTTAATATTTGCTAAAAAGGCCGATTTCATTCGGTCTGCTTCCTCTGCTTTGAATTGCGCTCTCTTTGATTCAACAAAACTACGACGAGCATATAAAATGATAACAACCATTAAGATACATATCATTGCTAAAATAGTGAAATCATATTTCATAATCATCATTTTGTAATGATACCGAGAAGTGGCAAGCTTTAGTTGTTTGTTCTTAAGTTCCAGTTGATCAAATTTCCGCTGATTGTCTAAAGATTTTAGTGATTGATAAAAAGCAGTTGTCCGCAAGGAATCCTTTATTCTGACAAATTGCTGGTAGCATTTAAGGGCTTCAGCTTTTTTCTCGGTCATTAGCAGTAGTTGACTTTTGGCTTCTAAAACGCTTGAATATTCAAAACTCTTATGCAATTT
>JAQWBH010000252.1 GCA_028707405.1 Parabacteroides sp. | reverse complement strand
CAAGAACGTGATGCTTTTTCTGCAAGGCTATGGAGTAAGTACCGCATACGCTGCCAAAATCTATCGGCAGTACGGCAAAGAAAGTATAGACAAGGTGAAGGACAATCCGTATCGCTTGGCGGATGATATATGGGGTATCGGCTTCAAGACCGCCGACGGTATCGCTGCCAAGATGGGTTATGAGAAAAGTGACTTACGCCGTTGTCGGAGTGGAATCCTTTACACGTTAAGCCAATTGTCCAATGACGGTCATGTATATGCGGAAGAGGAACAACTGATAAAATCCGCTATGCAGTTGCTTGAAGTCGAGGAAGAACCCGTAAAGCAGGCTATGACACAAATGATTGAGGCCAAAGATTTGGAACTGGATCAGGAAGCCATCTACCTTCCCCCTTTTTATTATGCAGAATGTGGTGCAGCCAACCGTCTTCTGGCACTGGTGGAAGCACTTGAAGCAGACAAGAAGAAGCCTACATTCAATCTTGCCGCCATTTCGCAAGAAACCGGTATTGAATACGACGATGTTCAGATCGCTGCTATCCGTCAAGCCGTAGAATCCAAAGTAATGATTCTCACTGGTGGCCCCGGAACAGGCAAAACCACTACCACACAAGGTATCATTGCCGCTTTGAAAACGGCAGGCATGAGTATCTTGCTTGCCGCACCGACCGGAAGAGCCGCCAAGCGAATGAGCGAGGCTACCGGCATGGAAGCCAAAACCATCCATCGACTGTTGGAATACAATCCGAAAGACGGATACAAGCGCAATGAAGAAAACCCGTTGGAAGCCGACGCTTTGATTGTAGATGAATGCTCCATGATAGACATCCTCCTGATGAATCATCTGATGAAAGCCATTTCTTCAGGAATGCGATTGGTGATGGTGGGTGACATCGACCAGTTACCCAGTGTTGGGGCAGGCAATGTATTACGTGACATCATTGATTCAAAGAAAATTCCTGTTGTACGTCTGACCCGGATATTTCGTCAGGCCCAGTCCAGCCGTATCGTGATGAGTGCCCACGCTATCAACAACGGCCAGTTTCCCGATACGACCAACGGCAAAGACACCGACTTCTTTTTTATCAAAACAGAAGACCCGAATCAAGTTGCTGAAAGTATTGTCCACCTGGTGAAAGAACGGCTTCCAAAAGCATATAGTCTGCCGTCGAGCAAAATACAAGTCCTTACGCCCATGCAACGGGGAGTAGTAGGCGCATCCAATCTAAACTTAGCACTTCAGGATGCGTTGAATCCCACATCTGTTTGTCTGAACCGGGGCGGCTATTCTTATCGGAAAGGCGACCGTGTAATGCAGATACGGAACAACTACGACAAAGGAGTATTCAATGGCGACTTGGGGTACATCGAAGAAGTAGATATGGAGGAACGTACTCTCATTGCCAGTTTTGACGGCATTTCGGTAGAGTATGAAGTTTCCGAACTCGATGAGCTCTCTTTGGCATACGCAACCACCATACATAAATCGCAAGGATCGGAATATCCGATAGTAGTCATGCCGGTATTGATGAATCACTATGTGATGCTTCAGCGAAACCTTATCTACACAGGCATTACCCGTGCCAAGAAAATTTGCGTGCTTATCGGTACCACCAAAGCGCTGGCTTGTGCCATCCACAATATGTCTGTTTTGAAACGCAACACCAAACTCAAGGAAAGGTTAAATCCATCATTGGCACTGAGAGCTGATAAGCCGGTTATAACTCCGAAAGTCATTCCTTATCCGGAACATTCGGAAACATCCTGTTCTATGGCGGCGGAAGATGCCGTTCCGTATGGAAATAAAGGAAAGTAAATGTGAAGACATCCTTTTTTATTTTCTCATGATTCTGTGCATGATTAATAAATTGGCCACAACGACAGCAAACCCAACTACCGCTAATAACATATTCATTTCGCAACTATATCGTTGAATTAGATGTACGATCCCCAAAGCGCAATAAGGCAGGAAGAGCAACGATGTAATTAGTCCCGGCACATATCTCCTTATAGCAATAGCCTGTGCGATATGCACAAGCAAATGAATGCTAAATCCCCAAAACAGGGCTAATAGCGGATAAGGAATATCATAAAGGAATACCACTAAAGCCACGATAATCAAGAGGAACTCTTCGACAATAATGATGATAAAATTCCTTGTGCTAATATTTTGCAAATGCCTGATGATTGGAGCTATCCGTGGAAGTTTATCGGAGACCAACCGCACAATATAAGGCATACAGTGCTTCCTCATCACAATTTCTTCCAAATCATGAAGCAGGAATACCAATGGCAGCAAAATGTATAGTAGTACTGTGAACATACAATGCAATTCTATATGAATCGAAAATAGCAAATCAAAGCAATCTGTATAGCCAATAAAATTGGCACACCAAGATAAAACTTCTTATGCTTTGTCTTGTGGTGGAACAATCGCATTCCACACAAAGCCCCCATGCTTCCACCTATAACAGCGAGCATGAGCAATGTCTTTTCCGGTATGCGCCACCATCCTTTTTGGGACTTGAGCTTATCTATACCAAACAAGACAAATGTAACAGCATTTATACCAAGTAGGTAGTATATCAACAAAAAATTTGTATTCATCATTTCATTCGATCTGCTTGCTGCCTTCACAAATCTCTGCCAGATATTCGATGAACTCTTTTTCAGCAGGCTGGTTGTCATAAAGATAAAGCAGTACCTCTTCCTGCGCAGCCTTGGATTGGTCCAAAATTCTCATAGCCGTCAGTATCATACCCTGGCTGTAATTAAAATCTTGCAACAGGCCGTATATGGCAGATTCTTTTGCAGTCATACCTATTCTATCGTTTCAATTAAAAAACTGACCGGACGGAATCCGTCATTACACGAAATCATGGCCGAATGTGGATTCTTCATCCAGCCGTCATAGAAATCCCCTCCCCCATGTGCTAATGTCATCACAAACGGCATCATGCTCTGCCATGCGCTTTCACACATCTCTTCCGGCTTTTGATTATCCACCGAAATGAAGGTTTGCCCTTCCTGCATATCGCAGGTATGCTCTATCGGATTCTCATACCGAGCTGATAAGTCGGCATGATTGACTTTACGAATGACTGTAATCTTAACCTTCTTCACCATTTTTGTCTTCTTTAGATTCTTCTTTATTCTTTCTTGGCCCAATCGGTCCCTTTGTATGTCCTCTGTTCAAATCAACACCGGCTGTATTCAATATCCTGAAGATGGAACTGCGGCTCTTGAACCCGCTTGTTTTCCAAATATCATCTATGGTATGCCCACTTTTATACATATTCACCACAAGCTTTGCTCTTTCTCCCTTATTATGTGCGGCAGAAGTAAGGACTTTGATTTTATTTTTCAGTTGGTGCTTATTATGAGCGGACTTTCGGTTGGCATTCACCTCTACGGGCAATAAAGCGATGGTTTGCAGTATATCTGACGTTTTGGTTTCGGGAAACAACTCATTCCCGGAGTCAATCTTATCATGGATAGAGATGATCCGGATGGCTTTCATCCGGCAGAACTCCAGGAAGAAAGCCAATTGCCGAGTACCCTGTAGTACATTACTCAGTTTAGGCACGACCAATTCATCACCCTTATGCAGATTTCCCAGCACCTTATTCCATAACGGACGAAGTTTCTCATGTTCCGGCTTCTCTTCTACAATCTCGCAACAACCGTAATTCTCCATCCATTCAATATCGGATTCAGCACCTTCATAATGAACGGAACGCATCAAATAGCCAACTTTTGCCATAGCTTACTCTTTAGATATGAAATTTGTGAGTAAAGTTACAATGTTTTCAATAGAACAAATCATACTCAAACTAAAAATGAGTATGATTTATATTTTTTTGCCATTATGCGGTGTCTGACAGAAACAGATATGCTTTTGTCTGAAACCTCGACGTATGCCGATATGAAAAGTTTCGGATAGCTCAAGCTTCCAAAACAGTATTCCGTCTATCAATAACTGAGAGCTTTTCATAGTGCGTTTTTGCTGCTATATTTTATCATCTAACTGATTTGTAATCAATTCTATAAATCAGACTTTGAGTATGATTATGTAAGAATGATTAAATCGCACAATCGATGATACTTAGCAGGATTTTAATACTATACATTTGCATTCAAATTTTAATCGGATAGACAATATGAAGCGATTTTCATTGAATAAAAATCTGCATCAATGGCAGATGAAATATACACAACGCGCAAAATGTGCTGTATCACTTTTCACCGGATGTGGAAAGAATCATACTCACATGTTATTGATACTGCTTTCCCTTTTATTCCTGCCAAGTTGTTCCTCAAAGGAAGGTCTTCATTTTCAAGATTCCAATGAGGCAATCAATGCCTACAGCAATCTGCTGCATAGAATCAGGCTATACGGTCAGGCTTCAACCGATCTCATTATAGACTTAGCCCATGAATACCGAACAGTAAGTGATTCCGTTTTCGTCTGCATCAATCGGGACAGTATCAATAATAAGAATTATCACGCCAAGTCCGCATACGATGTAATCAACGACTCAATAATTATAGAGCTTGAACGTCTGATTGACGGCAGTTCCCGTAATTTCAAAGATTATTATCACGTTCTGGATAAATTATCCATCCGGGAACTACCTGAAGAAGTGGAAAGTTTGGCCGTGTCTGCTCACATTTTCTTTCATTCTATGGATTCGGTAGCGATTCATCCGGCTGATAAGCGCCATACAATACAGATTTACGAGAATACATTAAACTCAGCTTTGTCTCAAGGCATCCATTCAAAGCAGGATATTCTTCATTTCTTGAGGTCCGAAGATATCGCTTTCAGGCTATTTCTCGTACACTTGTCTTCTTGGGGAGACATGTCTCTTACCAACATTAAAACCAAAACAGAGCAACAGGTCAAAAGCATATTTGAATCATCAAATCGCCAACGGCCCATAATGAGTAAAACCGAAATAGTGGTACTCATGACCATGCGCAATAATCGACGGTTACTTCAAAACGCAGCCACTTGCGTGACTGACGCACATAAACTGAGCTTCAAGGACAGCAATCAGGCAACGGCATACCTATGGATGCTTCTCCAACCTTGGCTATCAATAGATGGCTTCTCCTATACACTGCTGTCACAAGAAGAAAAACAAGCACTTGAAAAATTAGCCGCTGAAATGCCGCAAGCTGTCAGTAAGTTGGAATCGGGACGTTTTCCTATTGACTTAAACGACCTTCCCGCACTTTTAATGAAAGCCTATATTGATAACTTATAAACCACACCCATATGCAACAGGAACATATCGAACGTTTCATCATGTTGGCTTCTTTGGAAATGCCCAATCTTATTGTCTCAACTCTTTTTCAGGGAGCGGAGTTATCCGATGAAAGCACATTGCTAACATTCTCTTTACCTCAAAAGTATTTATTGGAGGAATTGATTGACGAGCTGGAGGATCAGATGGAATTAATCCTTTTATACCACCACATCCCCTCGGAAGATACCATCTTTGGTCATCATTGTTGTGCGTATTCTAACCCACATTTTGGGCACATGTATAAAATCAATGCCATCGCAGATGAGCGTTGCAGGTGCGACACCCTTTACGTTACCCTGTATTCGTCATTGGAGGTCATGGGCGTTGAGTTACGTAATGAGCTGGTAGAGACAAACAAGCGTGGGCGGTTCATTTATAACCGCAAAATGGATGAACTGCTACGGGATTTTATCTGATATGATATGAAGACGGAGCTATATCATCAATTGGTCACTCTTATACACGCCACTTATACATGGGTGGATGTCATGGATGCCAGTGCAGAAGAAACCTTTAGTTTCCATACCGGTGGAAGCTTTTACCCCGTTCAGAGCCGGGTTTTGTGTCTGGTTGCCAAATGGTCTAACTACAATTACCCGAAAGGCCACTGCTGGCGTATTCCTGAATTTATGCTGGACAATGCCATACGAACGTTAAGTCAAAACGCATCCTTCAGAAAGCGTTGCCGGAAAGAACAACTTCTCTATACGGATGCGGAAGCTATCATCAAGGAAGCCTCTTTTGGACATATTATTTTAGAATTAGAAAAATAACAGAAATGATTACAAATAGCATACATATCCTATTACCCGTATTAGTACTCCTGATTTCCCTGTTTTACTACAAAGCAGATGGAAAGAGAATGACTAAATTTTATGTACACATGGCCTGTCGTCATAGCTGGCGTAAGTTCTATACACTCATGCTACTACTGATATTGTTGCTGTTTCATTTCAACTATGTCAATATAGCCCAAAGCGTGTATGACCTGGCTCCCTCATCGGTCGCCTTTATCTTTCTGTTCTCCCATCGTTTAACAGAGCGTATCATCTATTACCTACAGAGCAAAAGAACGCTTTTCGTCAGTGCCATCATTGCCATAGTCTGCCTGTTTGTTCCATTCTTCTTTTCGACAGCCGTCACGATAGAGATTCTGTTATTCGGAGCGATATTTTACCCCTCACGAAAAGTGCGGGAGAGAATTTCATATCCTGATTATCACAAGGAAATAATGGAGCAGCCAAGAGAAATACGACACTTCTATTACGAATGGAATGACTGTTAATTGGATTTCTTTTTTCGATGGCAATTGACTGTCACATGAAGGCATCAGGTTTTATCAATGAATAGGATTGTTTGGAAAACTTCTTTCGCATGATAGACATGCCCCAACAAGACATTCACAGCAGTTCGTTGTCAGTCACCATTCCTTTCAATCCCACGTTTTGGATCAAAACATAATTATTAAAATAGATAACATCCATGAGTGAAATTATTGCAGATTACCAGATAAAGGCAGACAAACTTCTGCTTGATTATCTTCGTCCCAGAAGTACAGACCGGGCATCGAAATTGG
>JAQWBH010000251.1 GCA_028707405.1 Parabacteroides sp. | reverse complement strand
ATGCAGTTATCCTCTCACAATGGATTAAAGGAACCGGCCTGAGCTTTATTATGGAGCAAACTCTTGATTACAAACGTGACCATCCCTTGTCTGGAGTTAGAGTAAATGGAAAACAAATCCCTTATGACGACACACTTCCACACCGAAATATTGTAATTTCCGATACACTCAAGGCAATTGAAAATGTAATTCTGTTTAGCATTTCTAATTATTTCTTAAGATTTTCATCGGAGTATAAACGTTTTCACAAAGTAGAAGCATTCCAAAGTGATTGGTATGAGTATGTAGAATACGGCACCACAAACCCGCTCTCCATAACCCTTCAAAGAAATGGATTCTCCCGTGAAACATCTACATACATAAGAAGGCACAGGGACGATTATGTCGTTAAGATGCAGGACGGAGAAATTAAACTCCGCCGCTCCCTCGCCAATTGTCCCAGTGCTAGTGTCCGTAGGGAAATTGCTGATATCCAATATAATATACCTGAGTTATTCGTTGATTGATTAAAAAATAGCCAATGACCATACTTAGCTTTAATCTGCCAGCCATGGTCTTCCGCTACTTGTCAGCAAATAATGTTGAGAATATTGCAACAATATCTTCTTCATGCATATCTTTAAGTAGCCTCGGCTTCATCATATTACCGTTCTCGTCATACATAATAACTGCATCGCACCGACAAAACCAATCGATGCGATGTGTTGCTGGATGCTGTTACTTCATCAAGGTAAGTTAATAACCTGCTATTTTAATTCCTTATATCCCTACAAATATCCTCATACAATGTCCGTGCTTCATCGAGGCGATTCTGAAGATGCGGTTTTAATTCCGAGGCTTTGTCCATAGCTTCTTCTTCTTTATAACCCATCTCCAGTAAATAAGCATAGGTGCTCGCCATTTCAAGGACCGGGGTATTAGTTTCTATTATACGTTTAACCAAGTGCTCCGGAAACTCAAAACTACTGCTGTTTAAACTACAATATTGCTGAATAAATTCTTCTCCTTTACCAGTAATCTCATAGACATATGCATCCCCGGTATAAGTTTCATTAATCAGTTCATAACGTACTAATCTATCTATTTCCGCCTGTAATTCCGATGAATACGGACCATAGTGGTAGTATTTGAATTTTTCAGTGTAGGGAACCCCCATCTGTTGCAATAGATAAACTGTCTTCTGAAACCTTTTCCTTCCTTCAATAGTCGGTGCAACTGTGAACAAGCGAATCAATGCATATTCATTATCTAACATACCGCTCTCCCCCTCATCCAAAAATTTCCGCTACAGTCCCCTGTAATTCAACTGGATAATGCAAACGTTCTTGCTCTATGGTCTGATCCCTAATGGCAAAAATTATTGGAGATTTTCTTGTTAATTCAAAATGTTTTTTACTTATATCAAACAAAAATATTTGTTCCGTTGCCTCACGATGCTCTTTATCTTCTTCAATACCGTCAGTTTCAGTACGAGTTCTTTTGGATATATATGGATCTTTATATGAGCTGGTGGAAGGATTATCAACCTCTATTAAATCTCCGTAAGGCGATTTTTCCAGTACTTTTAGGTGCGATAGCAAGTTGACCACATTAATGCCAGAAATATCTCTGCTCTTTAGTAGTTTCCTATTTAATAGTCTACCACATAAATTACTCAATAATTTATCATCACTATTAACCCACTGATGGAACCAGTACCAAAGTATATTATCATCCAGTTCCAAATAGGACGACAGATATTTCTCTTTATCTTCCGGCTTGCTTAAAAATAAAACATCCAGGTATGGAGGACATTCTATTTCTTTGCTAATTATTAATGCTTTTGCTCGATTTAGAATCTTCCTGGTGATAATTTCTGCACCACGGGTAGTCTTATGGAAATACACATGCTTATACATGTAATATCTGGCCATAACAAAGTCTTCTGCTATACTTAAACCTTTGTCGAGGTCTAATCCGATTTCCGGTACGCCGTCTACCAGTCCAATTGTTAAAGTATTAATCATCCATTCTAAATCGAATTTTCCATACCCTACCCCGGTTATCAATGAATCCCGAAGCAGATAATCAAATCGATCTACATCTAATTGACTGGATAAGAGTTTAACCGCCATCTCGCATGGATGTACGCGTGCGATTACATCTGCAACCTCTTTAGCAAAACCCGACTTGTAAGTCTCTAAAATCTTATGAACTTCAGTATCAGGATTATTGATTATCTGCATAGTCCATACTTCATGTTTGATACCCATTACATCCTCAATGGCATGCGAAAATGGGCCATGCCCTATATCATGCAACAATGCGGAACATAATACCAAATCCCGATTATCAAATACCTCCTGTAACCATTGCTTTTCCTGTTTATTCCGTACAGAATACAATCGTCCCATAACCCGCTTCATCAAAAATGCCGTGCCAAGGGAGTGAGCAAAACGTGAATGTTCTGCTCCAGGATATGTATAAGAACTTAAGCCCAGTTGTCTTATACGACGTAACCTTTGCATCTCTTTGGAATCTATCAGGTCTAGAATATACTTTTCCTGAGCTTTGTCAAAACTTATAATATCATGAACCGGGTCACGGAAAACCTTCATTTCGCCCTCCTAAATTCAGTTTCCCATTACACACTATTCTAATAGTTATTTCCACCTTGTGATTCAAATTCCTTTAATAATAGGTAAAATTTATATTATTTAACCTAAAAGCGGTAAACCGAGAACTCGTAACATATACTGCAAGCGGAAACCAGTATATTCGGCATAGGACAGAGTACAGTTCGGTGCCTGTCCCCGGACATATTGGACATATCACCCCTCTACACCAGAGCGGCCACCTTCTCCGCCATACTCAGACAAGTCGTCAACTTCCGTTTATCTGGTTTACACAGAAACAGAGATTGACCAGTTCGTCTAGTAATTTAAAGATATGGATAATGGCGATGTTTCAAACGCTAGCTGTCACCGGTTAGAAAAATGACCGGGTTTTGTGTTCAGGTATCGAATCCTATCTCAAAGCATGTTTGGCACCATCTGAAGCGGCAGGTCAGCTGCTTGGGGATGATTGAAACAAGGGCCAAATGGAATTGGGCATTGCCCGAGAAAATATCATGGTCAGCCCCGGCATACGCCAGGCGTGGGATTCTATTTTAGGAACTGCTTCTATAAATTCCGTATAGTTAAAGTCAAGCGTTTTGGAATTACAGATTACTCCATTGAGCGGTCTGTAGACCATATCCGGCACTTTCAATGACTCGACCCACATACGAAATCTCCGAGGCAAGTCATGTGTTATCGTTTGTGCAGGTCCAGTCGCTGTGTCAACAGCTGCAAAGAAATCTGCCGCCTGTGCATCCGGGTCGTAAGCGTCGAAGTCGTCAAGCCACATATCAACAACGCCAAACATGGCACCACTATCGATATGAGCTAAAGCGTTCTCAAAATCAGCCCACAAATCTTCGACATTCAGGTAGGTTTCAAGAGCAAAACGCAATGAATTGTTCTTCCCCTGCGTATCTCTGAAATTGTAATAGCTGGACTTGACACCATGCATCAAGTCAAAGCCATTACCTATGATGTTGAGTGTGGCTGATGGATCACCTGTTGGAAAGCTATCCAAACTCACACTCTTGAACGGTGCAGCGGTTAATGCCTGTTTAAAAAATTCAGCTTTTTCTTCCCGCTCCTTCACTTTTTGTTCTTGTTCCCACGTTTGTTTTCGTGCAGTGCGACATTTCTTACAGCGTTTCGGCAATGTGAGATTCTTTCTTTCATAGAAGGCTTGTTCTCCAGCAGTAAAGAAAGGAGCGCCGCAATCTTCACACATTCTTAGGTATTCTTCTGGCACGTACGGCACCTCCATTTCCATTTAAAATGTTTCGCTCCAACAAAAAGGGTAGTATATTTTTAGGGTGCTGACGATGATTTTTTTCCAATTTACTGCTGTATTTTTAACTTGCCATTCGCTGTATTTTTATTTTGCCATAAGCAATGGTACCTAACATTACAATATTAATAAAATGGATTATTATAACGGTTATACATGCTTTGTAATCTTGACTCATTACAGCTTTCAATCAATTCAGGGTGTTTATCAATATACTCTTGTGCAATTGGTGTAATAGTAAAAGGCATAAGCAAGTTATCTCCATAAGCAAGATTGTTCGAAGAAGTTAACTGAACAGCTGTTTCTTTTTCTATTGCCGACTTCAATGACCCGACCTTAAGAAATCCCCTATCCCGTAACGATTTCAGGCTTTTATCACCATCCCTGACACCATATTGGTACCACTAAAATCCTGGGAAAGAATTACCTTCAACGTAATATTTAGGAGCATAAGATAGAAGAAGTATTTCATGTGGGTAGAGACCGACTTCATTTGCTTTCATTTCTTTAATCCTTTTTTCAATAGGGATGACGTCCGGCTCAAGTGGTGTAGTTATTATTTCTGTTTTAATACTAATAACTGGCTTAATGTTAATACTTTGCTTTGCCTTATTATTCTTATCGTCTTTTGCTACTTTCGTTACTTCTACTTTTTTACTTGGGCTCTTAAAGAAATTAAATAACCCCATCACTGCCCCCCCTCTACCTACAACCCAAACTGCTCCTTCTCCCGAACTCTCGTTCCGTACAACTTGTTGTGCTTTTTCTGAATAACACTACTATATATAGTATCAGTTATAGCCTTAGTTGCAGTCTCTTATTTTGCAGCTTTCAATAATTCCTGGACCTGTTCCTCGAATTATCTTCTAATCGGTCTGCATTTTGGCCTCAATCAGCAGATTGTCAATGATCCCGGGTATATCCGATGCGAATAAGCCACTATCTAGTTCATAATGATGTGAGTTTTTTTCGCTGACCTTAAAAATATTTTTATTTGTGGCCAACTTAAAAATGACATAAATTGGGATTCTTGGCGACTTTTTATAATTGCTCTGTTCTATAATATCCTCTTTTAAATCACCCAGAACCTCAGATACCTTTACATAACCCTGTTTATCTATATATTGCACTGCTGTGCTTATAATTTGGCGAAAAAGTGGAATAGGAATGCGATTACTCAGCATACGACCATCAGAACTAACGGTTTCAACTTTTAAAATGTCTCCCATAATTGATAGCTTCATATTCTCTTCCCCTGGGGTTTGATCGGATTGTTTCCCTACCTGGTTAACTTGTGTTTCTATTACCATTTCCTTATCCGTTGTATCCCTCATAATGACATTCCAATCATATTCTAATTCCTTAATACGTTTTAGAAAATCTTCAACTCTTTCTACCTGGTTAGCCAGGAACCTAATTTTCTTAATATCACCATTGGCAGCATTAGTTTGTATTTGCTGTAACAATATATTTTTATCTTGATTAATAGATGTGATAAGATTATTAAATTGTTCATTTGTGTAACTAGTATAGTTAGCGTTCATTAAAAGACTCCCTCCATATTTTTATTTCATTATAATGTTTATTGTTATTTAATGCAAGTTTTATTTAATAATTAATTTCTTATTATTGTACGTATTACAATTCCCTACTTTTATATTTATATTTTAATTAAATTATGCTAAAAAAATAAAAACCGGGGTCAATTGACTCCGGTTAACAACAACAGCATCGATTCCCAGGCAATTCAAGCCCCTTTCTCTTAATATGTTCGGGGGCTGTCCCCGGACATATTATCCCCCCTACACCAAAGCCGCCACCTTCTCCGCCATACTTAGACAGGTTGTCAACTTCCCCCCGTAAACATGAATCAACTTGGTCTCTCCCTTACGAATTACATCAATCTTATAATCCCGGCTCATGCTGGTAGCATCGGTTTCATCATTTTTATCTATCACCAAAGGCCTAATGCCCAGGAAAGTACCACAAATATCATCCCGGCTAATCGGTTCCTTTAAATAATGATTGGCACAGTTCAGCAGATAGTTGATATCTTCCTCCTGCAGCTTTACCTCATCACAGGAGCAGTTTTCCATCCTTTCGGTGGTACCAATTATCGTCGTTCCCTCATACCAAGGAATCATGAAAAAAATCCGGCGATTGTTGGTCTGCAAAAACATGCAATCTGGGACTAATGCCCGGTTAATAACGATATGTATCCCGCTTACCTTATTAATACGGTAGTTATGCGGCAAACGGTATTGGACATTAACCTCGTCAATCCAGGGACCGGTAGCGGTTATAAGCAGCGGTGCCTCTACTTCATGCTCCCCGCTCTCATCCCGATACAATACTGCAAATACTTTACTGCCGGTATCAACTAAAACCACCAATAATGGAAACTGGGGTGCTGGATTTATTTTTTGCCGTTTGCTGTATTTTTTACTTGCCAAACACAGATATGGTCTTTATATAAGCATTTCTTGGTCAAGCAATTCCGTCAGCTTCTGGACTATTTAGTTTAGCGTTAACACATAGCGTACTTAATAATTTAGCCTTTACATTAATGGATAATACCGGTAAAATTTTAATATTAGGTATTATCGGAAAAGTGGCCTCCGCCACACCGGAATATGCTGCAGTAACAGCCACAACAAAAAAAGGTCAGCATTTTTTCTAATTATTGAAGGTGGTTCAATGAAAAAGCATGAAATTAATACATTTCAAAAATTCCATAATATAGTTCAAAAATATAACGATGATACAATATATCGTGGTGTATCAAAATCTTCTTTTGCGTTATTAGCAAAAGTTGGCCGAAAGCATTGTTTGGATAATCGGTTTATCCTGGATTAGACGGTATTGCTGAATATTTGGAATGGCGTTCTTTAGAATGCCTATAGGGAGGGGGATCACAAGTGTATATTCCAATAATGAAAAACAGAACAATTGAAATATCGGTGCTCAAGGAATTGATAAATACCGGAATTAGTGAAGATACTATTCCAATGATTGAGGTAATTCAGGATAGATCACGTAGTAACTCATCCAAAGACTATACACAGGAAATT
>JAQWBH010000250.1 GCA_028707405.1 Parabacteroides sp. | reverse complement strand
TAGCCTATCGTTCGCATCGCAAGACAAGAGTTCAGAATTTGATGAATCAGCAGCTTCTACTGCCGGTGCATCTGAATGAAGAAAAGCGAGATCTTAATGTTTTACATAAATGTCTTGCGCTGTAGTATTAATCAACTCTTAGAAAGCCGTCCTGAAGGGCTCCCGGGAACAGGAACATCTTCTCCGCTTTGCCAAATGCAACGATAATCTTGCCGTCGCGTTTGTCCTCAACGATCTTCACGACCTTACCTTCACCGAAGGTTTTATGATGCACAGTCAAGCCAGGCTTCACAAAAGAGTAATCACCAATCTGCGAGGAAGGAGCCATTGCGATAGCCGGTTTTGTTTGCGACAGCACAGGTTCCGGCTTGATTGACGAGGAGGGTCTTTGTGCCGCCGCCTTTTGCACCGGTGGCAGATCGACCGCATCCTCGTCGTTGTCGCTTTCAAAACGATCGTTATCCGTGTCCGGCAGATCGTCAAACGCCTGTGTTACTTCGGATACGGAAATTTGCTGAGAACCAAAGAGACGATCATATTCTTCTCTTGTCAGAACGGTATCATAGCCGCCGACGGCCTCTCCTGCGTGTTTATCAATACCGGTGTAGGACAGGCTTGAATCCTCATACCGCTTGAATTTATACACCGCGTCATTCATCAAACCGCCATTGAATACGCCGAGAGAAACAAGCAGCTCAAAGTCCTTCACGTCCAGCCCTGTTACCCGTTTGAACAATCCCGGTTCAAGCTGCGTAATGACATCTTTGAGGCTATATTCGCGGAAATCCGTCAAATACATAAATATGGGAATGCGTGTAGCAAATTTAATGAGCTTTTCCTGAATGATCTTGCGCTTGGACTTGTATTCCTTTTCTTCGGCGGAAAGCTCCTTTTTTTCCTTAGGCGTCAGTTTTTCGCCTTTGGCTTTTGCCTTTTTGACTTTTTCTGAAGCAATAATAATATCATTGATCTCCGTGTTCAAACTACGGAAACCCTCAATATTCATCAATGCTCGCATCGCGTCCTCGTTGGCCATGAGACGAGCCAGAGTGTCATTATCGACATTCACGAGCAAAGCGCTTTCCCAGCGCCGGGCAAGGAGCGTCGCCGACGTTCCCGCCATTGCAATATCCAGCACATCGCTTGCGTTGATCTGCTTCATGGTACTGCCGTCATAAGCGATGACCGGCAGGAAGTTGATAAACTCTGCGACTTTCTTTTCCGGGTTGCCCTCGTTTACATCGAGCCTGCAGCTGTAATCGGCAATCTGCCTGAGCGCTCGGTCAAGAGCAAAGTCAAAGATATAGCACTCGCGCTTCATGATCTCGCGTTTGCCTGCATCAACATCCACTTCCCATGGGCTTTGAACACGAAATGCGGCTTGGAAATACGTTTCGGGGCTGGAAAGATTGCGGAGCATGAAAATGCCCGTCCACGGCTTTACTGTCACACCGGTTGTCAGCTTGCCGCAGGTCAGCGTGATGGTTTTTGATTGAAGAGGGTCGGGACGCATAGACTTCTGCACCGGCGCAAGCGCTTCCACCCCGATACCCGCGCCGCTTCCGGCACAGACATTGACCGTATAATCGTGGAAAAACGTATTGTTCTTTTGCCGGATCAAATTCCGCATGGCAAAGCACGACGCCACATTTGGCAAGAACCATATCGTGTGTGTTAGAATAGAAAGTAGGCGGCTGTTTGAGTACGGCATTTCCGGCTTTTTCGCGCCGAGCTTCAAATCATCCGTCGTTGTGCCGAGATAAGCGCCGCGAATCAAGTCCAGCCATTTTTGAACGTATTCCTCATACTTGAACTTCGCCTGATCGTTTTTGCCCTCTGCGGAAAAGAACACGTTGAGGTCAAACTCGTCAAACTCGCCCTGCATGACAATCTGCCGTATGCTGTCGGGGATCTTGTAGGTCATCATCACCATGCGCGGCAAAGCAGCATAGGGATTATCTGGCGGCTCCGTCCAGTTTTCCTTTGCCCTCTGCTCATCGGAGTATGTCCAGTTATAAATCTGGTCTTCAATAAATTCGCCGGAGTTGATCGCTCGAAACGGTGTACCCGACAAGTACAAATAACGTGGCGTGGTGATGGGCAACCATGATTCGTTGATAGCGTTGCCTTCTTCATCCTTCGCGTATTTTTCAAGATCAAGGGCTTCGTAATCGTCCTCGTCGCCCATTTCAAAGAGCTTTTTTGCATTTTCACGCCATGCGCCGAAATGGTACTCGTCAAAGATCACCAAGTCCCAGTTCGTCGTATGTACCCACTCGTTTTTTGCTTTTATTCCTCCGGAATTGTTGGTGCCCAGAAAGTCCTGAAATGAGCCAAAGCAGACAATCGGTCTGGACTTGTCGGCAGCCTCCCATGTCAAATCCGATGTGCGGCTGATGAACTGCCACCCCTCAAAATCCACATGGGTGTTTAAATCCTCCTCCCACGCGCTTTGAACGGCGGGCTTGAATGTCAGAATGAGTATCTTTGAAAGTCCCATGCGCTTTGCAAGCTGATAGGAGGCAAAGGTTTTGCCAAAACGCATCTTTGCGTTCCATAAGAACTTGGCTGTGCGCACCCCTTTTTCTTTCGCCGCTGATTTAAAATACCCGATCGTTTTGCTGACCGCTTCCTTCTGCTCGGGCCGCATGGAGAAATCCCGCGTGCGGTTTTCGATGTTTTCCACACGGTCACGAACGGCAATGTAGGCTGCCCGTAAGTCCTTGACCGTACATCGGAACCACTCGCCGCCTTCACTCGGAAAACCACGCCTTGCAAGGGCGCGGTGAATATCGTGATCACTAAAATTGCCGCCATCTGCATACATGGCTGATTCTGCGAACACAATGCGATAGGGAATCTTTCCATCCGGACGCTTTGTGGGGTATTGCTGTGCCACGCGCTGTTCGACGCCGATTGCCGTATAGCCGACTTTCAGCAAGCCCCGGTATTCGGGGTTGCTGTCCTCATAGGCGTAGATCATTGGCTGTGTTTCGGGGCGAAGTGGGAAGAACTCTTTATTTGCCATTATCTTAGCCCTCCGTTTTTCTCCAGCCACCTACCCAAAAAGCGTTGAAGAACATTTGCGCTGGTAGAGACAAGAGCAATATCACGCGGGGTATCCATAGCCTTTGATCCGTGAAAAAGATTACAACGAACTTGATATATATTAAGAAACACATCTTTCAATGGGCTTTCTCTTGTGAGCTTAGCAACAGGTCGTTCACTGCGAAAACAAGGTCCGGGTTCGTCATAAAATGCAGCTCCTTCCTCCAAAATAGCAGAGGCTTCATTTGAAAGGAGCGGTATTATATCTTTCTCGACAAGCTTTTCTAACTTATGTCTGTCATGGCCTGTATATTTATCATAAAGAAAATTAAACGCAATGAAATAACAAAAGAATTGAAAAATTGACCCGGCATCTTCTTTCTGCCCTCTCTCGAACCAACCTTTTACAAATCTATTCATCATTATCACCTCCAAGCTCCATCGGGCGTATCATGCTTTCGATGAAGGCTTGTTCTTCTTCGGTGATGCCGTATTTGGCGTAGAGCTTTTCGTCCGTCCAGGGTTCGAAGAAGTCCTGAATAGGCACAAAATGATAAACTTTTTTTGTTGCGTGTTGTGAAGGCTTATTCAACAAGACAAGAAATCGAAAAAATCGTGTGGTAATATACGAGATCAAATTAATTGGCTCGACCTCACTATCAAAACTCCCAATAAACAGGTAAGTTTCGGTACAGGCTGTTCTTGGTTCACCAAGGAATGGGCGACCAAGAATTGGATGAGGAAAGCTATCGCTGCCGCTGCCAAGCGGCGGAATAAAGACCTTATACTTATCAACAATTTCTTTATTTTGAGTAATTTCGTTATCCGGTATATACCCGTAGCCACCGTTCTGATAAAGTTTTACGCTGTTATTTGTTGGGTTCTGGTTGGCTAAATAATTTGTAGGAAATCCAAACGGCTTTCTCGAACTAACCATATCGATGATAGAGGGTTCGTTAAATGCTCGAACTTTTTCAACAATACTTATAGCCTCATTATACCGAATAAAGGTATCTGCACCGAAGTCAAGTAGTGGTCGTGTCATTACGGACACAATATCGCTACCCCGATGAGTTGTAATTTCACAATCACTTTCCTGATCACGATCCCATAGGAAAAAGCAGACACCTCCCTTAATCTGAACTCCAGGGAATACATCGGTAGCGTCGGGAAAATCGTGAATTTTACTCAAGCGATTATCATGAAGGAGCTCATCTCGGAAATTATCCAGCCCTTTTCCTCCTGTAAACCAACGCGCAGGGATGATCATGCTTAGAAAGCGCGGCCTAAGCTTCTTTGCTTGCTTGACAAACATATGATAAATCGGGCTTGCACTCCGGCCAAAGCCTTCATCACTCAACTGATACGGCGGATTTCCGATAATCACATCGAATTTCATATTTAAAACCCCCTCCGGTTTGGTGGTGTGTATAAACTCATAGGCGTGAGTTTCCAAGGCATCGTCTCGATCGTATTCGCCTTTGGAAGCGCCGCAAAAGGCGCATTTCTCCCCGCGCCAAACGTGCTGAATCTTCTTAAAACGGATATTACCTTCAGCATCGTCAAATTTTGTGATGGAGTACCGGCCGTTTGGAAACTTCGAACAGTATACGCTTCTCCGCGACAGCAGGGAAGTCATTTCAGTAATGGCGATGCCGTAAAGCTGCTTGTGAAAGATGTGGTCAATGCGTTCCTGCAAATCGGGAATTTCAGCTTCAAGCCCCACCAGCAACCGCTTAGCGATTTCACGCAGGAACACGCCGGATTTACAGGCCGGGTCAAGGAAGGTCGTGGTTTTGTTGCTGAACAGCTCCTGCGGGAGCATGTCCAACATTTTATTCACGATATTCGGCGGTGTAAAAACCTCGTCGTTGGAAAGATTGGCAAGGCAGGAGAGCACATCCGGATTATAGGTGTTCGTATAAAAATCACTCATATTCTTGTACCCTCCTGTAATGAATCGGCGGGAACTCGCAGATAGGCGAGAGGACGATTGCGCCCGTTTCATCGCGCTCATATTCGCCGGTCTCACCAAATAAATCTAATTGTAAATTAGTCGTATTCTGTTCTAACATTTGGTCGAGCCGGAAATCACGCCGTTTGAGCATAGAGCCGTTTACCGCTGACCATTCGGAAAAAATAATAGGCTCACCATCGGATTTTTTCATGGTTAGCGCGTCGCCGCAGAGTATGTTATGGCGTAAGATATGGCGCACAGCTTGGCGGGTATCCTCATTCGCTTCTTTTTTACAGGTTGCGGTGTATTCTTTATCGAAAATCTCAAACAGCCGTTTGCGGCATTCGTTCGTGTTGTCCGGCAACAATTCTACCCCATAAATGCTGGTAACCGCGATGACGGCATAGCGCTCGTAATCGGCGGCGTGTTTGCCATAGCGTGACTTTACAACAGCAAGTTTTCGGCGCAATATTTCGGCAAGGAAATTGCCATCGCCACAGGCAGGTTCAAGAAAACGGCTGTCGATGCGCTCGGTTTCCTGTTTTACAAGGTCGAGCATGGCATTGACTTCACGCTCCGCTGTGAACACTTCACCGTGATCGGCAACCCTCCTTTTTGATTTGGTCTGGTTATTTTTCATCGGCATCACCGAAGGTAATATCGTGTTTTTCGCAGAAAGCATCAAACGCGGCCTGCGCCATTTTGATGGGTTTCGTCTTGCCATTCTCCCATCTATTGATCGTTGCGAAACTCACATTTAAAGCACGGGCCAAATCTTCTTGGCTTATATTCAACTTTTCTCTAACAAGACGTATTTTCGTTGAAAACTCCATCCGCTTCACCTCGTATACAAGCTAACAGTATTATAGCAGATGTTATGACATGAGTGAAGGGTATTTGCATAGTCTGTCGTAAAATAAAGATATGTGTAAACTCACTCGGGTTAGATCATAATCTCTATCTATGCGCTCTTCCTTTCCACAAACCATCGCCCAATGTTGTTTCCGGTCAGATTGGAACTCCGCTCAAAAAATAAATAACTCTTATGCCCGCGCACCTCGATGGTATATCGATCACCTTGTCCCCCAGCTTTCATAGCAGCCGCTTGTTGGATATCTATCACCCGGTCAATGGTATATTTCTCCCCGTCCTCCCAAATGAGCTCTCTGGGGAGCATGAGACCGTCGGGATTGAAATCAGCATTCACTTGTACGTACACTTTAACATCCATCATCAGACACCATCATCGTCAATGGGGATGATCGTTCTGTTCATCCGCTCAACGGGCTGCAACCAACCCTTGTCCATGAGGTTATGTACATGAACATGGATGGTCGATACCGAATGCAATCCGACACCGGCAGCAATATCGCGCATACTGGGAGAGAAGCGTTTTTCTTTCCTGTATTCGAGTATATAGCTATAGACATCCTGCTCGCGTTTTGTCATTTTCTTCTTTTCCAACTTAGCACGCCCCTTCCCAATAAATATAGTGCCGCTTGAATTATCTCATATCTGATGTCCCAGCAAACGGGCTTAGCACCTCGGATATATCACTTTTCCATATATCCGTGTTTCATTGTATTCTTTAATGGCGATCGGAGCGTACTTTCCGTTGTGAGACACGAGAAACACGCCTTTTTCCGTCTGCCGGTATTCTTTCACATACGCATTGCCGTCGAGGTAGAAGATGCCGACCTCACCGTTTTCTAGAGCGGGCTGCATTTGAACCCATACCGCCTGCCCGTCCAATAAAGTGGGCTCCATCGAATCTCCGCAAACATGCAGCCCGAAGGTGGCGCTGTCCGGAACGTCATCCGGCACTTCGACCATTTCATAAGAATCGCTATCGAGGAACTGTCCCGTACCGGCAGAAGCGCCTATGGGTCTATGCTAGAATAACGGACAGTTTGGTAAGATAGGGATAAGAGAAAGGAGCCCCTCATGCCAAACAATACGAAGCGAAGATTTGATGATGAAT
>JAQWBH010000249.1 GCA_028707405.1 Parabacteroides sp. | reverse complement strand
CCGTGCTCAATGCCATGAAGGAGTATTGGTCATACTTATGTGAGTTCTTTGATGAACCGTTGAGGGTTTTCAGGAAGATCAGGAAATCGAAGAATTTCAGGGATTTTGAAGAGGCGGTGGCGGATATCTTTGATAGTTTATACCATAGGCAGTTTTTAATTTAGCATTTCTCTGCGGGAAGATTATTTTTATTAGTAATGAGATATTGCAACAAGCTGTTTATCATGATAATAGAGCTTCTTTGTTTTTAAAAACGCATTGACAATAAAAATATTGTTAATAATCCTTGACAATAGATGTATTGTTAACTATCTTTGCCAATAAATATATTGTCATCATGAAGCACGCAGAATGGATTCACCCAAAAACGATTACAGGTCCGCCTGCCGAAGGGGACAGCTATATTCGCAGGCCAAATTTAAATAAAGAATTTTGGCGGGAAATAGAAAAAGGTTCGCACATCTTATTTATTGCACCCAGAAGGGTTGGAAAAACTTCTGTGATGAAAGACTTGGTTAAAAATCCTCCAGAAGGATACAATTGCATTTTTGAAAATGTTGAATCGGATAAATCATTGCAAGAATTTTTTAAGAGGCTATATTTTCTTGTCCTCAATAGATTGAGTTTGGTTGGGAAGACAAGGGCAAATATTGAGAGATGGCTTAAAGGTAGGGGTATCGAAGAAATCACTTTTGAGGGCGGGGTTAGGTTTAAGGAAAAGGAATTGGAATATAAAATCGAACTCTTACTTTTGATACAAAAGCTTCCTGACCTTGATCAAAAAGTTGTTCTGTTTCTCGACGAATTCCCAGAAGTAATTTCAGCCATCCGCAGAAAAGAGGGAGATGAAAACGCAATAGAAGTTCTTCATACCATCCGGGAAATCAGACAAAAGAAGGAATTTAATAATTGCATTTTTGTTCTTGCTGGCTCTATTGGACTTGAACATGTAATTGAGTCATTGGACAGGGTTAAGCTTATCAACGATTTG
The DNA here is from genome assembly GCA_028707405.1 of Parabacteroides sp. Lineage (GTDB taxonomy): Bacteria > Bacteroidota > Bacteroidia > Bacteroidales > Tannerellaceae > Parabacteroides. Next base: position 6,032 of record JAQWBH010000249.1, on the reverse strand, counting down.
CATCCGATTAGGATTGAAGCATTATCCCAGGAAGAAGCAATACAACTCATTACACAGTTAACGCTTACAGCTACAGTAAAATACTCGCCGGATTTCATTGTACAATTATTGGCCAGGATTGAGCATCTAATCCCCTATTTTATTCAATTAATGATTGAAGAAATTGACAGGGTACTACATAATCAAAACAGGCAAAAACCTGAGGTTGATGATATCAGTACAGCATTTGAATCAATTGTTAAAAAAAACACTAATCTTAAGGATTGGAAAGACCGCTTGAATCCGCCCTATATTGCCCTGGACGAGGCTTCTTTCAGCAATAAAATTCTGACAATTCTCTCCCGTCAAGATACAATTGCCATTCAGGAAATATATAATGAAGTGCAGTTATTAACTGTCCCGGGTAAATATATGAATATTGTTACTATGTTGATCCGCGATGGCTACATAATTGAAAAACAAGACGGAGTTTACAGATATACATCCCCATTGCTTCAGGCATGGTGGAAAAAACAACACCCAATCAACTAGTCAAAAATCTGTCATGAAAAATAAAAGAGGCCCAAGAATGTTGTACTCTTATCAATCTGCTAACCTTAAGGATGATGAAATCATCGAATCCTTTGTTGTCAGAAAAAAGGAATTTGCCCGGATAATATCAGAGCTAAAAAGAGACGATATGTCTAAAGCAATCCAGCACTTTATCCTTGTAGGGCGAAGAGGAAGCGGGAAATCCACACTCTTGCGTCGGATTGAGGCGGAAGTAAATCACGACCAAAAATTATCAAAAAAATTGATTGTTGTCAATCTCAGTGAAGAACAAGCCGGCATTTACCGTTTACATGATCTTTGGGATCTGATTCTTCGCACTTTTTATTCCCGAAATATCCCTACAGAAAAAGTTGACTGGGTTTCATTTTCAAATGATCAGACAGCGTATTCAAAAAAACTTTATGCCTCAATTCAACAATCATTAAATCTACAGAAAAAGAAACTGCTCTTATTACTTGACAATATTGACAGAATTTTTGAAAACATAGGTGAAGATGCCCACTTACTGAGGGAACTACTGACCAACCATAAAGACCTTCGCATAATTGGAGCAAGCGTCAGAATGAGCGAACATTATTGGAAATATGACAAGCCATTTTATGAATATTTCAGGATTATCCGTCTTGAAAGCCTGTCACGAGAAGAAGTAGGCGAACTCCTTTCCTATTGGTCATCATGTATGCACTTACCTGATCTGGAAACATTCTTAAGGAAAAATCCAGGTAAAATTGAAACCATCCGGATGTTAACAGATGGCATGCCGAGAACACTGCTGAACTTCCTTGAAATATTAATTGATCGCGAAGATCAAAACGGGTATGAGTATCTGAGATTGATTCTTGATCGGGTAACACCTGTATATCAGGAGCGCTTGAACTACCTTCCTCCAGCACAAAGAAAAGTGATTATTGAACTGGCAAACTTTTGGGATGCAGTTAAAGTAAACCAGCTTATTGAAGCATGCAAAATGCCGGGTAAAGTGATTTCAGCCCAGCTTAGCCAGCTTGAAAAAAGCGAAATTGTCGAAAAGATACCTGGGTTTAAAAGGGAGCATCTGTATCGGCTTTCAGAAAGGTTTTTCAATTTATGGTTGCTAATGACGCAGGGCGGGCCCAAAGAAAAGCGACAGGTGAAATACCTGACTGTATTCCTGGAAAATTGGTATGACGAACCGGAGCTACGTTCACTGTTTAATCAACATATTTCAGAATTAGAGATAGAAAGTTTAAAACCAGACTATGCTGTACTAATGTCATCTGCCCTGGCTCATTTAAGAATCATAACAGCCGATCAAAGAGACATACTCATCGAGAAAACCCGCTATTTGAAAGAAGCTGAATTAAAATATGGTGAATACATTCCCGCGTCAACGGCTGAGATAATAGATGACGTAATGAATAAGTTAAATTCTCACGATTATAAATCTGCACGAATCCTGTTAAACTCAATAGAACAACCTCACCCATTGAAGGAAGGTATTTATGGATTAATATCTATGAGGGAAGGGGACTACCCTAAAGCAGAAGAAGAGTTTTTAAATGCTTTAACTCAAGAAGATATAATGGCAGAGTTTTATCTGGCCTATTTATACAATGAAACGAATCGTTTAGATGAAGCAGAAAAGTATTATCTGTTAGCTAATGAAAAAGGAATTGAAGAAGCATCTTTTAATTTAGCAAATATCTATCTGAAAAATAGACGTTTAGAAGATGCTGAAAGATACTACCTTATTGCCATTTCGAAAGGGATTGATGATGCATTATACAATCTTGCTTTATTATACACTCTAAGTAATCGTTTGGAAGAGGCAGAGAAATATTACCACCTGGCCCATAAGAAAGGATTTGTCAAAGCAACCTTTAATCTTGCAAAATTGTATTTTGACTTGAACCAAATGGAGAATGCAGAGAAATTTTATCTCATGGCTATTCAGAAAGGAGATATAGACTCTCTTTTTAATATCGCTGAATTGTACAGAATAATGGGTCGGCTAGATGAAGCAGAAAAATATTATCTCATGGCAATTAAAAATGGGAACATTGAGGCACTTAATAATCTAGCAAATTTATATGCGATATTACATAGATTTGACGATGCTGAAAAGTATTATTTACAATCAATAAATAAGGGTAACCTCCAGGCACTTTACAATCTTGCGATCCTTTATAAAGAAGAAAATCGTAAGGATGATGCTGAAAAATATTATTTATTAGCAATAGATAATGGTGAAGCTCGGGCTCTACACAATCTTGCTGCACTGTATCAAGAAAAGGATCAATTCAATTTAGCAGAACAATATTACAAATCCGCTATAGACAAAGGAATAACTCAATCTCTTGTGAATTTGCTCAAACTTTATTATTCTCGAAATATGAACAAACAGAAAGCTGTTAACTTAGTTAAAGAAAAAATAGCGCATAAAGTAGGCGAATCCATGATCATTTTCTCTATTGTATTTCTATGGGCTGGTAAGATGAAGGAGTTTGAGGAAACTGCAAACGAGTTAATCCCAGAAATTGTACAAAAAGAAAAAACCAACGACTTGATGGTTTTATTATTCGCATTTCTGGTACATAAGCAATATAATTTTGCCTGGTCCTGGTTCAATAATCTGGAATTTGGCGATAAATTAAGAGAGATGGTTAAACCATTGTATTACCTGACCGCAGAATTTATTAAAGGCCAAGAAGAAGAAGCACTGAGGCCCGGCCCCGAAATTGAGGAAAGTATAAAGGAAATCAGGGAAGAACTTATAAAACAGCAAGCTTTCTATTATGAATAATGAGTTTTATTAGGGCGCCAATCAGCACAAAGATTGTGCATGAATTCTCATAAGATAATATCCCATGCAAAGCCTTGAGTGAGTCTGATGAAAATGATATGGTTCTATTATAAGTTTAATTCTAAAATATTCTATCTGGTTGTAACTTTTATAGCCTTTTGCCGATTTACTGCTGTATGACCAAAGACAATTTCATTACATGTGCCAAACTTTATACGCCAAACCTATTAAGGTTCTCGAAGCGTGTAGCAGGTAATGCAATTGAAGCTGAGGATATTGTACAGGAATGCTTTGAAGTTCTCTGGAAAAACAAGGAAAAGGTGGAAATGGGCTCGGCAAAGTCTTACCTGTTTTCTGTAGCGCATAAGAAAATAATGGATACTTACAGGTCAGATTTCATGCTGAAGGAGCTGAGTTTGGAATTTGACGAACTTAAAACAGGACCGGAAAATAAAGATACTGAACAGTTGGTTCAACTGGCGATGGCTCAGATTCCCGTGTTGTTTAAAGAACTGTTGGTGCTTCGCGACCTTGACTCATACTCGTATAAGGAAATTGAAGCCATCACGGGATTGACTGAAAGCCAGGTTAAAGTTTACCTGTTCAGGGCAAGGAAAGCGGTAAAGGAAAAAATCTTAAAACTCGAAACGGTATGAACACTCAAATAACCATAGATAATTACGAAGAAATCATGTTCCGGCTGGTGGAGGATGACTTTGACGAACCAACCAGAAAAGAGCTACTCGAGCAGATAGAAGGGAATGTACTTTTTAAATTTGAATGGGATCAATGGCAAAAGACCCGCTGTTTAGATCCGCTCGAAAATTACGCTGCCGAAAGTCTTGCCTTGACTGAAAAAATCATTCAAATTAGCAAGTCTCCGGCTTTTACCCGGAAAAGAAAGGTGCTCTATTTGGCTGCCGCATCAATTGCGGCACTGATTACCAGTATTGTTCTATTGACTGCTGATTTTAATTCCGGGAATAAGCAGATCGTTGAATCGGAAAGTAAAACGCCTGCTCACATATACAATAATCCACAACAGAGCCAAAATACACCTTCGGATGATGTTAAGAATGACTTTAAGCAGTCGCAAAGGCCAGAAAATCCAGAAGAAAATATACTCTTAACTGAGGTAAGTATTACTCCTGAACTGACAGTTAAAGATGCCGGCGAGACTCCGGTCATCCTTGATTCTATTCATGAAATTAGGATTCATCTGGCATTGGTCCCTCAGGAAAAGCCAAGGTACACCATCACCATAGAAACCACTCGGATAGAAGATGGTGAAGAACAAATGAGTGAAGTCGCCCATAATGAAAAGGTAAAACTCAACAAAGTATTTACCAATACAAAAATCCTGTTTCGCAGGAAACCAAACGGTGAACCGGATAAGCTAATTCTTGTGGGTGAGGAGGATAATTTTTTATGTATAAACTTAAACCAGAATATAAAATGAAACCAATCAACGTCTTATTTTTCTTAGCGATGGCAATGCCTGCACTTATGGCAACTGCACAAAAGGCTGATTCAGTTATTGTTATCTACGACAATCAGAAAACCGTAATCCCTGTACCAACCTTTGGCAGCCAGACAACCATTAAAATGGCCGACTCCTTACAGATCATCGAAATCGGGGTTTCAAGGAGAAGGGCAGGTGATAACCTCCCGAATTCCAGGCAACCAGGGATTCAGTTGGTTTCCGGCAATACATCCAACACATCAGAAAAAGCCAGAAAGCAGGTTAAGTGGTTGTCGCAAATTGAGGCTGGATATATTAAAGGCTACACAGACATGAGTATGCGCGCAATTAGCACTTACAGAGCTCAGGACGGAGTTCTGGTCAATGAGGTATATAACTATGAAATGAGTGATATTAACGGATTTCAACTCCGGGTTTTACTCCGGGAGGGTGAAACTATGCTGAATGAAAAAATATCATTTAATTCAGGTTTGAAATTTGGTTATAGACGGTCATTCAACAATGCATATTCTAATTACACTAAATATGACTCAACGGGTTCTGTAATTTCCAATGTAAGTCAAATTTATGATATCAGGGCAAACAGCTTTCTAATGATGTATGAGGTTGGATTTGCTTATCATTTTCAAACATTTAAATTGCCTTCAAAAATCTTTATAGGAAATAGCTTCAACTATTCACTTGTAGCTTCGAAAGATATAAACTCCAAAGAAAGATATTCAAGCAGTATTACATCAAATACATCAATCCTGCATCCATACATAGGAACAGAAATAGGAAAATTCGGTCTTTTGATATCCATGGATTGGAATATTACAGACCAATATTTACTTAACAACTATGGGTATCCTTTTGACCGCACTCATACTTTAACCACCGCGCTTACTTATCGTTTGTTTTAGCACAGGTAAACTCCACAGCAGAGTAGCCACAAAGCGATGCACTGAACATTGCCACCCTCTCTCAGGTTTATATTTAGTTGCCTGAATACGTTCGCTAATCGGGAGGGTATATTTAATCTGCACCTTAGTTATTGCGCTTAAAATCATCAGCATTCGCCTGGCCGTCAATGGAGTTGGCAATTCATAAGCGGTATTTCTTATTGCACCTGCCTTGTTTTCAAATCAATCTGATTTATGAAAAACCTGCTGAAAATCCTTTCAACCGCTTTGCTGATGTTCAGCACTGCCCTTTTACCAGCGCAAACCGCCAAGC
>JAQWBH010000248.1 GCA_028707405.1 Parabacteroides sp. | reverse complement strand
CCCCAAATTCATCGAATAAAAAATGGTGCCAGGTCTTGAATTTGTGCAAGTTGTGTTAAATGTATACCATAGGTTGAGGTAAGAATATAGTGGGGTCGCTCCATGATTGAAAAAAAGAAGGAGAGAAGGACCCCTGCTGGTAAGACAGTAAAATTCAAATTTCTTGGAACAGGCATGATTTCGGTCATGCCTATTCCGCTTTTAGCAGCTCATCCACGGGAATGTAGCCCACAAGGTCGTACTCGATATGTACCTTCTGCCTGCGCTTGCCGCTGGACTTGTCAGGTGCTTCCACATAGACCGCCTTGACAAGCTCTCTGAGGGCATAGGGGGTCAGCTCCGTGAGGGTGCTGTTTCTCTTTACCCGCTGAACAAACTGCTCTATATTCTCTGCCTGTTGTTCCTGTTCATGGATTTGCTGTTGCAGATTCTTGACCTCGGCTTTGAGGCCTTTCTGTTCCTCGGTGTAGTTCTTGCTCATCATGGCAAAGCGCTCATCATCCAGCCGTCCGGCTACATTGTCCTCATAAATGCGGATGAAAAGGCGGTCAAGCTCGCCGATTCGCTTCTCAGCCTGTGCCAGCCGCTTCTGAGACAGCCGCAGCGATTCCTCGCTCTGTATACGGAGCTTTTGCTCCATTTCAGAACGGAAATACGCCTCATAGCGAGTGACTACCGATACGACCTCCTGAATGTGCTTCCAGACGATCTGTTCCAGCACAACGGCACGGATATAATGTCCGCTGCACTTGTCCTTGTTGACACGATGGGTGGAGCAGATGAAGAAGTCCTGCCGCTTTTCAAAATAGCTGGTGGTGGAGTAGTAGAGCTTCTGCTTGCAGTCGTTGCAGAACACCAAGCCGGAGAACATATTGCTCTTTCCCGTTGCTGTTCTGCGGTGCCGCTGCTGACGGATCTCCTGCACCTTATCAAAGACTTCCAGAGAGATAATTGCCGGGTGGGTGTTATAGAAAATCTTGCGATTCTCCATCGGATTTTCCCGCTGCTTCTTGTCCCAGATGGAGTTGGTATAGGTCTTGAAATTGACCGTGCAGCCTGTGTACTCCATGTATTCGAGGATATAAGCAACGGTGCTCTCGTGCCAGCGGTACTCATTCTCCGGAGTCTGATGCGGCGTTTTTCGCCCCTCCCGCTGTTTGTAGGCGGTGGGGTTCAGCACCTTTTCCTTTTCCAACAGAGCCGCGATCTGGCTCGGCCCTTTTCCCTCCATGCAGAGCGCAAAGATCCGCTTCACGACCTGTGCAGCTTCCTCGTCAATCACCCATTTCTTAGGATCGTCAGGGTCACGCTTGTAGCCGTAGGGAACGTTGGTGGTCAAGCGCTCTCCGCGCTCCCCCTTTGCCTTGTTGACGGCACGGATTTTGCGGCTGGTATCTTTGGCGTACCACTCGTTGAACCAATTCTTGATGCCTGCCATGTCGCTGTCGGTGCTGTTGGGGTCAATGGTGTCGAAGTGGTCGTTGATGGCAATATACCGCACGCCGTACTGAGGAAACGTGTAGTTGATATAAAGCCCTGTCAGCGAGGAATTACGACCGAGTCTTGAAAGGTCTTTCGTAATCACCACTTCCACATGACCGGCTTCAATTTCCGCAAGCATCTTCTGAAAGCCGGGGCGATTAGAAAAATCCACGCCGCTGTACCCGTCATCAATAAAGAACGTCGGGTTCGGAAAGTGCTGAGATTTTGCATACTCCATTAACATGATCTGCTGATGCTGGATGGAGTTCGATGGGTCATCCTTGCCGCCTTTTTCTTTGGTGTCCTCCACGGACAGTCTGCAATAAAGCGCTGTGATTTTGTCGGTTGCCCTTAACATATTGTTGTCCTCCTTTGGTGGGGCAACTGTCTGAACAGGATTGGATTCTTGGTTTATATCAAGAGAAACGTCGTTACTCATCGGCGTCCTCCGTGATACCGTTTTTATCATCGGTAGCGTTCTGTTCCATGATGCGTCTGAGCTTCCTGTCGAGGGTTTCCGTTCCCTCGTAGCTGCCGGTTACTGTGTATTCCGTGCCGCCGTGTTCCTCCACTATTTTGACATCGGGCAGCCAAAAGGCGGACGGATTTTTCACAACAATGCTGCCCTTTTCATCGAAAGAAAACTCTCTCTTGGGGGCATCGTCGGGGCGTGGCTTGACCTTGGCATACGGGTCAGGATTGGAGAAATAAAACGAGCGGATTTCAGCGTCCTCCTCGCCGTTATCAAAATCATCGTCGGCGAAAATCTCATCCAGTTCCTCGTCGGTCAGTTCGATGATCTCATTGTCATTTTCTTTCGGATTCACTTCGTCAAGCCTCCTTCACTTCAGTTCATTTTATGTAAAAATTCAGTCGGAGTAGCAAAACGGACGAACGCCGTCAATGGTCAAGATGAACGGCTGCGCCGCCATTGACAGCGCCCGTCCGTTTCGCTTTTTGGCAGACAAGGCGGCGGTTGCCGCCGATTTCCATTTAAGGAAATGGCGCTTGCTAACATGGGAAACGGAGAATAGCAAGCACAGCAAGTGTAGCTACACTTGCGAAAACCGGCGTGGTACGACCGGGATTTCCTTGCAGAATAGCAAGCAAATCCGGTGAGTACCCACACCGGAGCTTGCCATTCTGGCAAGCAATGCACGGCGGTACCCACTCGTGCGTTTTGCAAAATTTCAGCCTTGCTGACCTTTTGCAAAATCTTGTTGGGAAACATCCCAAACCCTTTAACGATTTCTAAGAAATTGGCTACGCTCCTGCGGAGCTGAATATCAATCTATCTTCGGAAAGTGAGTCGTGGATTTTTGGGTTCACGGCGTTCAGGCAAATCCGGTTTTGCTGCATATCCGTCGATCGCCATTTTCCGAAGGTAAGCGCTCATATTCTCTATACCAAGCTGCGCCATCCTCGCCTTTATCAAGCCGAGTTCTTTTTCATCTACGAAGAATTTGACCTGTATCGGTCGCTTGCGATTCCTGTTGTCGGGCATCTGGATTCCTCTTTACTCCTACGGATTATTTCTAATCAAAACCGATCAATTATTGATATGCAGTTCTGTGTTCGTCTACAAAATCACGCATAGAATACGCTTGTAAATTCCTGCTCCTGAACCTTCATCTTTGCTGTAAACTCTGAATAATTCTGCGCATCTATGGGAATTTTCAAGCCATGCTTGGTAATGCTGATGTCATCACGCGGCACGACATTTTCCTCATAGGTCGAACCACGATTCAACCACAATTTCAAATCGTCAGACCCTTCCGCTTCTGGATAGAGATAGTAACCAGCCTTTGCATCAAAACGGAACATATAGGCAAGTACTTGTAAATAATCTCGATTTCCAATATTATCAATCGGCTTATACTTTGCATCGGCAATAATTCTCATTTCGCTGTTCCGGCTGATGAAATCAGGATAGATCAATCCCACATTTCCATCAAACAATCTCTGCGCGCCTTTACCGCCTTTATTCATTGGGTGATAAAACACATCTTCTATCAGCGAATTGACGTATTCCTCCCATAACCATGCTCCATCGAACAGGATGCCATATATCTGTCTCGCCCCTGCCCCGATTTGGTGTTTCTGATGTTGGAGAATCAAAAGGCACAACCGCTGCAATGCAAGATACTCTCTGAAATAAGCGTGTCGGACAGTATTCTTTTTGTTTTGCTCAATAATTTTCTGCCTGTCACACGGCTCATATTCTGAAGTCGCATCTATAACGAGTTTTACCTCGTCTTTCACTTTGATAAGAAGTTTATTTCCGTAAGGCTTTCTTTTGATAAACTCTACGGTATGCCGTACCAGTTCCATCAGGCTGTTATCGTAGGAAAATTCTCTCTGGCTGTATGCAACATTTCCTACAAATGGGGTGTTCTTCTCTATATGTCTTGCGACATCAATCGTGCCTTTTACATTTCCATCATTGTACCTGTGGCGGATATACTTTTTGAACAAGCCCTTCCGCATCGCTGCTTTGAGGTAATACGGAAACAGAAACAGCAGAAAATTGAACAGCCGATTGTCTTGATTGGCATCTGCATCCAAATCTACGATGTTTGGAAAGTCCAGAACTTTGTCTAAAAGATACTGGAAAAAGTAATCCTCACCCTCTCCGCAAAAACGGGATGCGATCACAAGCCGCTCATCACCGTAGCCAAGAAAGCCCATCACATTGCCGGAGCGATAGGTGTCATTGACGCTTTGGAGGATCATTTGATCTTGCGTAATATCCTCTGCATCTTTTACGGTTTCAGGAAATACGAACACACCTTCACGCTCAAGCTGTTCCAATGTCTTATCTGCAATTTTGCCTGTCAGCCTCGCTACTTGAGAAAAGGCATCTTTTTTCTGCTGGGAGTTATCCTTGATCCTGAGCAGCTTCATTCGCATCACCTCTGGCAGGTTTCTGATAGCCGTATGCCCTTGCGAACCGATTCATAATTCCTTCCTCATCGTACATTCCCTGAATGTATCCCTGTAGGAGCGGTTGCAGATAATCAGTCCAAAGCTGGTCAAAATCAAGTGTTTTCAACTTCAGGAAGTAAGACGCTCCGATCTGATAATTTTCATTCAGATCCTCGACCTCTGCGATTGCCTTATTGAGCGCAGCCATCCTTCTGATTGCCTCAGCCTCCAACTCCTCGTTTTCCAGCGACGCAAGCATCTCAAGGCGCTCATCCGCTCTGAGTTCTACGAAACGGAAGCGACGACGCATGGCAAAATCAAAGCTGTCCACAGAGCGGTCGATATCGTTCATGGTGCCGATGATATAGACATTTTCAGGAATATAGAACTTTTCGCCGGGGTCAGAGTGCAGATTGGAATACTGCGTGGAGATCTCTCCGGCTTTACCGCGATAACCGGGATCTATTGCAAAGAACAATTCACCGAAAATCTTTGAAATCTCACCGCGGTTGATTTCATCTATGATGAATATGTATTTTTTCAGTTCCTCCTGTTTTGCCTTTGCTTTTGAAATTGTACTTTTCTTTGCTTTGATTGCTTTATAGATGGCAAAGTCATAGGAATATCCTTGCGTAGCAAACGTCTTTCCGAAAAAGGACGTGATATCCTTTATTTTTTCAAACTTCTGCCCGGATTCCAGCATCTTCCGAACTTCATCCAAACTCAGAGCAAGCCTGTTGACAGATGCGTTTCCGGGAATAGAAATACGGATATGCCCGTCATCCACGCCGGTAATGGTAAATTCATTTCCATTAATCGTCTTAAATGTGTCAACGCCAAACTCAACGCCGGAGAAAAACTCTGTCATGGATTCTTGAACCGTGACTTCCTTTTCTACGGTTTCTCTGGATTTTTGGGAGTCCTCATAGTTCTTTCTGGCACGGGCAACAAACTTCTTGAAAATGCCATCCTGCAATTCAAAGCCCATTGTCCCATCATCATTGATTTTCGGTCTTAGTCCTTCAACAAAATCAGAGTAGTCATAACTCGGATGGAACTGAACGAACTCAACCTGTTTTTTCTGCTCGTCAGTAAGAAGTGTGTAATCGTCAAAGTACCCATTGCTGATGATGTCCGCAGCGATTTCTTTGGCAAGATAAGATTTTCCGGTACCGGGCGCACCTCTGAAAATCAGATTTTTTGATTCAATCAGCATGGAAGAAAACGGATTTCGGTATCCCTTGAACTGTTGAACAAGCTCTTCCTGAACAGCAGCTTCCGTTTCTGCCGCTGCGGTTTCCTTCTCATCTTTTTCGCGGTATGTCAAAATAAACTGATCTCCCGGTTCACCGAAACGTTTCAAACATTCCTGAACGAAGATAATCGTAGAGAAGATATTCCAGCAATAGATAACAAACTGCCGTCCGTTGTCATAGCCGTATGTCAGGTACTCTATTGTGTTGCGGTGCTTCTTGAAATCGTCAACACTCGCATAAATACCTCTAATTACGTCGCTGTCCGGGTTATATTTGCAGACAGGGAAGTTCTCCTTGTCCTCAACCGATAATGCAGCAAGCTGCTTCTCGAACACCTGACAGGCAATGCGGGGCAAGGTTTGATTGGAATTTCTTCTTTCGCCTTTGCTGTAGGCTCGCTTGATTACGTCTCCATTTGCCCTCTTGAAACAGGCATCCAGCGGCTTATAGTTATCACCGAGGCTCAGATTATCCATTGTAAAGCGTTCATCTGTTGACTCGACGCTTTCGGCAGTAATAGATAACTCAAATTTTTCTTGCTGCTTAGTCTCGATGGAGAAGCCCAGACTTTCCAGATAGTTCTTTGCGTCAACGCTGTTAAAGGATTCTGTCGAAATATCCGTGCTGTTTGCCAAATGGTCAGCAACGGCTACCACATACTTCGGCGGATATTTTTTCCCATCCTCAGACACAAGTACATATTTTACGCTTGTATTATGTTCGGGAACTCCGTTCTCGTCGATAAATTTCAGGGCAACAATAACATCCTGCTTTTTCAGCTTTGGTATAGCCATGCTGCACCTCCTCAAAAGTGTGTACACACATTATGCCACAAGGAGCGGTCTGTTTTCAATATGATACCTGAAATTTACCGCCTTAAAATGTAACTTTTCTGCGAATACAAGCTGATTTTCAGTTTCCACAGTGTCGAACATACTCTGTATCGAAATACCCGCCTATCGACTTTGCGGTTTTGTGGTGTGTTTTGCACAACCGCAAATATACGCACTCCCCAGCGAATGGTATTCACTCCGTAGCAATTCACTGTTTCACAAAGGAATCGCACAAAGGCGATAACTATTTCACCATTTTTACTACCCTGACTTTACAGAGCTGAAAATCGGTGATTTTTAACCCTTTGATGTACAAAAACAGGCAGCACTCAACCGAAGCTGGGTGCCGCCTGTTTTGTTGTCCAATCCTGCTTAGCAGATGCCGATTTTGTAGTTTTCTCAAATTACTGTCTTATCGGCACACGGCAAAACACCTCCTTCTTTTTTATTAAAAGGAGGCATTAAAATGAAACGTTTAATAGTGTTAATAATGGCTATAACGGTTCTTTTAAGTACTTCTGCTTTTGCTGCAGCCCCTTCAGAAGAAGTTATGTT
>JAQWBH010000247.1 GCA_028707405.1 Parabacteroides sp. | reverse complement strand
CTTCTCCGCCATGCTCAGACAAGTAGTCAGCTTACCCCCATAAACATGAATCAACCTGGGGAAACAGGGGGACTGTCCCTGCTGCTTCCGCCAGGAAGCTGAGGGCCTGTCCCCATGTTCCCCCTCGCTCCCTCCATGTTTTCCCGGCCAGGACAAAAGATCATATAGCCCCAAACCGATCCGGATCATCCACCAGGGCCGGAGGCTGTCCTCATACACCGGCAAATAAAAAGGAGCCATATGCACCAGATCCGGATAAAGCTCACACAGCCTCTTCCTATCCTTAAGCGACTCCTTAACTAATCCGAACTGCCCCGTCTCCAGGTACCTTAATCCCCCATGTATAAGCTTCGAACTGTTAGATGAGGTCCCACAGCCAATGGTATGCCGTTCTATAAGGCAAACCTTTTTCCCATCCTGCGATAACTTCCGGGCAATAGCACACCCATTAACACCGCCACCCAGGATAATAACATCCAAATTCTCTCTCACCCTGTCAACCTCATTTCAAAACCTAGACTGGCACAGGCACAAGCCCAGGAAAAACTCCGCCTGCATTTAGTGATGAAACCAAACAAAAAGCTCTTAAAAGAGCAGGTTCTCAATGTGAGTGTACCCGAAGCAGTGGTTGTCATTAATTTGACGGTTCCCCCTATGCCAGGTTAAGTATAGGGAGAATCAACAACTTAACAAACAGACTACCTAACCCCCTAACACCTTACCCCTCACCACTCGTATCACCCGCTGTTGTTCTTCCTCCGTCAAACTAGAACCAGATGGCAAACATACCCCAGTAGAAAACAGCTTATCAGATACACTCTCCCCCTCTTCATGGGTAAAATATTTACATCCTGCAAATAACGGCTGCAAATGCATAGGCTTCCACACCGGCCGGGATTCAATATTCTCCTCTGCCAGGGCGTTAATAATATCCATCGGCTTAACGAATATAATATCAGGGTTTAAGCTCATAACCGTTAACCACCTATTACACCGTCCATACGGTGCCTCTGGCATAAACCCAACACCCGACACATCTCCCAGCGCCTCCTGATAGCGTTCAAAGACAGCACGCCGGGCCGCCGGATCGCGTGCCTGAGTAGCCCAGGAAAGGGCCTTATCCAATGCCTCTTTATCATCTGATAACAGCATTCCCCCACCGGAGGTGGTTATTATCTTATTGCCGTTATAGGAGTAGACGCCAAACTTACCAAAGCTTCCACAGGCCTTCCCATTATAAGAAGATCCCATTGCTTTATTGGACATGATACTGTTTTACAGGACTATGTTAGTTTAATGCCGGGGGTTCATGTGGCAGGAAACGAGTAATTATCTACATCCCATAAAACTTCTCTTCCCAGCTAAGCGCATTACGGCCATTCACCTGCGCCCAGCCGGTAATACCAGGCCTCACCTCATAGCGCCTGACGTTTTCTATTTTGCCTATCATGTCGTCAAGTACATGCTTGATCAAATACGCTTCTTGCCAATAGTATTGATTTCTTATGATACCAAATTGCCTTTAAGTACGTAATAATACTCTTGCAACCAATAAGCAAAATGGGATACCGATATGTTTGTTTCTTTAAATGCCTTAAAAAAATCGTTAGCTTTGTCTTTTTTCCCCAATACATAATTGTAATAGGACAGGCGGAGAGTATATTCCCTCATAGCAGGATGGTTTTTTAGGCCCTTTATATTTTCTTCTACGAGTTCTACGTGATCTTGCATCGTTGTGAAACTACCTGATACAATGCACTCATCAGCAATGTTTAAATTAGTAGATATCATATTAATAAAATTACCATTCGACTTATAAATGTCCCTTATATTTTTCATAATGACGTATATTCTATCAAAATCATATTCTCTAGCATATTTTTTTAGGATAATTACTTTTTCCGTCTCCATACTGCATCTTTGCAGCACTTCATACTCTGCCAAACCCTCAATATAATTTTCTATATCTAAGTAAGCCTGATTTGTCATATAAGCTAATAGATCTAAATACATTTGCATATATTTTAAATATTCAGGCATATTCATAATTGCCTCTATTACAGAAATTACTTCTTTTAAAGCCAAATATCTTTCAGGCATTTGCATAGAGTTATAGCGTTGAATATTTGTCGCTATTTCATCCAGTACAAGCTCTAGATTCATACCAGCATTAAACATCATCCGAAGAATAGATATATGAAGGAATAGTTTTTTAACGCCATCCACCTTATTCCGGAGATCATAACTCTCTATTATTTGTTTTCCAAGCTCTTCATGTTCCATTTTTTGTCGATACACTTCAACTTTTAAATTATTAAGCTCTAATACGTCCTGCGTACAATTGCGATCAATTAGCATTTCGTATTCATTAAAAGAATGCATACTGGCTGAATCGTCACCGTTTAGCAAATATGCATGAATGAGATTTTGAAAACATGCATGTATTTGTCTTTTATTTTGGGATCGTTTTGCTGCATCTACAGCCTTTTTATAGTAATAGATTACATCCGTAATATTGTTTTCCATTAATTTTATACGTCCAAAATGGCTGAAAATGTTGGCTTTCATTTTATCTGTTTCAGTACCTGGCATAGTACTTAAGGCATATTGCAAACACTCATAAGCCTTATCCATATCCCCTGCTTGTTCGTTAATTAAAGACCTTATAAGTAACCAACTAGCACTACTTTGATCTATTGTTTTCTCTAACAGGATCTTCGCTCTATTCATATCCCCTAAATTAAATAGGACACAGGCTTTCTTTATATTAAGATCATTCTTCTCATCCTGAAACAGCTTTTTTTCGTCTATAGAGGAATATATCTCATACGCCTTTTTAAATTCAGACCGTTCCATAAGGTAGTCTGCTTGAAGAAGGGCGTATCTGTAAATTTCTGCATAATCTATCAGATAAAACGGCTTTTTTAAAAACAAATCGTCTCTGTCCCAACTTTGACCCTGGGCTATAAGTTTTTCAATTTTCTTTAATTTTACCCTGGAAAGCCCTATAGGACCCATTGCAGCATGATATGCTATATAGAGATACAAACAAGTAATAACAAAAAGAATAATGAGTACCCCCGTATCCTGACCGCTGATCCATCCGACTTTGTAAAAAATAATAAAGATAAACATAAATGCAAAAGCTATTATCGATCTAAGAAAAATTCGTGGGTGTCTTATTTTGTCTTTAGAAAATAAATCAATACATAAGCTGACTATACCAATAGAATCGCCCATTTTATGTACACCTCCTTCTAACAATTAAGATCAATAGTCCATATTGCGTTACGATAATCAACCACCCTGGACAATGGAGCAATGCTCCGTATAGCTTTCAACTGTTGTTACCTAGCCCATTATCCACAAAAGACCGTTAAGGATTACATTTACGTGCATACACTTCTTTACGAACTGGTACATCATTTATGTTCTTCTCACAGAAAAGCTCGAAAAGCCCCCACCATTCAAATAACACGTTGAGTGCTTTCGTGGTAAGTTTCGCATCGCGGTTTAAATTGCTAAACATTTGTTGGGAGTGGTTTTGATATGCAAAATTGGCTTATAGCACTATTTGGTGCCGTCATTGGTTCCTTGATTACCATTTGTAGTCAGGTATGTTATGAAAAGAGGTGAGGGACAAGGCACTTGTCCCTCACCCCTCCTACCAGTTCACTATTTACAAAAAATTACTGTTAGACTTATTATGATAATGTACATGAGTATCTCTTCATGATATAAAAACGAGAATTTGTCTCTCAACAGTCACCCTATTTGAGTTGATAAGAACTCCAGGTATTGACACAGAGCATTCCTGCTTCCATACGCGCATCATTTCCTTATAATGGTAGCTAAAACCAAAATATTCTCCTACCATTGTTCTAATATCCGCATGCTTAACGGTCAATTTTTTGTGATGGTCGAAATGTCTATTTGTTCTTCTCTGCTTCTTTTCTTATGGTACCAATTTTTTTATCACTTCTAGTATCTCTTCCATCCTGATTTCTTATTGTTCCAGGAGGGAGCCCATACTTCTTTTCAAAAGATCCTACTTTACAATCGCCTCTAGTTTTTCTTGCCATTTTAAACCTCCTCGTATGATACTAGTAGTCCACTAATTGAACCCCATTTCCAATTGGATGGCATTCATGGTTCGGGAACCGTTTCCCATATTACCGGGTACCGGAGCCCACCGAACCCTCTAATAATTATTATCCTAGATGAGTGGCCGGTCACTCATCTAGGGAATAAGTATGCCGTTATCTATTAGGCCTCTTTCTTGCTATTTACTAATATCGGCCAAGCCTTAAATCCAAAGTCCTTTGCCCATAATTTCTCACCGGTCTTCGGATCAATACGCCAGGCACGAAAAATTACCCTTTTTCTCTTCAATGATTTTTCCTTTCTCCAACGGAGAAAACATCATTGCCAGAGCTACTCAGAAATGATATTATATTTATGCTATATAAAATAATCCCGGCTTACTTCTGAGATCATTCTTCGGATTACCGTTGGTCTCCAGTGGGCAATGCGCCAGGTCAACCACCTGGTAGTTTTTTGTTTCTGTACCACCACATTTGAACACCCCCCTTTATCTGATGCGTATTATTCTTCTATTCTTAGGTTCACCATATTAGCGTCAATCAATCGGCTGCTGATTTTACAGCTTCCTCATACCGTCGCTTGCTCGGAATTCTCTCCACCAAGATAACATGGTGAAATTATATTCTATCTTTGTTAAATTTGCAAGCATAATTTTTATTTTCTTTTAAATTTAATTAATCTTCTTTATATAGTTATATGTTATGTTTTCATCTAATCTGCTGCATTTTTGCCTCCACCAACAAATTATCTATAATTCTAGGCATATCAGAACTAGATATGTTGTTATCCAGTTCATAGTGATGTGAATTTTTCTCACTGACCTTGAAGATATTTTTGTATTCAAGCATTTTAAACGCTATATAGATCGGTATTCGTGGTGATTTTTTGTAATTACTCTGATCTATAATCTCTTCCTTCAACTCTTCAAGAACATCAGACACTTTTACATAATACTGTTTATCTATAAACTTCAATGTTGTGCTCATGATTTGGCGAAATAGGGGGATGGGGATTCGATTACTAAACATTCGCCCATCAGAACCAAAAGTCTCAACTCTTAAAATATCTCCAATAGCCAATACCTTCATGCTTTCTTCACTTGGAGTCTGACCGGATTGTTTCCCTTCTTCATTTTGTTGTAGTTGTTCTTCTTTTCCTTTATCTTCCTTGTCTCCCATTATGATATTCCAATCGTTTTCTAATTCCATAATACGTTTTAAAAAGTCTTCAATTCTCTCCACCTGGTTAGCCAGTGTCCTAATCCCTCTGATATCCCCATTGACTGCTTTAGTTTGTATTTGTTGGAGCAAACTACTTTTATCCTGATTAATAGATGTAATAAGATTAGCAAAAGATTCATTCGCACTACTACATAATACAATTTTAGAAGAATTCGCGCTCATATTGATACCTCCGAAGAATTATTTTATTAATTATACTTCATAAATTTATAATTATCAATATCTTTTTGTATCATATTATTATTTTTATTCTCCACATTATAATGATTGTATCGGTATTCAGTATATCACGGGTCGATTTGTTATTAAAATAATAAAAACCGAAATCAACTGACTCCGGTTAAAACAATTCTATTTAGTTACTCGAATTGCTGTACCCAATATCCGGTGCAACTATCAACGCCAACGATCCAGCAAATAAAAATTAGCCCATTTCGCATATTCCATGACAACCCGCTTCGCATCCTCCCGACTGCGCCACCAGGCAGCAGGATTAAAATCATCATACGGAGTAGGACACACTCTTAGCTCTACCTTCCTGTCCAAACTCGCCAGCATCCAGCGAAAAAGGCCAGCAGCACGAGCAGAATGATATTTAGACGTAACCAGGAGACAGCTGTCGATCACCTTATTCTCCTGCAGATAATCTCTAATTATACGGGCTTCATCCTGGGTACTCCGGGCATCGCCCGGCAGGATAACAAACGCCTCCTCCGGCACCCCCATCTGCATTCCCACCATAGCTGCTAACTTAGCATCCCTAGGAATAGAAACGCCTAGAGATTTAAGACGCTCATAACCCGGCTGCCAGTTCTCCACCATTAATATCTTACCAGCATAATTCTGCTTATATAAATCCACTGCGCAAAGTACCCGATCCGGTCCACTGCCCATCAGGACTACTATTATATCAGCCTTGGCAGGTTGCTGCTCTTCTACCAGAGCATTTCCCGCATTATAAAAAAATGCTACTAGCAGAGCAAGCAACAAAAGCATTACAAATAGCCGTTTACGTTTGTAAGCTGCAGTCATTCTATATCACTCATTCCATTATAACTAAACCAGGGAATAGGATCCTTAGGGACCAGGTAACACATCCTATTTCTACCGGCAACAAAAAATAAGAACAAATGTTTTCCTAAGTAAAGAGGCGGCTTAATTCTATTTTAGCTTAAGCAACTGCCCAGTAAAAGTGGCTGGAAACAATTATAAATATTTTCTTTCCTATCCATTTGCCTTACAACTCCTCCAGAAAACAAATAATGGCCACCTCACCAATGCTCCCCCTCTGCGCACATTCATAAAATAGCTAATGCATGCTATTAAATTTAATTCCCATAGTTGCAATTAAGAAAGTCAGGAGCCTGGCACCATCCTGGCTTATCGCCTTCTTTCTTCTAGGACTGGAAATGACACAACAATAGCGTCCCCTTGTATCATTCAGTTCAAATACTGATATTCCTTTAATATTTCTAGATATTGAGATAATTGCGAGTCACTGAATTTTGTGCCTTTAATCCTTTTAACACCGTTAAGGCTCGCATCTCATAATTATCAGCTTTCAATAAGTTAGCCGCCTGACGTCTTTTCCTCTTGTACTTCCTGTTTTAGCTGCAAATAGTAGCACGATAGCATCACTTTGAGAATAACATGGTATTTTTGTTCCTTCATCTTCTTCAGCGAGAAGAAAGTGGTGATTTCCTCATTTG
>JAQWBH010000246.1:5171-7122 GCA_028707405.1 Parabacteroides sp. | reverse complement strand
ATGAAAGAGGCATTCCATCCAGATTTTATCTTCGGATCATCGGTGGCCGGCGGCAACAACAAGCCATCCACTAATCCATATAACCAGATTGAATCGATGATCATGCAGAAGACCGAATATGATATCCCCGACGAAGAGGGCATCATGCTCAAGTTCAGCTTCCCCAACGTATCGCTACTCGACTTTCAAAAAGCACGCGAATTGATGAATATCGGCTATAAGCGTACGATGCAGATGATGGATTCTATTAAATCACGTATTCCGCGCCGTGTGGAACTAAGCGAAATAAACGCCCGCCGTAAAGCCTACAGAGACAGTTTGCCGCCTCTCGTTTTCCACAATATATATATCACCGGCATAAATGAAGCACAACGCAAATACATAGAGGCGCAGTTGCATCGCGACGAAAACAAGGACTTCACGATGGAGGATTTCAAACGCGCTTATTTTAAAATGCTTACCTACTCAAAAATCAAAGAAATCCTGCCACATGCCGTATACAATTGGAAAGAAAAAAAGTTCGACCTGTATCTGGATGTCAAGATGCGAGAAGAGATTAAAATAGGTTTCGGAGGCAATATATCCTCCTATCAGGCCAATCAGTTGTTTCTTGGCGTCGGATACCAGTATCTGGGTTACTATGCAGCCGATGTCAACACAAACTTTCAGGTGGGCAACTCTTTCAGCGGAGTCTTGCTCAACGGGCGAGTATATTTGCTGACGGGCATCCCGACTTATCTAAACATACAAGGAGCCTTTTCCGACCGTCGTTTTTCCGAAAGCCAGTCGCTCTTTTATGAAGATGTGCTTCCTGCTTTCATCCGACAAAAAGAACTATATGCAAAGCTGAAGCTCGGATTCCCTTTTCTTAACAGAGCCAAAGCAGAGATCGGCCTTGCCTACGGGCATCTGAACGACGACTACTTTCAGACATCGAACATGACGTTTTCGAATGCATCCTCCGATCGCAGCTGGTACAATCTGTTCAGCGGGTCACTCAGTATTGATCAGAATTCGCTCAACTACATCCTTTACCCGACCTCCGGCCAAAAGCACTCGTTGATTGCCCAATATGTAAAAGGCAACGAATATTTTGCTCCTTCGCCAACAACATATGCCAGTTCGGTCAAAGAAACGCATGCCCACAGCTGGCTGCAAATGAAAGGCGAAATGCAGCACTACTATAATATATCGTCGCACCTGAACCTGGGATTACTGGGCGAGGTAGTCATATCCAGCAAGAACCTGATGAGCAACTATACGTCATCGGTACTTCAGGCGCCTGCGTTTACACCGACCATTCACAGCAAAATCGTATTCAACGAAGCCTTTCGCGCCAATCAATACGCCGCCTTCGGAATCTCGCCTGTCATCAAACTGAGCAAGCTGCTTCATTTTCGTGTAGACATGTATGGTTTTGCGCCTCTCTACGAAATAAAAAAAGAAGAGGCCTGGAACAACAATCTATACACGGCAATCCCCTACTACGGGAAATTTCTCCAATCGTTCAAGTACATGGGTGAAGCGACACTGGTCCTTCAATTGCCTTTTGCAACCATCAGTTTTTACGGCAACGGATATAGCTATCCGTCAAAAAACTTCAACTTCGGCATCAACATAGGATATCTTATCTTTAACCCAAAAATGATAGATTAGAAGAAAAAAACAAAAAAACATTTGTATTTATCGAAGGAAGTAGTACCTTTGCACTCGCTTACTAAAAGCTATTGGCTCCATGGCTCAACTGAATAGAGCATCTGACTACGGATCAGAAGGTTGTAGGTTTGAATCCTACTGGAGTCACTCAAGTGACAAATTCTATATTAATGGCTCATTAGCTCAACTGAATAGAGCATCTGACTACGGATCAGAAGGTTGTAGGTTTGAATCCTACATGAGTCACTTCCACCTAAAAAGTATATACTTCTGCATATCGAAAGTGTATACTTTT
>JAQWBH010000246.1:0-5071 GCA_028707405.1 Parabacteroides sp. | reverse complement strand
TATACTTTTTTTCTAAACATATATGCCTGCTTAAGGCAATGCCTGTAAACGCACGTACATAAAATGATTCAAAAATGAAAAAGGTATATGTATTATTAGCCGAAGGCTTTGAAACTGTTGAAGCCCTGGCTCCCGTAGATGTATGCAAAAGGAGTAAAATAATCGATGTCAAAACAGTCTCCATAACAGAAAACGAGTATGTAACATCCTCGCATGGAGTAACCGTCAAGGCCGATCTGACATTGAACGCAGCACAACTTGAAGATGGTGATTTGCTTGTTTTGCCCGGAGGATTTCCGGGTTATACCCATTTAGCCGGCTCTCTTGAGACGGGCCGGATTGTAAAATATTACCTGGAACATAATAAATATGTCGCTGCAATCTGCGGTGCTCCGGTTGTACTTGCTGCAAACGGATTAGCCAAAGGCTGCCGTATCACCTGCCATCACAGTGTGATCGACAAAATGGAGGGTTACCTTTATACTGGGGAGAAAGTAACGACAGATGGCAGACTCATCACCGGTATTGGTGCCGGACGTTCATTTGACTTCGCCTTAGCTTTTCTGGAGGCTTTAACCGACAAAGAAACCGTAGAGCGCTTGAAAAAAGGATTAGAATTAACAGAATAACAACTCAGACAAACAGTATCAATGATCAAAGCAGTTTTTTTTGATATCGATGGAACTTTGGTTAGTTTCCGTACTCATGTCGTTCCGCCATCAGCCGTCGAAGCGCTCGAAATCCTGCGCGCCAAAGGAATCAAAGTGTTTATCGCAAGCGGGCGTCACATCAGTTCCATCAATAATCTGGGAGATTTGCATTTTGATGGATATATCACACTGAACGGAGGTATTGTCCTGACCGACAACCGCATTATTCACAAACACCATATTGAGAACGATGACATCGAAGCCCTCATCCGTTACCAGGAGGAGCATCCTTTTCCCTGTGGATATGTCATGCAGGATGAAATATATATGAATTATATCGATGACAACGTCGATTCCGTCTATCGGATGCTTAATTTTCCGTCTCCTCCCATTCATCCGGATAAAGAAGTGCTCGGTAATAAAGTATATCAACTAATTGCCTTTTTTAACGCCGAAAAAGAAAGAAAGATTATGTCGGTTCTCCCCCATTGCATAGCCACACGATGGAATCCATTGTTTTCCGATGTTGTTCCATGTGGCATAAGCAAAGCCATTGGTATACAGAAAATGCTGGATTATTACCACATCAAACAAGAAGAATGCATGGCTTTCGGTGATGGAGGAAATGATATTGCCATGCTCGAATATGCAGGTATCGGTGTTGCTCTGGGTGGAGTAGATCAGGATGTAACAGATGCGGCAGATTATGTAACAACAGCGGTTGACGACAACGGCATATACAATGCACTAAAACACTTCCATATTATTTAAAATCAAGCATATACACAACATAATAGCATATATGCTATATGCAAACAAAGTCTTCTATTAATTAAATAAATATAAATAGCATACAGAAAAACATGTTTTATAGCATACTTTTATAGCATAATGTGTATCTTTGCACCGAATTAAGACAGAAAAGTGTTTATACTACTTAATTAATAAGTTCCTCAAGGGAGGGGAACGTTAAATATGAAAATTATGATTTTAGTTGACAATGAAAAAAAAATGTATGATTTAGCTATGCTGCGTTATCAGGCAGCGCGTTACAAATCTGTTGGTAATGGATTAATGAGCCAGCAGCTCAATGCAGAAATTCGCCGAATAATGGCTCTGAAAAGCCAGGCTCCAAAAAACTAACCCTTAACAGACAGACCTTACAGAGGACCATCAACGCATAAATAAGGAGCGTTGGGTGGCCTTTTTTATTTTCTGTAGTTTCCTTATCTCTTTCCTTCGAATCGAACCCATCTTAATCATTCATTCATAAAAAAAATTATCCAATACATATCCGGGGAATAAAAAAACCCTGATGCAAAGAGATGCATCAAGGCTTCATATATTATTTCGAACCGTAAGAATTATTGCATTCCTTCGGTAGTGACGTCTTTGCTAATTTTGGCAATCAAATGCTGAAGAACCGTACCGGGACCTAATTCAATGAAATGATCGGCACCGTCAGCAATCATATTCTGAATACTCTGCGTCCAGTGAACCGGGCTGGTCAACTGTGCAATCAGGTTTGACTTAATCTTCACAGGTTCCGTCTCGGCTACCGTGCTTACATTCTGATAAACCGGACATATTGGTTTATTAAAATGAGCGACCTCTATAGCTTCAGCCAACTCTGTACGGGCTGATTCCATTAATGGAGAGTGAAACGCGCCGCCCACTTTCAACTTCAAGGCTCTTTTAGCCCCTGCAGCCTGCAGCTTCTC
Source organism: Parabacteroides sp. (assembly GCA_028707405.1). Lineage (GTDB taxonomy): Bacteria > Bacteroidota > Bacteroidia > Bacteroidales > Tannerellaceae > Parabacteroides. The sequence goes on along the minus strand of JAQWBH010000246.1, from coordinate 2,700 downwards.
GCATGCAGCATCGATTCCGGGAACGCTACCCGAAATAACAACCTGTCCCGGACAATTATAATTAGCGCAGACAACAATCTCATTTTCTATGCTTGCACAAATTTCGACCACCTTCTCATCCGGCAGACCAATGATTGCAGCCATCGTCGAAGGGTGAGCCTCACATGCTTTTTGCATCGCTTTAGCACGTTTGGAAACCAACTGCAAACCGTCCTCAAATGAAAGTGCTCCGGCTGCTACTAATGCAGAAAACTCTCCTAATGAATGACCTGCTGTCATATCGGGTTTAAACTCACCGCCCAATGTTTTAGCAAGGATAACAGAGTGAAGAAAAATAGCGGGTTGAGTAACTTTAGTCTGTTTCAAATCTTCATCGGTACCGGCGAACATCAGATCGGTTATACGGAAACCAAGAATCTCGTCTGCTTTTTCAAACATGTCTTTTGCAACGGCATTATTGTCGTAGAGATCTTTTCCCATCCCAACAAACTGTGCGCCCTGACCGGGGAATACATACGCTTTCATCTTTCTAATCGTTTTCTAATTTCAGTTTTTTAATACGGTGCAAAGGTAATAATTTAGTTTTAACTGAACTACTAATCACCACAAATTGTATCTTTGCCTCGGAATGAAGATTATTAACAACATATTAATTTATAAATCATGAAAGAATTATTGTTTCTTGGAAATTTGGGAACAGGCGAGATCATTATCATCGCTATTGTCGTATTGTTGCTCTTTGGCGGAAAGAAAATTCCGGAGTTGATGAAAGGTATTGGCAAAGGTGTCAAAAACTTCAAAGACGGAGTTAAAGGAATTGAGGACGATATTGATATAGATAACACAAAAGATCAAAATAAAACAACAGATAAGCAATAAAGACAATGGATTCATCAGATGAAATGTCGTTCTGGGATCACCTGGAAGCACTCCGTTGGACTCTATTTCGCTCTTTATTAGCTCTTTCTGTATTTGCAATCGTTGTATTCTCCTTCATGCGCGGTCCAAATGGTCTTTTTGACCGCGTCATTATGGCTCCGTGTACTTCTGATTTTATCTTCTACAGATGGCTTTGCGAATTAAACCAGTGGCTTATGAATGTAAGTCCGTGGCTGGGCGTACTGCCCGATTTCTGTAATGATAATTTTCATGTACAGGTATTCAACATTTCACTGGCTTCTCAATTCTTTACCCACATGACGCTATCATTCTGGGTGGCTTTGGTTCTCACCTTCCCCTACCTGGTATGGGAAATATGGAAATTCATCCGCCCGGCGTTGTATGATAATGAAAAGAGAAATGTTCGTTTAGTGTTTATGATGGGGACAGTGATGTTCTTCATCGGATGTGCGGTAGGTTACTTTACTGTCTTTCCAATGACATTACGGTTTCTGGCGACCTACCAGTTGAGTAGTGAGATCGTTCAACAAGTATCTCTCGACTCATACATGAACAACTTTTTGATGCTTGTCTTCATTATGGGAATTGTATTCGAAATGCCGCTCGTATCGTGGCTGCTTTCAAAGATCGGCATATTAAATCGTTCGTTCTTTCATAAATACAGACGCCATGCCATCGTTGGATTGCTTATTGCCGCTGCATTTATCACGCCAAGTAGTGACCCGTTCACATTAAGTGTGGTATTCTTCCCGCTCTACGGGTTGTTTGAACTTAGTGCACTATTTGTAAAGAAAGCTCCAAAAGAAGATGCAGATGATGATGATGACACAAGTACTGCAGTCGTAAAGAGTTAATCAGATTCTTCGAAGTTAGATATAGTTTTAGTGCTGCATTCGCATCCGGATCACTCCGAAAAAGAATGTAGCGCTATTTTTTATCCATACAGGAGACTTATCAAGCACTCAGATTGTTTTAAATGTTCTTATTTTTTGAATACCAGATAAACCGCTGCGACCAGAAACAAAAAAGCCAGTGCATGATTCCATTTGAACGACTCTCCCTTGAATGCAATCGTGCTGAAGCCGACAAATACGACCAGGGTAATCACCTCTTGAATCACCTTTAACTGGATCAGACTGAACGGTCCGCCGTTATCACGGAATCCTATGCGGTTGGCTGGTACCTGCGCACAATATTCAAAGAAAGCAATACACCATGAGAATATAATGACGCCGATGAGAGGCAAATGTTCAAACCAGCTGAACTGTTGTTTCAACTTCAGATGACCGTACCAGGCACATGTCATAAAAATATTGGATACGACCAATAACATGATTGTAGAAATACCACGCATAACTCTATTTTATCTTTTTAGGTAAATAATCGGTTTGAATATTCTCCATACTGTGCCACAAACTGTAACGCGCTTCCGGGTTAAGCGCTTCCATTTGTGCAAGCAGCATTCCGGCATCTTTTCGTCGCGACGCTGTCTCATACGGGCACAATTTGATCTGACTCCTGAACCCTTTCCACGCAGCGATACGGCGAAGCTCCTCTTCCGCTACAAGACAAAGCGGACGGATAATTTCCATATCGAACTTCGTCATCTTCAACTTCGGCGGCATAGTGCTGACAGAACCCTGATAAAGCATATTCATAAGCAATGTCACGAGCATATCATCCTGATGGTGTGCAAGCACAATCTTATTGCAATGCTGTTCTTTTGCCAAACTGAACAAAGCTTTCCGGCGCATCCATGAACAAAGAAAACAGGGTGACTTCCGGTGATCGGTGGAAGCA
>JAQWBH010000245.1 GCA_028707405.1 Parabacteroides sp. | reverse complement strand
GCTCTGCCTATTATCAACAGAAAACGATAAGCTGAATTATTGAACGTAAATTTGATATTGTATATTTATTAACTAATTGCTATCCGACTCTCGGATGTATCAATGCTATTTAAGCATTCCTTTCTCGGATACAAATTAAAAATGCAGTTTTATGTCAGCAGAAATCAAAAATCTTTCCCCTCAACTGGTATGGGAATATTTCTATGAACTTACACAGATTCCTCGTCCTACAGGACACATGGAAGCCGTTACGCGTTTTATGGTTAACTTTGGTAAAGAACTAGGATTAGAAACTTTGCAAGATGAGATCGGTAACGTACTAATCCGTAAACCAGCTACTCTTGGTTATGAAAACCACAAAGCCGTTACTATGCAAGCTCATCTTGATATGGTTTCACAAAAAAATTCATCCGTAAAGCATGATTTTTTTAAAGATCCAATTGATGCCTATATAGATGGTGATTGGGTAAAAGCCAGAGAGACTACCTTGGGTGCTGATGATGGTATGGGCGCTGCATTAGCAATGGCTGCGTTAGCTGATAAAAACCTAAAACATGGCCCATTAGAAGCCCTCTTTACTATTGATGAAGAGGTTGGCATGGACGGTGCCTTTGGATTAAAGCCCGGTTTCTTGAAAGGAAATATACTTCTAAACTGCGACTCTGAAGAAGAGGGTGAATTGTTTGTTGGCTGTGCCGGTGGAACAGACCTGAACATTTCCATACAGTTTAAAGAAGATACATATATCTGTGAAGGTGATGTCGCTGTAAAAGTTACATTGAAAGGACTAAAAGGGGGGCACTCTGGCGTTGACATTCATCTAGGCAGAGCCAATGCAAACAAATTAATGTTTCGCTTTTTAAAAGAGGCTGTACGCGACTATGGAGCGCGTCTGTCATTTATTGATGGAGGCTCGCTTCGTAACGCTATTCCTCGCGAAGCTGAAGCAATCATCACTATTCCAGGCGATAATGCCGAATCTTTATGGGAACTAATTTCCGATTATCAGGAAACCTATAAAAATGAATATAAAGACATTGAGGATAATATTTCATTTTCTGGTGAAATGACGGGACTCCCCAAAACATTGATTCCGGAAGAAATTCAAGACGATTTGATCAATGCTATTGAAGGCTGTCAAAATGGTGTATTAAGTATGCTCACAGATTTCCCGGGAACTGTTGAATCCTCCTCAAATCTCGCGATTGTACATTCTTCTAATGAATTAATCGAAGTTAAGATACTGGTCCGGAGTTCTTCTGACTCTCGAAAAGAGGCTGTTTGCTCAAGTCTTGAAAGCATCTTCGCCATGGCAGGAGCAAAAGTTGAATATGGAGGAGCTTATAGTGGATGGCAACCGAATATTGATTCCCCTGTCCTGAAAGTGATGAAAGAGACCTATAAAGAATTATTCAAAAAAGAGCCTTCAGTGAAGGTTATGCATGCAGGGCTAGAATGTGGTATCATACAAGGAGCTTATCCAAAAATGGATATGGTTTCAGTGGGTCCGGATCTAGAACATCCGCACTCGCCGGATGAACGAGTAAAGATATCTTCAGTACAAAAACTATGGGATTTCATAACTGCAACTTTACAAAGAATTTAATTACTCTATATAACAATCACACCCGCTAAATCATGTTTGTTTTTATGCGAGCACAAAAAAACGCAGATTAATATAAATACTTAATCTGCGTTTTTGCATCTGCGGGTATTGATTTTTAATTACCGAGCTTATCCTTCAAATACCTTCCTGTATATGAGGCCTCACACTTCGCAATTTCTTCAGGAGTTCCGCAGCAAACAATATTTCCACCATCTTTACCCCCTTCAGGACCTAAATCAATAATATAATCAGCGCATTTAATAACTTCCATATTATGTTCGATAATAACTACCGTATGTCCTTTTTCTACCAAAGCATTAAAAGCTTTCAGTAATGTTTTAATATCATGAAAATGTAAGCCCGTGGTCGGTTCATCAAAAACAAATACGGTTGATTCTTGCATTTCCTGCCCTAGATAATAAGCAAGTTTTACACGCTGATTTTCACCTCCTGACAATGTTGAAGAAGTTTGGCCCAATTTAATATAACCAATACCTACATCCTGAAGGGGTTTCAGCTTCTTGACAATCTTCTGTTCCTGCGAACCAGAGTATTGTGCAAAAAATTCTATCGCCTGATTAACGGTCATTTCCAACACGTCGTAAATGCTACAATTATGATATAGAACTTCAAGAACATCCGCTTTAAATCGTTTTCCATGACATATTTCACACTCCAAGGTAATATCTGCCATAAACTGCATCTCAACAGTAATTTTACCTTCGCCTTTACATTCTTCACAACGCCCTCCTTCCTTATTAAAGGAAAAGTAAGCTGCATTATATCCCATCTGTTTAGACAATGGCTGGTCAGCGAAAAGTTTTCTGATTTCGTCATAAGCACCAATATAAGTCACTGGATTCGACCGAGAACTCTTTCCTATGGAATTCTGATCAACAAACTCAATATCTTTAATCAATTTAATATCTCCTTCTAGTCCAGAACAATCGACCATCAGGTGAGTTGCCTCATCTAAATAATGTTTTACGCCCTCATAAAAGATATCGCGTACCAATGAACTCTTTCCTGAACCACTCACGCCCGTAACAACGGTCATCACACACAAAGGAAATTTCACGTCAAATCCTTTCAGGTTATTTTTACGTGCTCCTTTCACTTTTATATAATTATTCCACGGACGACGATATGAAGGAATCTCAATCTTCTCCTCGCCCGTCAAATAACGGACGGTATAGCTATCAGTAGAAGTTGGCAAATGTGCAACATCCCCTTGATAAATCACTTCACCTCCTAAGCGACCAGCTTTAGGTCCAATATCAATAATATAATCTGCGGCCCGAATAATTTCCTCGTCGTGTTCAACCACTACAACAGTATTACCTATCTGTTGCAATTGACGAAGCACCTTGATCAGCATCTCTGTATCTCGTGAATGAAGTCCGATACTCGGCTCATCCAAAATATAAAGAGAACCAACCAGACTGCTTCCCAAGGAAGTAGCCAAATTGATTCGTTGGCTTTCACCTCCAGACAATGAAGAAGAAAGACGATCGAGTGTAAGGTAGCCCAATCCTACATCCAATAGGAACTGGAGTCGATTATTAATTTCTGTCAACAGCCGTTTCGCTACCGCTGCATCAGCTTCATCAAGCATCAACTGATCAAAAAAAGCTTTTGTTTCAGTAATTGGCATAGATACAAGTTCGGCAATATTCTTTCCATCCACTTGTACGTATAACGCATCCGGACGCAACCGTGACCCCTTACAAGTAGGACAAATTGTTTTTCCACGATACCTGGCCTGCATCACCCTATATTGTATCTTATACAAATTTTCTCCAACATACTTAAAGAAATCATCAATTCCATTCAATCCTTCGGCTCCATGCCAAAGTAAATTCTTCTCCTTCTGTGTCAAATCATAATATGGACGATGTATTGGAAAATTAAATTTATCACTTTTCACAATAAAATCTTTAAGCCATTCACTCATAACTTCTCCTTTCCAACACATAACCGCACCTTGATATACAGAAAGGCTCTTATCGGGAATCACCAAATTCTCATCAATCCCCAAAATTTTACCAAACCCTTCACAAGTAGGGCAAGCACCTATTGGATTATTAAAGCTAAACATCAGATCTGTCGGTTCTTCAAAGATCATCCCATCAGCTTCAAATCTTTTCGAATAGTCTTTAACCACCACATCATCGGGCATATAAAAACGTACACGACAAACATCATGCCCTTCGAAAAAAGCTGTTTCCACAGAGTCTGCCACGCGACTCTTTAATGTTTTATCTGAAGAGACAACCAACCTATCAATTAAAATTTCTATCTCTGAAGAAGTAAACAAATTTTCATCCGCAAGAACTTCATTAATACGATAAACGGTATCATTAACAAAAAGTCGCGTATAACCCTCTTTTTGCAATACGCCTAATTGCTCTTTTATATTACGATTTTCAGTGAGTATGACAGGAGCAAAAATAGCAAAGCGAGTGCCTTCGGGGCATTCAAAAACATCTTTAACTATATCACTCACCTGATGTTTCTTCACTTCCGTTCCGGAAACAGGAGAAATCGTTTTACCAATACGCGCATAAAGCAATCTCAGGTATTCATAAATCTCAGTGGATGTACCTACTGTTGACCGAGGATTGCGTGTATTCACTTTTTGTTCAATAGCAATAGCGGGTGGAATGCCTTTGATAAAATCACATTCAGGCTTACTCATCCGCCCCAAAAACTGACGTGCATATGCAGAGAGGCTCTCTACATAACGTCTTTGACCTTCAGCATACAAAGTATCGAAGGCCAAAGATGACTTTCCACTGCCAGAAAGCCCAGTAATCACTACTAATTTATCTCGGGGTATCTCAACGTCAATATTTTTCAAATTATTGACACGCGCACCTTTAATATATATCGAATTATTATTCGTCATCTAAATATGTCTAAGTATGTGCAAAGATAATGCAAGTTAAACGCAAAAAAAAGCCTTGATATTCTAAACTTCCACAAAACGACGAGAGCTCTTCTCAAAAATAATCAATTGCCAATTATCTGAATACTTACAGGCCCTACCAATCCGGACTTTTGTAATGTATCCGTTGGTTTATAATTATTACACATTGTCCAAGTCTTTCGTTCATTCTCAGGCAATCCGCTATCACCAATCAATCGATTCTGCCAAGTTGTAACGACTTCCACTGCAAGCGTATTTTTTCCTTTTTTCACCCAGCTACTGATATCCAGACAATAAGGAGCCGTCCAAACACCTCCAGCATATTGCCCGTTCACTTTCACTTTAGCCATTACACCTACGTCATTCAGGTCAAGAATTACAGAGCTTCCTTTCGGTATCTGTTTTAGCGTAAAATCTTTCGAATATAAAATTGTTCCCGAATAATGCCTAATATCAAAATTCTTATTTTGTGTGATATCCTCCAATACTGCAAATTCTACAGGGCCGGCAGGTCCTCTACGGTTTACATCGAACATAGCTTTCCATCCATTGTTGAGAGGAATTATTGTTTTCGGTAAAGGGTAATTTGCTAAAAGATCTGACTTCCCTTTCGTTTTTGCTGTTTTGCGAAAAACAATGAAAGCACTCTCATAAGGATAGAGTTTCATTGGAACAACCGTCCCCGACGCTGTCTGTCCGTAAGCTGACAAGTCACGCATCGTTCCTGTCACAGCATCCCACAACTCCGGTTGCTTACCATTAACACGAAACTCCGGATAAACTTCGATCAATGAATCTTTCTGATTCGATACAAAATAAATATCTACCGCCCCATCTTTGCGATGCCCATAAAGCAGCGATGCATTATCAGCAATTCTGCAATCAGGGGAACAACCAATATACTGCAAAGTTTCAGCCATATTCATTCCATTAATCAGGATGCCTCTACCCATTTTTTTTGCTTTTATATTCACACCATCCAAACCATTCCACATCTCACCGGCCATCGCCCTTACCTGAGTATCGGCTACAGGATAATTCTGCAAACTTGGTGAACATTGGGGAGCAGGCCCCATGATAATAGCTCCTTCTTCAATCAGTTTCTTAATTTTCATCAAAAGCTCAGGGCGCATCGTTGTAAGTTGTGGAAGAACTAAAAGGCGATACTGCGTACCATGAGACAATGTTAGAAGTCCATCCTTCACGAACATATCGCGTTCTATCACTTCTGCATTGATAAAATCGAACTGATAACCTTTCGGTAGAGCCGGATCTGCAATACCTGTCATTTTAGGAGCATCCTCCCCTATAAAATATGCGACATCAGCTACATTTTTTCCTTGTTGGAGCATATAATTCACCCTCTTAAGATAAGTTATAAACAAATCTAATTGTGGAAACCAGGTATTTTTTCTATTAAATTCACTATTGAACCATGCATTTACACCAGGCTCCTTATCCTCATAAGGTTGAGAAATATACAGATGAAGCAATGTATTATTAATCCCTTCCGAAAAGAAAAGGTCGCCACGTTTCTTCATCATAGCCGGATAGCAATTGAATGGAGCTCCGCCGCTAGTAAACGATTCCGCCCAAATCTTATTCTTGCCATAAATATGTCCGCAGGATGAAGCGACGCGGTTCTCTATATCGCCTAAGGTTCCGAAGCTCCAAAATTCACCGGCAATCTCATCCGACTGTCCGCCATACATCAGAAATTCTCCCGGAAACCCCCAATGACCGTAATTTTCAAGCCAAGTACTTAATCCATATTTATGACTTATATCTCGTAAACCACCCACATAATCATATGCCACCTTATCTGCAATCAATCGCCGCAAATCCCACAAAAAACGATCCGAAACTTCTTCATTTTTAACAACATAACCTTCATATACTGGCAAATACGGCAGCGGATCATAGCCATAACGATTCTGAAACGCCTGAAGAAAATCATCTGTAAAATTCTGTCCGCCCATCTCATAGCTATCTTCAACAACATACTTCCAGCATTTGCGATCTTCAGCCGGTATACGACGCAAAATTTCACCCATAAAAGCATTAAAATGCTCTTCAATATGTTTGCGACTCATCTTATCCGTTTCCAATCCCGTTGCTTCAGGAGAAGCAGGACTATTTTTTGTTCCTGTCGGGACCATCCCCAAACGCAAAACAGTCCAATCACCTGCAGGAACCTTCCAGTTCAGACGGTCTCCAAAAAGACAAGAACTGATATCAACCACCTTTGTTGGATTTATCAATAGCGACAAATCATCGACTACCGGTTGGGGCCTCCATTGATAATCAGTCCACATTGGTTGTGGGGTCTGAAACATTTTAGCTAACGTTTTTTCAGGATAACGTTCAACCAATGGTATCGAAGAGAATACAGACTCAATTATGCCAGAAGATTCCGACAGGTTCGACAGTTCCAAACGAAAATCGCTAGATTTGGTAGCAGGGACAGATATCACTATCGGAGCATAAGGTTTAAAGCCCACATTCAGTTCGGCGTTAAAACGATCTACGTCAAACTCAGCCACTGTAAAATAAGCACCACCTTTTTTCACCAGTAAACGCGCTTTAGCATTG
>JAQWBH010000244.1 GCA_028707405.1 Parabacteroides sp. | reverse complement strand
CAAGTCATGGTGCGTTCCTTACCTCTAACTTCGCCTATCACATACCATCGTTGTTTAAACAGACGAACAAAAGCGGGCAACAGAATGATTTCTTTCTCATCCTGATAATGTGATTTATACACTATCCTAAGCAGTCGCTTCCCGTCGATAGCTTTCATAACATCCTGTAAAAGATTGGCAGCCGGTGGTGCAGGTTCTACCATCACTTCCTCCCGTTGATTCACACGTTCAGCAAGACTAGATACACGAAAAGCACTTAAAAGCCACTGCTGCAACTCGTCATTTTTAAAACCATCCGGTCGAATAATTTTATATAAATTCCCGTCACGCTTATCACATTTGATGTCTACATACATCAATGATTCCGCTTCCCGCCGGTAACGGTTGAAAGTCCGTTCCGCCAACGGATCTCCATCCTCATTAGCCGATGCATTCAACCATTTTTTCTGTATCTCAGGCAGAGTAAGCGGCTGGATACTCAAGGTATCGATCAACCACAAACAAAATTTATATTTGAATATCATTGTTCATCCTCCTTACCGAAAAGAAAGTCACATATCGAATTACTCAACATTCTACTGACCTTCACTATTATTTTTATGAATACAATTAAATAAACCAACAGAATCACATTGGTATGCCACTGCAATTCAAACATGCTGGGTGCATCAGGATCAAGCAATACCGCAATAAAAAATGCACTTCCAAGCATGAAAGTTGATAACCCACTTGTTATCAACAAGAACACAATAGTTGTCAGACAGCCTCTCATAGTCCTTACCCTTATTTAATAATGAAATAAACAAGTTTGCCCAGAACCCACGAGGTAAAAAGTAAAGCTATCAACCCCACTATGGCGCACAAAGTTACTGCCAGAAAGTTAGTGATATGCCATGCCTCACGTATTTCTCCTGCCACAATAAGAAGAAACATAATCACGAACGGCGAAGGCAACAGGCAAAGTATGACAGACACCCACTCGGCTACACCTTTCTTTGTCATCACTTTCCCTCCTTTCTTTTTCGTTCTTCTTCTCTTCTATCCTCTTCCGCCAGTTCTTCTTTACTTTCCCTGACGCCTTCCCAAAAGCTTTTGGAAAGCAATAGCCATCCAAGGATATAGCCAATGACAGCAAGAATCCATTCGTTCCATCCGAAAGCAGTGGCAAAAGCCGCACCAACAATAGCTCCGATACCTCCGTTAATGAGGCTTTTAATCAAACCTTTAATTGTCTCCATAACTAAACGATTTTAATGTTTATATTCCGTTTGTTTTATGGAGGCAAAGTTAGGGGGAGGTTCGGCCATGAGCAGGCGGCATACAATTAATTCTTATTGAAATTCTTCACTTACTCTGCATTTATATTTCTCGTAATATTTTAGAAACATAACCATCGTGGCGAAACCACTTATGCGCCCAGTTGGGCACCATAAATATATATCCAGAAATGTCCTCGTGAGGCGCACAGTCCAGTTGATTACCTATGGCAAGTCCTGCTTCCTCTTTCAACATCCCACAGCAACGGCCAATCTCTTCGCGCAGCAGGTCATAGGTGACAGCCCGTATCATGGCAGCCGTCACTTGATGTTCCTTCACAGCTTGAACTGTTTTGGGATTCTTCAGTAATATCTGCTTCATTTCTGATACCGATGGCGTTTTCACTACTGGGCCAATCCGCAATCCCCAAAAGCAATATTCTCCTTCTACTTTAAACATGCGAAAACCTTCCTGTGAATTACGGGAATTACATTCTTCGGCATATTGCTTTAACCGATCATTCGTTATTTTCCGCATCAATTCAGGGATAATGGGATGGTGGCACAGTTGCCCGTAAGTATAACGTTCACCATTGATGCCACCACTGCCGGAAGGAATGTCGGAGTCACTGACAATGCAAGCCTCAATACGGAGGCTTGCTGTAGAAAAAGGATAATCTGAATTACAATATAAAAAATCATAAGTCATGGTCATTCCTACATTTATTCCACTATTTCAATAAAGTCTACATATTCAGCATCCAATTCTAAAAGAGCTTTTTTAATATTCTCATTCTTACTCATACTATTCGAAATTTCCATTTTCATACGATCCACTTCCTCTAATTTATCTTTATAATTTGTAATTACACTAAGATTAAAATTCTTCTCAATTTCACATCTTATTGATTTGATTTTAGAGCGTAAATCAGCGTTTAACTGATTCTTGGCAACCACAATTTCTTTCGCCCTCTTTTCCTCCTTATTCTTAGTATAAAAATCTAAACCGATAGAAGCAAGTGTTGTAACAACAGGAATACCAAACTTTGCCACTTTACCTAAGGTACTAGCTGTCTTCACTGCTTCCCAAGGTTTAAATTTATGTCCAAAGAATTTCCCGACATTATATATCATAGTGTGTGCTTTGCTACCTGCAGCTTGTGAAATACCTCCATTCAAACTATTTACTCCAGACATTTGAGCTATTTTCGCTCCCCCTTCGGACAAATAATTTAAAAAAGTCTTTTGTTTTTCCAGATTTTTTCTTTCCTCTAAAGATATAGAAGGAGAATTTATTCTTGCATCCAAATTCTTCTCAAACAGTAATAAAGACTCTCTGCTCCCAAAATTCTCCATCTCAGACATTAGATCTGAATAATTTTGGTTTACCATTTCTTCAATATCCGTCAATAGTTCAGTGGTTCTATCTTCAATTTGGCGAGAAAGTCCATTTACTTCATTTTTCAGTTCAGCTTCTGAAATCTCACCGATTTTAGATGATACATTCATCGAGTCAGATATACTATCTGATTCAAACTGATTTAGCTTCAACGCTAACGAGCGTTCCATATCCCTCATGCTTTTTCTTATGCGTGAGGAAAAATGCTCTGCTTGAATCTTCAAATTAGGGTCAACCTGAGAAACGGCAATATCGGCAACATGTCCTTTCAAGACTCGAACAGGAGTATCAAACTGTTTTTTTATCAGTCCTTTATCGGCAACAAATGAGTTTAGAGTAGATATAAAAGAATTAAAATTACTTAGCTGAATAAAATCATCATCTTGTTCTGTACATCCCTCAATATAATCAGCAGCATCAATAAAAACTACTTCAAAATTAAATTCATAACCACGCTCTTTAAATATAGAATGAATAGAATTTAAGTAATTTTGCCTCAGAGTATCGAAATCTCCAGCTTCCATTGACATCTTGTTGATTGCTATCAACATTTTGTCATTCAACTTCTGCGTATATGCTAAATCTATAAAATTCTCAAAGATTACATCATCAAAAAGTTGACTGGTCAATACATAAACAATCAAATCACATTCTTTTAAAGCATCTTTTGTTCTTTGATCATGTTGCTCCACCTTTCCAGCCAGGATTCCCGGAGTATCCATTAAAACAATGTTATTCCATTTATATTCCGAAACAACATCTGTTGCGACATTGGCATCAATTTTAATATCTCTATTTCCTGTCAAAGCCGAAATTATAGTAGACTTCCCAGAACTATATTGTCCGACAAAAGCAATTTTCAATTCTATGCGTTCTTTTAACTCAGATAATTCTTTGTTCAGTGCCTCCTTGATATTCTCATTACCCGTACGATCCAAAAGATCATATGTCTTTTTTACCAGCTCTTGTAACTTCTTGCTTAATTCTGCTATTTTCAAATTTGTAGTTTCCATATTTTTATATAAAGGTTATTTGTAATTGAGTTAATTCATTAGCTCTTGCATTCTCATCAGCATCAACAGCATAAGGACATTGTACAGTCATCATTGATTTTTCATAAATACGCTTTGCTGAAATCTGCTGCATAATAAGGTCAATACCGACATCTTTTATACTGCTTCTATTTTGTTTGCCTAACTGTTGCAATAATCGATAAGCAAAGATAGAACCAAATATCTTTTCGTATTTCTCTGATTCTGCAATAATGGCTTTCAGTGCACATAGTATATAACTTGTATTGTCTAACAAAATAGAAAAGCTATTAGTCAATTTACTTTCGACATTATCTATATTTTTATTAAGGTCCCTAAGAATATTTTCAAGCATCTTGTTTTCGTTAGAATCAAGTTCTTTACTTAAAGTTTCAGACAATTTATCCTTCGCTTTTTTTATTTTAGTATCTTTGGAAGTAAACATACCAACCAATAATGCACCTAGTGTAGCAACAGCTACTCCTACAGCAATTCCCCAGCCAACCGGATTCCAGAAATTTGTTAAAGCAAATAAAGTTGCCCCACCCCAAATACTTGCAGCACATGTCAGTAGGGAGGTTACTATTCTAGCTCCAAATTTCCAATCTGTTATCCCCTCACCCGATAAAGAACTGTTTATATCTTTTTGATTTATTTGGAAAGCCAAATCACTAAAACACTCCTCAACCCGACTTTGTACATTCTTAACAAATTCTCTGACAGACGTTTGTATATTCAAATCTAAAGTTTTATACACACGTTTATTATCTTCATCCTCTTTCCACAGCTTTTCAAGGTCTGATTTCCTATCATAATATTTATCAGCAAATCCCCGGGCATTATTTCTCAACTCTTTATGAGCATTAATAATATGCCCCCTTATTTCGTTCGCAACTTTCACCCGTTCTTTCCCAATAAATCCTTTTAACTCATTCTTTTTCTTTTCAAGCGCTTGAGAATAGGCACTGATTTCATCATGTTTGCCACTCAGAGTTTCTCTAATCTGAGAAATCTGATAGCCACACCCGTCAACTATATTCTGCGTTTTCTTAAGACTGCCAGTCCTATATACCGACTGCTTAATCTTATAAATAAACTCTTTGATATTAGAGCCCTCCATTAAAGCTTGCTTATTCTCAATTGAAAATTCGCTATCTGAAAAATATAACTTCGCAGCCAACAATTGTAATGGAATAATTTCTATAAAGTTAAAATCATAGTTATCCCCTATACACTCTCGAATCCTATCAAAATGCCCTTGAATGTTCTTATCCCCCTGATCAGTTTTCCATTTTAAAGGTTCTTTCAAGAAACGTTTCAAGCGAATAGGATGCTCCAGATTTTCTTTAATATTCAATATTATAAATAATGGTTTACTCCTTTCTTTTAGTTGTTTCAAGAAATCAAATTCTGTTTCCTGAATAGAGTCATTTGTAACAACGTAGCAAATCAAATCGGCCTCATCAATGATAGTTTTAGCAGTTTCAGTATCACTCTTCCCACCGGGTGCACCAATACCCGGAGTATCAACAATTCGGATATTCTCCCAATACCAACTTCTATTATATCGAGTAGTCCTCAACCTACCAACCCCAATATCATCCTCCTCTTCATGAGTAACGACTTTATGCAAAGTACTTTTCCCTGCCTTTGTCCGCCCCATAAATGCAATCGTGAAATAATTGATGGTACGCTTCTTCTTATTAAGAACCTCCAAATTCCCTGCTAATGAATCTATCAAATTCTGTTTAATGGAATCACTCAACTGCTCTACAACTTTAATGAATTCGGTCACCTCTTTATCTTTCCGCTTCGCTTTCTCTATTTCATCAACATTCTTTTGCAATTCCGAGAAATAGTTACTTAATAAAGAGTTATATCGAATCATATAATCTTCTGCAAGCGACAAATCTTCTTGAGAGCTTTTTGCTATAGACTCAACTTTCTTCACAAAACGAGTCCCTGAAAGTAATTCATATTCTTCGCCATCATCTTTATCCTCTTTCAGTTCATATATCAATGCCTTGAATGCAGCTTTTAAAGAATCAGTCCACGAAAATTCTTTTTCACTTGTTTCCCAAGTTTCATCTTGGATCCTACTTTGGACCTCATTTTCTATCAGCACTAACAGAGACTGGGATATATTTAGTTTTGCGGCAATACTATTGATAAAATTCTTTTCCCTCTGATCATAAAAACCATCAGCATACGCAACAGCAAACAATCCTTTTAAAAGAGTTCTAACATTATTTTCTGTTACATTTTGCATCTGGAGAAGTAACCTATCGATAGAAATCTTGGTTTCATCATCAGCAAAAATTTTAGCCTGTTCATCAGTCAAAGTAGCAGAAGGGTTATGCCTGCCATTGAGAACCTGCAATTCCTTATCATTAATCTCACCATCGGCAACTATAAGATAAGAAGAAATCAAATAAGATAACTCATCAACAGTCATTCTATCCAATAATATTAAGAACCAATAATATTATAACCAACGCCATCACTGTAACAGTCAAAATACGATTAGTGATACTTCCTTTTTTAATTGCCTCTATCTGTTCTGACAGCCCTTGAACTTGCTGTCGGGCATTCTGTTCTTTTTCTTCCATCTTTTCTTGTAAAGTAGCAAAGTCTTCATGATGACTATCTTTCAACTTCATTAATATAGAGACAACTTCAGCAAAATTTGTTTCTTGCTTTTTCAAAGCATCCAACATCTCAGTCTGACTAGTTAACACTAAATCAATATTAGTTGAACTCTTCTCTACTGAAGCTACAACCTTCAAATTAGAATCAGTCAATTCTGATATTTTATCTTTAAGAAGAACCAGCTGTCGCTCAATCTCATGTTGAATAATAGTAATTTTCTCTACATAGCCATTTAAAGTATTTGCTAAAGATATATCTTTTGCTTTTGAAAAGTCATAGTATTCTCTGAGTTTCTGACTTAACAGCTCAGTATTACTTTTATGAGTTTCAGCAATATCATTCAAATATTTTACTTTCTCCAATTCAGCAATCAAATCATTGAAAGCTAATTCTATTTCATGTGTATCGAACTTTTCCATATTTTCATTTGATTTTATCCACCTTTAAATATCCCATATTCAGGCATCCCATTTTTTTCAAATCTACTCCAAAAGTAGCTTTAAAAATACTATTCACTTGTTCTGATGCTTGTATATTAGTTACAGGATTCGGAACCATAGAAGCTATTTCAATACTCATACCCGGTTCTATAACCATACCAGCCGAAAAGGCCTTCATTTTCACAGTAATTTGATAACGTGCCATAATATTATATTTATAATAAAAAAACCCGTTGGCGGAATTAAATAAGCGCATATTTAAGTCTGCCAATAGGTTTGTTGTTAATGTGGTTTATATATTGAAGGATTGTAAATGCACTTATTTTCCCTAGTATTCTGGTAAACAATCCTA
>JAQWBH010000029.1 GCA_028707405.1 Parabacteroides sp. | reverse complement strand
TCCTAAATATAATATCTTTAAAGGGAGGCAAAACAGCCTCCCTTTTTTATTGCTATGCATTCTAAATTTAATGTCTGCTTTTGAATTCTTTTATTAATAATCTATGATTGGTTAATATTGTTTTTCCTTTTCTCAAGAAAAAAAGGTCCTTCAAATAATATTCATGCAGCGTTTTGCGTTATTTATGCATCTAGGCTAATAGAGATAATTAAAAAGGAAAGTTATGAAAGCGTTGGTTTTATCTTTTTTTGTAGTCTTATTAAGCTATTCTCTTATTTCTAATCAAAATGAGAAGAAGACAAGTGCACATATGTCTCTCCAGAATACA
The DNA here is from genome assembly GCA_028707405.1 of Parabacteroides sp. Lineage (GTDB taxonomy): Bacteria > Bacteroidota > Bacteroidia > Bacteroidales > Tannerellaceae > Parabacteroides. Next base: position 28,776 of record JAQWBH010000029.1, on the reverse strand, counting down.
GACATGGTATATGAAGAAAATACAGAAAGGGCATTGCTTGATTCTAATAATTATTATATAAATAAGAGTGAAGCATTGTCTGCTTCAGAATGTTTTTTTATTAATGCAATCAGAAAACTTGATGTCTCGATCGCAATGAATAATCATTATGGTTACAATCAGGTATCTAAATATATATTACCAATTCAATCTTCTTCTGAACTATTAAGAGTAGAATAAGCAGGTATTTCTTTTAAAAAAAAGTAGGTTAAGTCCTCATAGTTGATGCGACAACAATAGTGTGTTATTCCGTTGCTGACAATTAAGTATTTTACATGCAATGCCATATTATAATGCACAATCTGTTTGAAAACGGATTTGGTGATTTTAACGTAGGGTGCTTTATATTCGATAATTAGAAGAGGTTCTAGAAACTGATTATATACAATCGAATCACATCGTTTGGAAGTATTATTGAGTTTTATCCATATTTCGTTAGCTATAAGATTTTTGGGATAATTAAGATCTGTGACAAGATAGTTTACAAAATGTTGCCTGACCCATTCTTCGGGAGTGAGAGCCACATATCTTTGGCGTATGAAATCAAAAATCAGACGCTTTTTTTCTTTTTCGATTACTTTCACAGGGAAAGTAGGCAAATTTAATGATTGCATTTTTGTATATTTGTCCTGTCTTTTTTGACATCAAAGATAATGAATTATGAAAACAAAACAAGAAATAGTAGAAAATTGGTTACCTAGATATACTGATAGAAAGTTGGAAGACTTTGATAAATATATACTTTTGACTAATTTCACCAAGTATGTAGAATTGTTTTCAGACAAATTCAAGGTACCTATTTTAGGATTGAAGAATACAATGCCTAATGCGGCAGCTGAGGGCATTACTATTATCAACTTTGGTATGGGTAGTGCTAATGCAGCAACAATAATGGATTTGCTGTCCGCCGTAAAACCTAAAGCAGTATTATTTTTAGGAAAATGTGGGGGGCTGAAGACCTCAAATAATATTGGCGACTATGTCATGCCTATTGCAGCTATTCGTGGAGAGAGCACCTCTAATGATTATCTTCCACCAGAAGTACCCTCATTGCCTGCCTTCTCAATGATGCGTGCCATCTCGTCGGCTATTCGTGACCATGGAAAGGATTATTGGACAGGTACTATATATACGACAAATAGAAGAGTATGGGAATACGATAATGATTTTAAAGATTACCTCCGTCGCACTCACGCCACAGGCATCGATATGGAAACTGCCACGTTATTCACAGCCGGCTTTGCTAATGAAATTCCGACAGGAGCTTTGTTAATGATTTCGGATAAACCGATGGAAGAGCAAGGTATAAAAACAGCCGAAGGGGATAAAATTGTAACTAAGAATTATGCCGAGGAGCATGTCGATTTAGGAATTGAAGCACTGCGCCAGATTATTGATGGAAAGAAAACGATCCGTCATATACGTTTTAGCTGGTAGATTTGTAAATGCAGATGGCAAAAAAGGAGTATACATTTGATGAAATTTGCGCAGATATAGCTGCACAGAGATATGCACCTGTTTATTTTTTAATGGGTGAAGAACCCTTTTTTGTTGATCAAATTACTAATAAATTGATTGATAGTGTATTGAATGAGAATGAACGTGATTTCAATCAAATTATCATGTATGGAGCTGATGTTAATACGGTATCGATAATAAATGCAGCTCGTCGATATCCTATGATGTCGAAATATCAGTTAGTGGTAGTGAAGGAGGCTCAATTGATTGATAATATTGATCTCCTTTCATCCTATGTAAAGAATCCCCTTCAATCGACAATTTTAGTTATCAATTACAAATATAAAAGTTTGGATAAGCGTAAATCTCTGGCATCGCTTGTTGAGAAAGTTGGGATATTATTTGATTCAAAAAAAATACCTGATTATAAGATGTCTGGTTTTATTGTCACATTTCTTCAGCAACGTTCTATCGAAATTGATATAAAGGCTGCACAAATGCTATCAGACTTCTTGGGAAACGATTTGAGTAAGCTTAATAAAGAACTTGATAAACTATCTATTTCTTTATCGATAAACCATACAAAACGAATTACACCTAAATTGGTGGAAAACAGTGTTGGCATTAGTAGAGAATACAATAATTTCGAATTATTGAAAGCCATAGTTATAAAAGATTCATTAAAATGCTATAGAATAGTGCAATACTTTGAAAGAAATCCTAAGAATAATCCAATACAAGTTACACTTTCTGTTTTATTCAATTATTTTTCAAATCTATTAATCTGTTACTACTCTCCAAACCGTTCAGAAGCAGGGATCATGGAAGCATTGGGTCTACATGCTTCATTTCAAGCCAAAGATTATGTATCTGGTCTACACTACTTCTCAGCAATGAAAACATTTCTTCTCATAGGTGAAATTCGTTCAATTGATGCCCGATCAAAAGGGGTAACCAATTCTTCTGCATCAAATTCTGATCTTCTCAAAGAACTTCTCTATAAAATTCTCCACTAAAATAGAGTATACCGATTCTTCTTTTTACTTAATTGTTCCCCAAACAAATAGGGAAAATGCTTACGTTTATTCAACGCGAGTTCGATATAGCAATTTTATTAACCGATCTTAACCCTGTGTTCAATAGTTATAGATAAAGAATTTGTATACAAATGTCTTTTTGTCATGAGTCAAAGAAATAGATAGGCCTTGATACTGCATTTTAGTCACATGATTAAACATATACAAAAGTAAACAAGTACAAATGTATATATTATTATACAAATTATATCTTTTATATTTATTGTAATGACAAATGTAATCAATTATATCCATTAAATAAGTTTACATGCTTAATATATGTCATTAAATTTATGTATAATTTTTCAGTCTCTATATATGTACATAATAATATTATAATCAGTCATTTATATTAAATTGTTAATGTATAGATAAAAATAACTCATCACATTTGTCTACAATAATTGTAAACAAGCATTCAAGTATGATATATTAGTATTATAAATAGATGTATAACAAATTAATATAGAATAATTATAAAGTAATACTTAACATAGAAAGAAAGTCTTATTCCCTTTGTATACAAATGTTTGTATAATATTGTATATCGCAATTAACTTTTATATCATGATAAATTTATAACAATATATTGTATAATTGGAATTTATAGTTTAACTTTGTACCGTTTACTTAAATATTTTTTTGTATTAATTAATCTGACATAATGTCATTGTTATAATTGAAAAAAATATGGAGATAGATCCTATACGAGATCGGATATTGCAGATTATGGAACGAGAAGGTTTTGCCCCTTCTCGATTCGCTGAAGAAATAGGAATTCAGCGTTCAGCTATGTCCCATATTACATCAGGAAGAAACAAACCCAGTTTAGATGTCATTATGAAAATATTGGAACGGTTTACATATGTTAATTCTGATTGGTTGATGTTTGGCAAAGGCAGCATGACGAATCAAAAAGTGTCTGTAGAACCAGATTTGTTCAAAAATACAACGATATCTCCACCTGAGCCACAGACTGCCTCTGAATATCGCAAAGAAAATAGGGTTGAGACACATCTAGATGATATAAAACATTCTGTATCAGAGAATATTATGTATAATGACAAGACAATAAAATCAATATCTAAAATAATGATATTTTATACAGATAACACGTTTGAAGCCTTTATACCAGAAAAAGGGAAGAAAGATTAGGATTAAGTTTCTGATTGATTTCGTGAAAACAAAAAGAATCCTTAAAAACAACTCCTGAAATAATTCGGAGAAAATTCAAAACAGTTTCTTATATTTGCATAAAAATAGGAATGTTTTATATGAAGAAGTATATATTGGACATGATGGTGAACAGCAATTGCCGCATTCATAAGAATTATTGCTTATTGAAATTAGGAACAATTGATGTTTTACCTGAGATGTTGCCGGGTCAATTTGTTGAAGTAAAAGTAGATCATTCGCCTTCTACTTTTTTACGTCGTCCTATTTCTATTAATTTTGTAGATAGAGACACAAATGAACTTTGGTTACTTATACAAATTGTTGGTGATGGAACAAAACAAATGGCAGAATATAAGCCTGGTGATATAATAAATGTAGAACTACCTTTAGGTAATAGCTTTAGTATACCAGGAAATAGGAATGATTCATTATTGTTGATTGGTGGAGGTGTCGGTGTAGCTCCAATGTTATATTTAGGGGCCTTCCTAAGAAAACAAGGTTTTAATCCAACATTTTTGCTTGGAGCACGTTCGCAAGAGGATGTATTACAGTCAGACTTATTTCATCAATATGGTGAAGTTTATATCACTACAGAAAATGGTTCGTTAGGAGAAAAAGGATTTGTAACTGATCATACTATTTTTCAAAATTATTTTGATTTCATTTATGCTTGTGGTCCTAAACCTATGATGATGGCCGTTGCAAAGTCTGCCATTCAAAGAAATATAGTTTGTGAGGTATCATTGGAAAATAAAATGGCATGCGGCATTGGTGCTTGTTTATGTTGCATAGAAAAGACAACAGAAGGCAATGTTTGTGTATGTTCGGAAGGACCTGTATTTAATATAAAGAAACTGAAATGGCAGAATTGAATGTAAACATAGGCAATTTGGAATGCAAAAACCCAGTTATGACTGCTTCGGGTACATTTGGATACGGTGTTGAATATGCTGATTTTATGGATATTTCTTGTTTGGGTGGAATCATTGTTAAGGGAACAACCATTCAACCGAGGGAGGGAAATGATTATCCAAGAATGGTGGAGACACCTTCAGGAATGCTTAATGCAGTTGGACTTCAAAACAAGGGTGCCCGTTATTTCTCCGAACATATATATCCAGCTATTAAGGATATAGATACAAATGTGATTGTTAATGTCAGCGGCTCTAGCATCGAAACATATGCTGAATGTGCCGAAGTCATTGCATCTTTAGATCATATATCAGCAATTGAAGTTAATATTTCTTGTCCAAACGTGAAACAGGGAGGTATGACCTTTGGCGTTACATCCTGTGGCGCCGCCTCAGTTGTTAAAGCTGTTCGCAAGGTATACCCGAAGACTATGATCGTAAAACTGTCACCAAATGTTACTGACATTACTGAAATAGCAAAAGCTGTTGAAGGCGAAGGAGCTGATTCTGTTTCGCTAATAAACACCTTGTTGGGGATGGCCATTAATGTCGAAAAACGAAAACCTGAATTATCTACTATAACAGGTGGTTTATCAGGACCTTGCGTGAAACCAGTTGCTTTACGGATGGTATGGCAGGTATTTCATTCTGTAAAAATACCTGTAATTGGACTTGGCGGTATATGTAATTGGAAAGATGCCGTTGAATTTATGCTTGCCGGTGCAACAGCCATACAAATAGGAACATATAATTTCATAGATCCGACTGTAAGTATTAAAGTCATAGCAGGAATCGATGATTATTGTAATCGCCATGGATTTAAATCGGTTAAAGAAATCATTGGTACTCTAGAAGTATAATCTAAAGAACAAAAGCTAAATAGCCTATGTATAGCCACATTTCAGATATATTACAAAGTACTGTTATTACTCCTTATACAGCTGTTATACGTTTATTAATTAGTTTTCTATTAGGAGCTATTATTGGCGTTGAACGTCAGTTCAGAAGGCGGGAAGCCGGAATGCGTACTTTTACATTAATATGCCTGGGTTCTACAGCTGCAATGCTTATTTCCATATGGATTCCTCAATCTTATCCCAACTTCTTAAATGGCGACCCGGGACGTATAGCGGCACAGGTTCTTGCAGGAATCGGTTTTATAGGAGCCGGAGCTATTATTCAAAGTAAAGGAAGTATTCACGGTTTGACAACTGCTGCATGTATTTGGGTTGTTGCTGTAATAGGATTAGCTATCGGTGCAGGAATGTTTATCCCTGCAATTGTCGCTACTTTTCTAACTCTCGTAGTTTTAGTGAGTCTTGAGCAATTGGAAAAGAGAATGTTTTTAAACGGAGTAAACAAGATATTGACTGTTACCTGCAAAACTTCGACTCCTGATTTGAAGGTTCTGAGAAGTATATTGGAAAAGCAGAATATTTACATTGTAAGTGTCTCTTTTGAATCATTATACGAGCAAAATACTTCTATTATTACCTATAAAGTAAACGTGAAAGCCCAATCTTCTTACACTAGTTTATTTCAGGATATAAGAACATTGGGCTATGTATCTCAAATTAGGTTACTGGCTTAATTTCATTCTAATTCTCCCTTCAGCATTTTACCGGCTATTCGAGCCGATTCTTCAACAAATTGCGCACAAGGACGTTTTTCATAATATGCATTTGTTCGTAATTCAGGAGCTGGAGTATCTGATTCAGCCAATCGACCAAGTAATTCTCGGCAGATAATTGTATTATTTTGTTCTTTAAACAGTGCAGCCATCTTTTGTATTATTGCATAATTTTTTGTTCGTGCATCCTGATCTTTTGCATCCATCACAGGATATCTGAATCCGGCCAACATTGACATGGCACTGACTGTTCCGCAAACTTCCCGCATTTTTCCCATGCCGCCACCAAAAGAAACAGACATTTTTTTAGCGGTGTCCAGATCTAATTCGAATATGTCAGAATAAGCCAAAAATACAGATTGTGCACAATTGAATCCATCATAAAAATTATCAACCGCACGTTGAACGCGTTCTTCTATATTAAAATCTTTCATTTTACAAGAATTAAAATTGATAATCAACACAAGCTCTATCAATTTTTGCTGGACCGATAATGTCCTTTGCTACAGCTACATGCTCTGGATGATTTGAATATGTGTTGACATCTTCCAATGTATTCATTTCTGTTGTTAGAATGATATCCCATTTTTCAGCAGGATTAATATTAAAATCTACGTGTATAAAACGTAAAACATCAATTTTGTCTTTCAAACTTTCCAGACGTGTTTTTATTTCTTGCATCTTGGACTGTTTTTCTTCTTCCATTGGAAACTCTTTGAGTTTGAACATTACAATGTGTCTAACCATACTAATTATTATATTTTACATTTGTTCATCTAAAAATGAATCTTTATATCCCAAAAAATACAAAATACCATCTAAACCAATTGTGGAAATAGATTGTTTAGCTGTAGCTTTCACTTTAGGTTTAGCATGAAAGGCTATTCCAAGACCGGCTATGCTTATCATAGGTAAATCGTTTGCTCCGTCACCAACGGCAACAGTTTGTCGTAAATCAACATTTTCAACTTGAGCAATAAGCTTGAGTAATTCTGCCTTTCGCTTTCCATCAACAATATCGCCAATATAATGACCTGTAAGTTTACCATTTTCTACCTCCAACTCATTGGCATAGACGTAATCGATATTGTATTTTTGTTTCAGATAATTGCCAAAGTAGGTAAAACCACCGGAAAGGATTGCTATCTTGAATCCAACTTTTTTAAGAATACGCATCAGCCTATCAACGCCTTCTGTAATGGGAAGATGTTCCGCAATATCCTGCATAACTGAGACGTCTAGTCCTTTCAATAAAGCACATCTTTTACTGAAACTTTCACTGAAATCAAGTTCGCCACGCATGGCTGAGTCGGTAATTACTTTTACTTGATCGCCAACTCCCGCTCGCATAGCCAATTCATCAATAACTTCTGTTTCAATTAGCGTTGAATCCATATCGAAACAAATCAGACGACGCATTCTGCGATACATGCTTTCCTCTTGAAAAGAAATATCCACTTCTTGTTCAGAAGATAACGTCATAAAGTCCGCTTTCATTTGTTCTTTATTTTTAGGTGTGCCTCGTACAGAAAACTCAACACTTGCTTTAGGCGTCCTTGCATTTTCATCTAGTGGTATACGTCCAGTAAGGCGCTTAATATCATCAATATTCATATCTTGCTGGGCAATAATATGTGATATGCCTGATATTTGTTTGGCCGCTAGTTTCCGAGCTACAATAGTGATGATATATCGGTTTTTACCTTGAAGAGAGACCCACTGACTATAAGCTTCTTCGGTTATAGGCGTAAAACGAATGTTTACACTAAGTTCATAGCTTTTGAAAAGTAATTCTTTTAGTATGTTACCCGAGTCTTTTTCTTTACTTTGAAACAAGATTCCCAGAGATAGATTACTATGGATATCAGCTTGACCAATATCCAAAATGACGGCATTGTTTCTTGCCAAAATCTCAGTTAATGCAGCTGTTACACCTGGCCGATCATAGCCATTTATGGTTATTAGAATAATTTCGCCTTTGCCTTCCATTACTGATTTTATTTGCAGGCAAAGATACATAAGTTATGTAGAAATCCATTGATTTCAAAGAGAAATTTCAATAATGAACTACACTTCTGATTTAGCTCAAGAACTTTATTGCTTGTATATTCTTCGCCTGTATCCCGTTCTATTGGTTGTCAGATCTGTTTAGATTGTGATGACGAAGTTTGGTTCAAAACGTTTAGTGAAAAATTGAATGTAGTTCCTTTCCCTTCTTCACTTTCAAACCATAGTTTTCCGTTATGCATCTCAATAAAATCTCGGCATAACATCAATCCCAGGCCTGAGCCTTTTTCATTATTAGTGCCATAAGTTGTAAATTGAACTTTCGGATTCAATATTTTGTCTTGATCCTCTTGCTTTATGCTTTTACCTGCATCCATAATACTTACAGTCAAATAGTCACCTTCTGATTTGGCTGATACAAATACTGTTTCTTTTTCAAAAGAAAATTTTACTGCATTAGATACAATATTACGCACAATTGTTTGAACCATATCAACATCAAAAAATGCTGTTAAGGGACTTTCAAGACCTTCTGTTTTAATTGTTATATGTTTTTGAGCGGCAACAGGTTCAAACAAATCAACTGTGCTTCGAATGATTGCATTTATATCACCTTCTTGTTTGAATATTTTTTGTTTGTTAAGCCTGTTTCTTACCCATTTGAGAAGGTTATCCAATAGTTGGAAAAGTTCTTCTGATGTTTTATTCATCATTTGAAGCATTTCAAATACTTCAGGGCTTATTTTTGTCTGGTCTACCATCATCAAAACTGCATTATTCATCATTTTAAGAGACCCTAATGGAGAACGCAAATCATGAGCGATGACGGAATAGAGCGTATCACGTGATACAATTGTATCTTCTAATTCTTTTTTTATATGAGTAATGCTGAATAATTCATAACGATGACCCACACGTTTGATCAGTTCTTCTCGTTGAAATGGTTTGGTAACATATTCAACAGCACCTAATTGGTATCCTTTTACAATACTCTGCATATCACTTAACGCAGACATAATGATAACAGGAATTCCGTTAGTTTTGGGATTATTCTTAAGTCTTTGAAGGACCTCATAACCATCCATTCCTGGCATCATAATATCCAGCAGAATCAAATTGGGCACTTTTTCATCTGCAATACGCAATGCCTTTGGTCCGCTATCTGTTGTTAACAGATTGTATCCTTCTTTTTTCAAAATGGCCATCACTAAAATAATGTTAGTTGGCACATCATCAACTATAAGAATAGTATACTTCGATTTTAAGTCATCCATTATGTTATGTTCTAAATTCTAATTCTTATATCTTTTTGTCCTACAAAAGTCCCCAATTTTAATAATAAGCAAAATACATGTCAACCCAAAAATCGTTTTCACTACATATTCATGCATGCTCAGGATGCACAAATGTAAGATTTTATTTTAAATGCTATCTTATTTTGCGGGAACTTTTTTTTACTTTGCGAAGTGATCATCAATTATATCGCTATTTGAAAATAATTCTATAAGTTTGCAGTTTGAAACGGGAAATATTTCCATTATTGAAATTATATAAGATGAATTTCGAACGCACACTAGTTGCTGTTTTTTCTTTTTTGCTAGCATCTTTACTGGGATGTCAGTCTGATCTACCTGTAACTTCCGTTATAACAGTCGAGGCAGACGGGTTGTCATTTCCTGTTAACAAGGCGTTATACGGACTGACTATAGAAGAAATAAATCATGGCATTGATGGTGGAATTTATGCCGAATTGCTACAGAACAGAAGTTTTGAAGATGGAGTTCCACCTTTGAACTGCCCTTTTGATCCTGCACAGCGCATGTTGATAACACCAAACGGATGGACAATTCCCTTTGTTCGTACGGATACGGTGATAGGTTGGCATGTGCTTAATTCCAACACACAAATGTTTATTGACAATAAGCAGCCTATTAATGACCAGAATAATCGTTCTTTATTTATATCAATCAATGGCTCAACAGTTACGGGAAGAAGTGGCATTGTTGGCGAGGGTTATCGGGGTATACCAATTCGTGAAGGAGAGAAATATAATTTGGCTATATATGTTAAGGGGAAGTCTGTTATGCCGAAAAAAATTAATCTTGCATTATCAGATTCAACTGGTACAGAGAATATAAGTGATGAATATCATATTATTACAACGCCTTACGATTGGCGGAAGTATCATCATACATTTACTGCAACAAAGAGCATGGAGAAAGCGATGTTGACGATTACAGCTGACACAACCGTTATGTTCTGGATTGATGCTGTATCGCTAATGCCTCAGAATACTTGGAAAGGAAGAAGTAATGGATTGCGGCCAGGATTGATGGAATTGATAAATGCGATTCATCCTGCATTTATACGTTTTCCGGGGGGAAGTTTTGTTGAAGGATATACAGCAGGGACTTTTCCTATATGGCGTGAGACTGTAGGGAATATCGATTCACGTAAATATTTTTGGAATATTTATGCTTATGGTTCTTCAAGCGGAGTTGGTTATCATGAATTCCTGCAGATGTGTGAGGATCTAAATGCAGAGCCTGTATATGTTATTAATAGCGGAGTTACGAGTCAGAGTCGTCGTCCAAGATACGAAGATATTACAGAAATGGACAAACTGGTGCAGGATGCATTGGATGCTATTGCTTATGCTAATCAACCGACTGATTCAATTTTTGGTGCCATGCGTGCAGCTGCAGGACACCCCAAGCCCTTCGGACTTAAATATATTGAAATAGGAAGCGAAAATTACGGCCAGGAATATGCAAAACGTTTTGATTTATTCAAGAAAGCGATCAACGACCGTTATCCGCAAATAACGGTTATAGGCAGTTCTATTACACCTGGTAAAATAAGAAGTGACTGGTCTGATCACCATTTTTATGCGACTGAGCCATTTTTGATTAGTAATTATGATCGTTACGCTCCAATGAGATATACGCGCTTGTCATCGTCAATGTTTATTGGCGAATTTAGCCAGACAAGCGATAACAATTGGGGTAACATGCGCAAAGCTATTGCTGAAGCTTGTTTCCTCATTGGTATTGAAAATGGACAGGATATAGTGAAACGTGTAGCTTTATCACCTATCATTGGTAATGTTAAATATCCGCTCCAACGTCAACCAGTCATACTGTTTGACGGAAACAGAGCTGTGCCAACGCCTACTTATTATATGTATCAGCTTTTTGCCAATAATCGCGGTGATGATGTATTGAAAACTGTTACTCAAACTTATCAGCGTCCGCAAGTGACCTTTGGACGTCCCGGAATTGAACTCTTCGATAATACCTACAGCATCAAGAATGCCCGTATTGACGGAAGGAATATTTCGGCGGCAACAATAATGACAGGCGGATGGGACGTAGATAATGGCATACTTAATCCGGCTGCAAACCGATGGAATTATCTTCTTGCCGGAAAGTCGGATTCCTATAATTACATATTCTCTGCCGATGTCATGCGAATAAAAGGAAGTGGTTCAATACAGTTTCGTGTGCGTGATAATGGATTGGGAGGCGAAAGGAGTGATTTCATAGGAATGAATATTGGGGCAGGAACAATTGAACTGTTCCGTCAATCGGGAAAGGTGAAAGACGCTATTTCCTCAACGATCCATTTCCCTTATCAAAGCAACCGCTGGTATAAGATCAAAATGGTTTGCCGTGATGAATGTATTTCTTGCTATGTAAATGATTCATTGGTACATAAAATCAAGATGGCACCTGAGCCATCATTAGTATCCGTGGCTACTTACGATAAAACAAAAAAGATAATTATTCTCAAAGTTGTCAATACGACGATGCACGAAGAAAAAACCCGTCTCAACATTACAGGTATGAGCACCCGTAATACAGCTGATATTACACAATTGATTGGTTTGCCTGAAGCAAGCAATACTTTTGTGCATCCGAAAGAAATAATGCCGGTGGCAAAACATATTTCTTTTTCAATCGGTTCGCCTATGGTTTATTATTTTCCGCCGAATTCGATTACCATTATGAAGCTGAAAGCAAAATAATATCGTAAAATGTAATATAATGAGTTTCAAGAAGTATTATTCCAAATTTAAATTTAGTATGAATGTTGCCTTGTTAAAAGCAATGAAAAAGAGAATATAACAGCAAACCTTTGCAGTAAGGAATATTGTTATTATATTTGCAAATAAACAATACTAAGGAATAGATAAATGTCCTCTCATTTGTTACATATTACGTTGATTACTACTCTTTTTCTACAAGGAGCAACGGCAATGTGGAGTCAGGAAGAAGGTCTAGCTTCATTTTATCATACACGTTTCCACGGCAAACGATCGGCCAGTGGACGTGTTCATGACCAGAACGATATGGTAGCGGCCCACAGAACATATCCTTTCGGTACTTTTCTAAAAGTTACTAATTTAACCAACAATAAATCGGTTATCGTCTGCGTCACAGATAGAGGTCCACGCCAAAGAAAACGTATCATTGATGTGTCGGCATCGGCAGCTGAAGCATTGGGGTTTAAGCGACAAGGAATAACGCGGGTCAGAGTCGAAGAAGTTCCCGACGAGAAAGAGAGGATTATTTATGAGCTGATGTATCCTAAGATTCCATATTTGGAGATCAACAATTCTTTACCATTGATTTACGATAATGAAGAATAAAAAAGGTCTTGCTGAAGATATAGATTTGTTGTTTTGACACACTCCCATTTATAATGGAAATAAAAGATATTACTATATGGCAAAAATATTACTGGTAGAAGATGAGCAGAATATCGCCTCCTTTATTGAACGAGGGTTGCAGGAATTTGGACACGAAGTACGTACAGCATTCGATGGACAGGCTGGTTGGAATCTAGTCGACAAGGAGGAGTTCCAGCTTCTGCTACTTGATATTGTTATGCCTCGTATGAGTGGGCTGGAGCTTTGTCGTCGTTATCGTTCGAAGTATGGATATTCGACACCAGTAATCATGCTTACAGCACTGGGTACAACCGAAGATATTGTTAGCGGACTCGATGCAGGGGCAGACGATTACATTACTAAGCCATTCAGCTTTAGTGTACTCGAAGCACGTATTAAGGCCTTACTTCGCCGTGCGAGCAGCGACACACAACCCGAACAGATTACCTGTGGCGACCTTATTCTTGACATTTCTGCTCGTCGAGCATTGCGCGGTAAGAAAACGATAGAATTGACCGTTCGTGAATTTAGACTTCTTGAATACCTTATGCGCAACAAAGGAGTGGCGCAGAACCGCTTGGACCTGCTCAAAGAGGTATGGGATAAGGAGATGGATCGTACGAATGTAGTCGACGTCTATGTGAATTACCTTCGCGCCAAAGTTGATAAAGGGTTTAATAACAAGCTGATACATACTGTTATCGGTGTGGGATATATGATTGATGAACCATATGAATAGCCTGCCTGAGAAATCAATCGAACATCGCTACCTCCATGCCTTTATTGGCATTCTTGCAGCCACTTGTATTCTCATTGTCCTTGCAGCCTTGTCCGGTCTAAAAGGGTGGAGCTTGGTTATACTGGCATTCGTCCTCATCGTTGTAGCCGCAATAACTACCCGTATGATAGGCAAACGCTATGCTTCTTTTACGGCAGACCGAATTCATGCAGCTCATCAGAGCGAGGAAAGCTTTATTCATCACGCGTCGCACGAACTTAATAATCCGCTTGCAGCCATTCAGGGCGAATGCGAAATAAGTCTCATGAAAGAACGTACGCCACAACAATACCAAGCGGCGCTCGTACGTATTATCACCGAAGCCAAGCGCATCAACCAGCTAATGAAGAGCCTGTTGTTCCTCTCAAAAAGTGACAGCGAGATACAGGAGGGCAATCACGAAATGGTATTTCTGGCCGATTTTCTGATGCAGTTCACAGATAAGCGGATAAGCTTTAGCGCCGACAACTTCGCCTACTGCTTCGAAGCTAATCCCAATTTGTTGAAAATAGCCATAGGTAATATTATCAACAACGCCTGCAAATACTCCGGTGAAGAGATCGTGGAGATGCGCCTCCGCGCCGCGACACTCGAAATAAAGGATAAGGGAATAGGCATTCCACCAGAAGAACTCAACCGTATATATCAGCCGTTCTACCGTGCATCGAACACACGCGACTTTTCAGGTAAAGGTTTGGGACTTAGTCTGTCAATACGTATTCTTAATATTTATGGTGCAGAAGTACACCTCGATTCGGTGCTGGAACAAGGAACGACGGTAACGATTGATTTTCCTTGACAACCATCGTGTCAGCAGACCTCCCGAAAATATAATCTTTAGCAGGACCTGTTATCTTCACCGCCTCAGGCGATGCACCGACCGCATCCTCTGGTAAAATACGCTCACGCAAAAGCATCCGACTCAACACCACACGGAAAAAGTCAGCATAATAAGGCTTAAGAGTCAATCCATTGAAACACCAGTGCACATGTTTTGGCTTCGGAATGATGGAAGCCAAAAAGATACATTCGCTCAAAGTCAGTTCCGATGGCTCTTTGGCAAAGTAATAGTGCGATGCCTCGCACGCTCCGTAAATGAGCGGACCCCATTCGGCTATATTCATATATACTTCAAACATACGCTCCTTAGAAGTAAGGTGATTGGTCTCAATGAGCCATGTAATTAAGATTTCTTCTATTTTACGTGCAATCGTTTTGTTCTTGCTCAAAAACACGTTTTTAACCAGTTGCATACTTAACGTACTGCCACCGCGGGCAAAACGGCGTTCTTTCAAATCTTTCACCAAAGACTCGCGGATGGCACTTGGAATGAAACCTGAATGCTGAAAGAATCCTGCATCTTCGCTCTGCATAATGGCTATGGGTAGAAAGCGTGAAATATAGCCTATAGGGCGGAACGACGGATTGTCTGGCCCGACCTCGAACGTGCGCACAGGATTGCCATTTTCGTATGCTGTATACATAAAGGGCCCGTTCATTTTGTGTAAGTCAGTCTTACCCTGTTTGACGATACGGAAGTTACGCGACTTCAATGTTGATTCAAATAGTAAACTGTCAATCTGGGTGAAGTCAACATCCAGCAGGAAATGCCACGTAAGTGTACCATCCGCTTTCAGTCCATCCAAGTTACTAAACAACCCAGGTGGAAACGATGCAAAAAGATCATTAGCCGGAAAATCACGTTTGTCGACACGCATCGTTATGTGCCAGTCCTTACCGCGTTGCAATTTCAAATATGGATGCAATATCATGCGATTAAAAATGACCTCAGTAGAACTGTCTAACTCCAAATAGTTCTTGCCGACGTTGAGCTTCCATGCAAAAGAACCGCTATCGAGTAGAACAGTATCCGGCGAGATTCGCTCATGATGTAATGTCAGTCCACTGACGCGTGCCAATCCATTGAGTGATTGCACGTGATCGTGCTCTTTCAACTCCGCCATATTAAATAACAGCGTGTCAAACTGCATTAGCGCATGCCACCTATAGTTAATGAAAGGTAACGTAATTTTGCTGTTTTCTTTTGCATAAAGTCGTGCTTCAATGCGACGCTCATCATCCTGCAATAAGCCTTCACATACCCAAATACTCTGTTGACCGTTTTCTGTACTGCGTATATGAGTGATGAAGCGGTTTTTTTTAACATTGAATACTGGAATCAAAAGGGCCAAGTCGTCGCTCTGATTAAGGTAAGTCACTTGTATGTTTCTGAATGAAGCATCAGAAGGGAGAAGTCCAAATAGTAAATCGAGTATCCGACGGGTTTGAACTTCGTAATTGCATTTATCCTGTGAAGGCGTATTTATTATAGAATCCACATGAAACAAAAATGCGTAGTTGGAATGAATACTGTCTTTCATTAAATGTATCGCAAGATCGTCGCCATTAATATATTTGACAACAGGCTTCAGCATCATTATCCTTGGAAACGATAATTTCACCTCAATATGTTGCATTGAAAGTAATGTGTCCGAATGAAGCGGAACCACTGATAAACCTTCAAGATGCAAAGTGCTTAAACCCTGTATAGTGAGTGCTCTATATCGGATGGTTAGATTATAGCGCTGTTCCATGGTTCTCAACTTTCGGTCTACGTAAAAACGAACAATGGCATTACGCCCCAAAGCTAATCCGACAATCAGAACAATAAGCGCCGAGATGGCTATGCATATAATTTTCTTTTTGGATGAGAGCATCATTATTTTTGTTTCCTTGCAATTGCAAAATTACACACTTTATTCGGAATTAGTCTGTTAATATGTGGCGTTTTATGTACTTTTGAGTGTCAATATATAAATGAACATGAAAATAGACAATTATATAGGCTTGGTTCTTGAGGGCGGTGGATTGCGTGCTGTCTTCACTGTTGGTGTCCTTGATTGCTTCATGGATAACAACTTGTGGTTTCCTTATACGATTGGTGTATCAGCCGGAGCCAGTTCCGGTATATCGTACGTGTCGCGACAACGCGGACGAACACTCTACAGCGATACCAAATTATTTAAAGAGTACAATTATATAGGTTGGAAACATTTTCTGCATGGCCGTGGCTATATTGATATGCATTTCTTGTTTTATACCTACCCTGAAAAGTATTATCCTTTTGATTACGACGCTTATTTTAAGTCGTCTACTCGCTTTGTTATGGTGACAAGTAACTGTCTGACTGGCAAAGCTGAGTATTATGAAGAAAAGAAAGACCCACAACGGCTGATAGACATTTGTTGCGCATCATGTACATTGCCGATTCTTTGTCCTGTAGCGCATGTTGATGGTATTCCAATGGTTGATGGTGGCGTTTGTGATGCTATTCCTATTCAACATGCTATTGATGATGGCTTCCATCGGAATGTGATTGTGCTAACGCGCAATAAAGGCTATCGGAAAACTGAAAAAAACTTCTGGCTTCCTTCGTTTGTTTACCGTAAATATCCATCTATCCGGGAACAATTAAAAATGCGCTATCGTCGTTACAACCAAGTATTGGATTACATTGATGAGCTCGAAGCTAAAGGCGACGCCATTGTGATTCGTCCAGTACGTCCTATAGAAGTGCATCGAACGGAAACGAATGTAAAAAAGATTATGGACTTATATAACGAAGGTTACACATTGTGCCAGAAATTACTGGAACAAAAACAAAAAAGGCTGTGGCTTATGCCGCAGCCTTCTACACAATATAATACATATTAAAAATGTTTCGTGACTTGATTATTGTTTCTTAAACACTAACGTACGGTTGTTTATGTTTCCCCATTCAGTCATTAATGCTCGCAATGCTGAATATCCGGCAGGAGTATAGAGCTGTTTGTTTAATTGTAAATTACGTGTAATCAGAGCTTTGTTTCCCTCTTTTTTCACTACATAGAGCATTTTACCAGCAGCATTCGAAATAATTCTGTTAGTTATTGGTGTCTGCAATGCCAGACCGTCAGGAAGTTGAACCTCATAACTATATTCTTCGTCTACAAGACGTGGCAACAAAAGGTTTTCTTTGCGAATACTATTTAAGCGACCAAAATGGAAATTAGCAAAACTGTTTATAGGTTCAGTAAGTTCGATGGTTGCATAACCATTATTCATGCTTAACGCTTCAGAAACAGTGCTTTCTTTTTTAGATTCAGAGAAATAAGGTCTAATGTCGCTACCTGTTACTGTCTGTACTTTAGTAATCAACTTATCGTTATTAAAAGAAATTAAAACCTGACTTTTTATCTGATAATCCGTTAAAGACGATATATTTATTTTTTTGCCTGTACTCAAACTATATACAGGTGCGATTCCGTTCAAAAATGCAGCCTTACTAATTCTGTTTGAGTTTGTTGTAAACAGATATTGCTTTCCATCATCGGCTTTACAAACGACAAATATTTGGTCTATAGCATTTAATGCTAGTCCATTATTGGCATTTATTTTGTAGAGGACAGCTGGTTCTGCATCGAATCCTGCACTAATAAGAAGACCTGCGAGCACGTTTGTTTTTTCAATATCTGTTCCATAAGCTGTACTGAGAACATCTTCTGCCGGACGAAGACGGTAGCTGGTTTCTTCAATATTCAACGAATTATTGTCAATATGTGTCGTAACAAAATCCATTATTGCTGCTAGCTTATCTTTATCACTTGATTTACCTTCAACCAATCCTTCCGCAATCGTTGATAGTTGAATGTTATTTTTTCGATCGAATTGTTTATAAAGAGTAGCCAGCGCATCACTGGTAGATGCATAAGTTGTAGCGACAAAGAATGGTTGGTCTCCATTAACAACCGATACTAGCGGATCATGTGAAACAGCTGGTAGATTGGTGAACCTCCAGATACTTGTACGATTGTCGCCTGTAATTTTCTCAATTACGTTTGTATTGTTATTCTTCAATGTATAATTTAACTCTTTTACTTGTGGAGTAATTACAGTTAGTGTATATGATTTAACTGGTGAACTTTGCAGAGGCTCTTCATAAATGTCAAGCTCAGGTGAGAATTCAGGTTTACTTATAATAGAATAATCCAGATAAATGGTAGCACCAATCTCAAGTCCTGTATGAACGACCACCATCTCCTTCAGATTATTATATGCCGGAGCATTAGTTGCATTGTGAGGAAGAACTTCAACGAAAGCATTATTCGGCGTCTTAATAATCTTACCATCTTTCTGTTTGGTGTAGGATGAATGTATCTGCAACTTTTGATATTCAGGATTATAAACGATAAACGTTTCGCCATAAACACTGTTCATAGCCATATGTGTATACAACGTAAGTTCTATGTTGCAACGAAATTCCTGACTGCCATCGGCATTCAACTTATAAGTCTTTTCAATCTTCTTATATTCAGCTTCAGACGCGGCGAAAGCCTGTACTGCCACAAACAGCAGACAGAACAGGAGAGTGAATTTATATATCTTATTCATTGTTTTAGTATTAATCTTCTATTTATTTATAATCAAGTAATTGCCATAACTTTTATAAGTATTAACAGCAGTGCGGAATCCGTCCCAGTCGTGAGCTTCATATACACGCTTTTTGAGTGTCAGCTTTTCGTGCAAAACGACTTTGTTACCCTCTCCACGAAGAGAACCTTCAAAGTCAGCAGCATTACTTTGCTTGCTATCATGTCTGTCACTATTTAGCAACTTATATCCAGCAGGAAATTGAATGTTCTCATTTAATTCAACTAGTCGTGAACATGCATCTTTAAATCCATATAGACGTGTATTCAGGTCGGTGTTGATCCGCAAGAAACTTTTCACTGAATTATACAGATTGTTCATTACCAAAGGTTTAAAAAGCATAGCATCATCAGCTGCAACAGCATATTCTGGAATTTCATAATGAAATGTTATCTTGATAGGAGCGGCCTGATAATTCTTCGGGTCTTTTCCATAATCAACACTTATCAAATGAGCCTTTGGAGATACAGTCAGTAGTTGCGATTCCAAATCGTTATGCCATTGCGACTGCCATCCACGAGTAAATATACGACGAACATTGCTATCAGATTGACCTTCGGCTGTTATAGTGAACTGTCCGGTCAATGTTCCCTTTGTATCAATCTTATTATTTGCATTGATGCGAACATAATGATTCTCAGGTGAAGAAATAGGAGTAATACACAGATCTGAACCTTCAGGAATACCAGGCAAGTAGTTCTGTTGTTGTTCAGCACTGCTCCACAATTCACGGCAAAATGGGACCCATGTCGGATCAAGCGGCATATAAGTACCATTTGATAATTTAACAACAACAACACAATGATTAAAATGATCTGCCGGAATACTTTCTATACGACTTCCTGCCATTGTCATTGCCGGATAAGCTTGAAAGCCAGCCATACGAAGGAAAGAAATCAACGTTCCGGCAATATCTTTACATACACCGCAACGATCTGTATAGTCCATTGTTGTTGTATGCAATGTAAATCCTTCGCCTTTGCCCATTGTGATACCTGCGTAACGAATATTATCAGCAACCCAATGTGTTAATACGGCTATTTTTTCCATTTCATCTGTTTTCCCTTTAATAAGTTCATCCACTTTCTTTTGAGCTTCAGGCAATTTGGTAAAACTCTTATAATCTTCATTTACTTTGTTAAACCAAAGAGATTTATCTTGCCAACACGGTGTCGATGACATCATAAGTTTTGGTGCTGCGTCATATAAATCAACCATATTGGGTTCTTTCTTGAATGGCATAACATCCGTACTTATAAACGTGTAAGCTTTTCGTCCGTTTTCATAACGCATGGATGACATGCAACTTCCTTGATAAAACTGAAATTGCATCTCTTTTTCCATTGGAATAGACACTTTATAGACTTTACGTATTGTAGGCTGGTCTTCCCAAAATGGTACAATATCGTAGAATTGTCCTTGCATAGGTGGAACAAATCGTGATTCGTCGTCATTATCTGTGAGTAAAGCATAGGTAAATCCCTTTTTATCAATTTGATAGTCAATAATATCACCAGGATCCAAATGTCCAACTTCCATCATGATTTGCCGCGCACCCCAATAAATAGCACGAGCAGGAGCTACATAATCGTAAGTTTTTGTGATATCCAAATTGATAACATCTCCATTAGCTTTATAAATGGTCACTCGATGAAATACAGCATGAGCTGTCAGTGGATCGTAGTCATACTTGAGAACTCTATTTTCCAAAGCACCTTTCATATCCATTATTTTCACCGTCTTGCATATGGCAAAAGAACCTGATCCAGAAGGCTGAACAGTGACAGAAGTACTGTCAAGCAAATTTACGTAGTCAAAACCGGCATAGAGTTCCGGTTTTTGCAATGTCGGATCAGAGGCAAAGCGACAGCTTTGCCCGTTCTGTCCAAAACATACTACAGTCGTCAAAAAAGATAAAACTGTGATGGGTAAAATTTTCATATTATTATAATTAATAATTATTAATGTTCATATAGATTTAGTTTTTATAGCTGTCTTTTAGATTACGATAGTAATCTTTTAGCAAACGTACGTCTTCATTTTTATCAGTGAATACTTCCATTAACATAGGCTGTGTAGCAGGATCTTGCTGTGTGAAAGTTGTTATTGCAACAGTCAGCTCATCAATATTATGTACACTCATATAGTTAAACCCACGTTCAATGGCCCAGCCTTTGGCTGAAACTTTATGTTCAGCAGTCACGAAATGATAAGTTTTTTCATTCATTTTTAATCCAGGCAGTGCTTTAAATAATTCGCCACCGCCATTGTTTATCAACATGATACGCAAATTGCAACCATAATTACTATTCCAAATTGCATTCATATCATAGAAAAAACTAAGATCGCCGATGATTACAAAATTCAATTTATCCGAACATACCGAATAACCAATTGCGGTTGATAAAGAGCCATCTATGCCGTTTATTCCACGGTTACAACAGACTTCAATATCTTCTGGGAACTTAAATAATTGTGCATAACGTATAGTCGAACCGTTTGCCAAATGCAAAGCGCAAGGGAAAGGTAACGATTTAATGAGTAATCCTATAGCACCCATTTCAGAATACGGGAAGTTAGGCTCCGGAACATTCTTTGTTATGTTCTCCCAGAATTTAGGAAACTCTGTTGGTTTATTGTCCAGTAAAAATGCAATTTTTTCTAAAAACTCAAATGGGTCCATTTCTATAACAGTAGTTAGTGAACCGTACAAGTCCATAATGTTGCCATCCAATGAGATATGCCAATGTTCTTTCGGTGGATGCTTGTGCAAGAAAGCCTTCAACCGTTTTGAAACGACGTGTCCGCCGTAGGTAATCACTAATTCTGGAGTCATTCTTTCCAATGTTTCTTCAGAAAGAGCATACAGCGCAGCGTCGAAGTTCTTTATAGGAATTCCCGGTACAATTTTGTTTCCAATAGGTTCCGTTAACCAGACAAAATGCTTATACAACAATTTAGAATATTTTTTTTCGAAAAGATAAATCAGACTCATTTGTCCGGCAATAATCATTCGTTTACTGTATCCATTCAATCGATCAATCAATTCAGTATATTCTCGGTCGTATACATTCAACCCCTGATATCTGCTAATCATGCGTACTTTAGGTAATTCTTGCGTTGGAAATTGAAATAGTGGTTCAGAAACAGGTATATTAATATGTACAGGACCTTTTCCATGATGATTCAATTCCAATAAAGCTTCATTAATTAATCTGTTGCAATACCATTCATCTTCTTCATTTTGAATTTCTGGCAAATTGACCGATTTTTTTATCAAATTGCCAAAAATACCTGGTTGAGGCATTGTCTGCCCATCCATTTGACCAATCCAAGCCGCAGGACGATCAGCTGAAATCACCACTAACGGTACTTTCTGATAGAAAGCCTCAGAAACTGCCGGATATATGTTTAATAAAGCACTTCCAGCTGTACAGCAAACAGCTGCTGGTTGTCCACTTTGTAAAGCAAGTCCAATCGCAAAATAAGCAGCACTCCGTTCATCCGTCATTGGATAACAATTAAAAAACGGATAATTTGCCAATGTCTGAATAATTGGTGCATTTCTAGAACCAGGACACAATACAATTTTTTTGATATCAAATTCTTTTAGCAAAGCAGCTAATTGGAGAATATTTTTTTTATCTGAATACATATATCATTATCGTTATAACATTCCACCTGCAAAAATAATAAAAAAAGCTACAAATGGACTTCTTCAAGGTAAAATGGTTATGTAGATAATAAAAAAACAGCCCATAAATAGGCTGTTTTAAATAGAGTCGGGGTACCAAGATTCGAACTTGGGACCCCCTGCTCCCAAAGCAGGTGCGCTAACCGGACTGCGCTACACCCCGAAATATTTGCTTCTTTCTAAAAGCGGTGCAAAGATATGTCTTTCATTTTTATTGTGCAAGTATTTTCAAAAATTCTTTTCTAAATAATGACCTTTTTAGTGAGAGAACTTATTTTATTGGCCTAATGAATATTGAAAACTATTATCTATAATAAATATTATGTTTAATATATTCGACTTATTCATTTTCCTTTCTTTGATATGATTTAATTAAAAAATATGATTACATTTGCCAAAACATTTTTACGCCATTTGTAGAGATGTGATTCAATATTAGTTGATAATTTGAAATATGACATACGATGAGACTGTGCATTATCTATATACTTGTATGCCGGCTTATGAGCATCTTGGCCCATCAGCATACAAGCCTGGATTAGATACTAGCATTGCACTAGATAATCTTTTAAGAAATCCGCATAGAGACTATAAAACTATTCATGTAGCGGGAACTAATGGAAAAGGTTCTGTCTGCCATTTACTTGCTGCTATATTGCATTTAGCTGGATATAAAGTTGGACTTTATACTTCTCCACATTTGGTTGATTTCAGAGAACGTATTCGTGTTAACGGACAAATGATTTCAAAAGAATATGTGATTGATTTTGTTAAACGCTACTCAAGTCTATTTGAACCTCTTAAACCTTCTTTTTTTGAACTTACATCTACTTTGGCCTTTGATTATTTTCGATCTATGAAAATTGATGTTGCCGTTATTGAAACAGGTTTAGGTGGCCGCTTAGACAGTACAAATATTATTACCCCTGTTTTGAGTGTTATTACTAATATTAGCTTGGATCACATACAGTTTTTAGGTAATACGGAAGAAAAAATCGCTTTTGAAAAAGCAGGCATCATAAAAGAAAATACACCGATTGTTATTGGTGAAGTATACAAAGACAGTGTTGCTCAGGTATTTAAAAATAGAGCCCAACAACAGAACGCGCCAATAACATTTGCTCAAGATTGCCAACATATTATTAAGCATACATTATTATATAATGGCAAATGGCTCCTATCGACATATGATTATGGAGATATTTGTGATGAATTAGGTGGCAACGTACAATATAAGAATGCAGCAACGGTGTTTGAATCAATTAGACAATTAAAGCAATTAGGTTTTCAAATATCAGACTATGCTGTACATACAGGATTTGAGCATGTTATTGAACAAACCGGCCTGATGGGACGCTGGCAATTACTGCAAAATACACCTCGGATTATTTGCGATACGGGACATAATATTGGAGGTTGGCAATACCTTGGAAAACAATTGGAAGAAGAGGTCAAACATTATAGACATTTGTTTTTAGTTGTAGGAATGATGGCAGACAAAGACGTTGACGGTGTTTTAGAACTTATGCCCAAAAAAGCAGTTTATTTTTTCACACAAGCTGCAATCGGTCGCGCAATGAAAGCCCAGACTTTTGCAGAAAAAGGAGTCTCTCACGGACTAAAAGGCTACACGTGTCAAACGGTTAGTGAAGCATTAAGTTTAGCACAGCAAGCTGCATCAGAAGAGGATATGATTTTTATTGGAGGCAGTACTTATGTTGTTTCGGAAGCCCTTCCGTTACTTAATCAGAAAAATAATAATTAATAAAGAAAATATCATGGTTGAACAAATTCAAAGAAAATTGAGTGAATCTAAAACAGCGCGTTGGTCTGTTTTAGGGCTCGTAGCATTTACAATGCTTTGCGGATATTTCATCACGGATATGATGGCTCCGCTACAAAACTTATTGCAAACGCCTGTTGCCAACGGTGGTCTTGGTTGGACCGCTGATGATTATGGTAAATTTACCAGTGCTTATGGTTGGTTTAACGTATTTTTCCTGATGCTTATCTTCGGAGGTATGATTCTCGATAAAATGGGTGTTAAGTTTACCGGTCTGATGGCAGTATGTATCATGATTATAGGTGTGTTTATTAAGTGGTTTGGTATTTCACATGATTTTGGTGGTGCAACTGTTCATTTTCTAGGTACTGATTGGGGATGTCCGTTGTTAGTAGCTTCGCTTGGTTATGCCACTTTTGGTGTTGGTGTGGAAATTGCTGGAATAACAGTTTCTAAAATTATTGTAAAGTGGTTTAAAGGCAAAGAAATGGCATTGGCTATGGGGCTTGAAATGGCTACAGCTCGTATAGGTACAGGTTTAGCTATAGGTATTACACCATTGTTAAGTCATGCTTTAGGCGATTCCATAAGCAAACCTATTTTTATTGGATTAATATTGTTATGCATTGGTTTACTTTCATTTATTGTATTTGTTTTAATGGATAAAAGGCGTGATGCAGAAGATGCTCAAAATGCAACAAATGAAGATAAAGAAGAGCCGTTCCGTTTTGCAGATATTTTCGATATTATTAAATTGAAAGGATTCTGGTATATAGCTTTACTTTGTGTGCTTTTTTATTCCGCTGTATTTCCATTTTTGAAATTTGCTCCGAACCTAATGATCAACAAATTTAATATTTCGCCTGAACTTTCAGGCATCATCCCTGCCCTATTACCATTTGGGAATATTATTCTTACGCCTTTTTTTGGTAACTTATACGATCGCAAAGGGAAAGGAGCTACAATTATGTTGATTGGAGCCATTATGTTGGTTTTCATCCATATAATGTTTTCTATACCTATTCTTAATAACTGGATTATTGCTCTTATTTTGATTATTCTGTTAGGTATTGCGTTTTCATTGGTTCCATCTGCAATGTGGCCCTCAGTTCCAAAGATTATTCCGGAAAATAAATTGGGTACGGCATATGCGCTTATCTTTTGGGTTCAGAATTGGGGATTGATGGGTGTTCCATTCATGATAGGTAAAGTACTGAATACTTATTGTATCACGGGAAATATTGATGGAAAACCAACATATGATTATACACTTCCGATGATTATTTTCACTTGTTTTGGTATTTTGGCCGTTTTGGTGGCTTTATTATTGAAACGTGAAGATCGCATTAAGGGTTACGGACTTGAACTTCCGAATATAAAAAAACAAGCTGAATAATCAGTACGTCTCTATAAGCACGAATTATATAGAATAATACGGATGATATTAACCCGTGAAGACTAAAAAATTCGTGCTTAAATTTATATATATGTGTATTGCGTATGATTTGTTTTCCTAATGCAAAAATTAATCTGGGATTAAATATTGTCAGTAAACGACCTGACGGTTTCCATAATATTGAAACCGTTTTTTATCCTATTCCTATAAAAGATGCTTTAGAGGTTATATCAGCAAAAGTCCCTTCTTTCAATCAAACAGGGATAGATATTGATACTCCTGCTGAAAAAAATCTAGTCACGAAGGCGTTAAATCTGTTAATGGGAAAATATGCACTTCCGCAGATGGCTGTATATATTCATAAATATATTCCCTTTGGAGCAGGTTTAGGTGGTGGATCATCGGATGCCGCAAATATGTTGCGATTAGTCAATGATTATTGTCAGTTGAATATATCAGATAAAGAATTAGAAGAACTAGCTTCAGGTATTGGTGCTGACTGTCCTTTTTTTATTCAAAACAAACCTGTTTTCGCCTCTGGAACCGGTAATATATTTGAATCTGTCGATCTTTCTCTTTCCGGGTTTTATTTGTGTCTTGTCAAACCCAATATTACTGTTTCGACGTCCGAAGCTTATTCAATGGTTAAACCTCACTATCCTTTTTTTTCGCTAAAGGAGACCATTACAAAGCCGATAACAGAATGGAAAGAAATCATGCAAAACGATTTTGAGACAAGCGTATTTGCCAAATTCCCCGTTATCGGCTCTATAAAAAAATCGTTATATCGCGAAGGTGCTATTTATGCTTCAATGTCTGGTTCCGGCTCTTCTGTGTATGGTTTGTTTGAATACCCCACTGATTTAAAAACTAAATTCAATGGTTGCTTTGTTTGGAGCGGACAATTACCATAGACCATTTCAAATTATAAATTGGGATTGATTGTATTCCATTTGTCAATTTCAGGCATTACACCCATAGCTATTACTTCATCACGCATTGCACATAGATGCTCATAACTGTGCGTCAACTCCTCCATTTCGGCAGGAGTTCCTGTTGGGACCTTATATGAAATGCCATCTTTTGTAATTTTTGTTTCCATTGCCATCATAATATGATCGAACTGCTCATTTTTAACATAGGTTCCTGCAGGCCAGCGGAATGTATCGCCTCCCATAGCAGCCCGAACCATTTCTATGGAAAGATAAGCCGGACTTTGGAACGAAGAGCGACCCCGAAGTTCAATAATTTCTTTGCCACCTTGTATTACATGTTGTTTAATATCGATCCATTGTTGATCTGTCAATTCAGATGTCCTTATAAGGTTGAGTAACGGACGTTCTCCGATCTTAGCTGTTGAGGCAAATACAGCCATTTGTTCTCCATGACCACCATATGTACGACAATCATGAACTGTATTTTGGCGAATATTAAAATGTTGAGCCAATGCACTTTGTAAACGAGTACTGTCCAAAGCAGCCAATGTACAGACTTGCGAAGGTTTTAATCCTGAATAAAGTAATGTAATTAACCCAGTTATATCTGCTGGATTGAAGATAACAACAACAAAATTGACATTCGGACAATAAGAATGAATATTTTTACCTAATTCTTCTGCAATACCGGCATTACCTTTGAGCAAATCTTCTCGTGTCATTCCTGCTTTGCGAGCAGCTCCACCTGAAGATACAACATATTTGGCTCCAGTTAATGCCTCCTTAATATCTGACGTATAAGTAATATGTGCTGCATCAAAACCCGATTGAAATAATTCTGCTGCAACACCTTTCAAACCTGGTTCATAGGGATCATACAAACAAACTTCTGAGCTCAATCCCATCATTAATGCCGTTTGTGCCATGTTTGAACCAATCATACCAGCTGCACCTATAATGGTGAGTTTCTCTTTCGTTAATGTTTTCATATCATGTTTTTATTTAGAATAGAATAATTTATCAATTAACACCTTCACCTATTATAATGTTTTTCATTTAGCACTTTAATTTCAGGATGGTATAAGATTATTCGTATCTTTGTATTATGAAAACATTTAAACCGGAAGCCTGGTTGCCCACAACCAAGAAAGAAGTTGAAGCGCGGGGCTGGGATTATATAGATGTGATACTTTTTAGTGGTGATGCTTATGTTGATCATCCTTCATTTGGTATTGCTGTAATTGGTCGTACTTTAGAAGCAATGGGACTACGTGTAGCTGTTGTGCCGCAACCTGATTGGAGAGGCGATTATCGCGATTTTAAAAAATTAGGTACTCCCCGACTTTTTTTTGGTGTTTCTGCCGGTGCAATGGATTCCATGATCAATCACTATACAGCTAACAAACGCTTACGCAGTGACGATGCTTACACGCCGGATCGTCGTCCAGGGATGCGTCCCAATTACCCAAGTATTGTGTATACAAAAATATTGAAAGAATTATATCCAGATACGCCCGTTGTGTTAGGAGGAATAGAAGCTTCTTTACGCCGATTAACTCATTATGATTATTGGCAAGATAAATTATTACCAGGTATATTGGTCAGCAGTTCGGCTGATTTGCTTATCTATGGAATGGGCGAATTACCCATAAAAGAGTTAGTACATCAGCTTCAGTCTGGAGTTGCATTCAGTGAAATAAGAGATATTCCTCAAACAGCTTATTTAGCTGAGAATATAGAACCACGGAAAGA